>CAZPYD010000008.1:0-27979 GCA_964590835.1 uncultured Candidatus Saccharibacteria bacterium | reverse complement strand
TCCACTCCTCGCCAGTGGTGCCGTCGGAAGTGACTGTGAAGTAGATGACGCCGTCCTTTTCGCGCCAAATAGGTTCAGACTTGGAGATTACAAGTTCACCTCTTAGAAAAGCCTTAAGCCCTTCCTTAGTACCCATTCCAGCGTCCTGCCCAATTTTCATCAAAGCGGCATCCAATTGTCCTCGAGTAAAACCCTTAAGTTCATTTACATTTCCCATTTCTAACCTCCTTGGTTGTCTTTGCTTCTCCCTGAAGCAAGGGCTGTACTCAAATTAGTCACAGCCAAAAAATGCCTATAACTAAGCTACTTTTGGCTGTGACTAGTGTTTTCACAAGTATTTTATTAAAGTTCTATTTTTTTATATTATGCTAAATGACTATAAAAAGTCAAGGCTGTTACCCGCTAATACTGATAATATCGTCACAATAAGACCCGACACGAGTATACCTGCAAATATCAACCAGAGAGCTCTTTTAAAAGGTACCCCAAAAAGAAAAGCCGCAATAGCACCTGTCCAAGCACCAGTAAATGGCAATGGCAAAGACACTAAAACAAAAAGTGCCAGATGTTCCCACTTTTCAAACTTATGCTTATGGTGCTCTCTTGTTTTTGAAAAAATATAATTTAAAAAGCGATTTATAGTATAAAAACGATTCATCAAAAACTCAGAAAAATTCTTTAAAAAAATAAGCAAAACCGGGACAATCAAAAAATTCCCAAAAACAGCAGCAATATAAACCAAAACAGGATTAAGCTTAAAAACAAAAATACCCAATGGCACAGCGCCACGAAGCTCAAAAACAGGGGCTGCCCCCATCAAAAATATCCAAAAAAAATCTAAAAACATAATTTATTGTCCCACTACATTACTTTTCTCAAATGTTTAGCCGCATCTTCAGGGGGAATAACTATAACCTCTACTCCTCCACCAAGCTCTAATCCGGCCCACTTAAATCCGCGTGGCAAAATTTCTATATGCCAATGGTAATGATCATGACCATCACCTACCGGCGCTGTATGAATAAAAAAATTATAATCAGGATGATTTAATGCCTTATTAATCCTTTTTGCTGAGTCTCTTAATGCTTCTGCTAAATACGGAAATTCTTCCTTATCCAAATCTTCAAAACGAGATGAATGTTCTATGGGATAAATTCTTATTTCATAAGGGACCCTTGGTGCAAACGGAACTAATGTTGTAAAATATTTGTTTTTACTTATTACTCTTGAACCATCTTTTATTTCATCATCAACCATAGCACAATGAACACATTTTTTATTCTCTTTAAAAAAATCGGCAGAACCTCTTAAGCTACCAGCCACATCAGGATCTATTATAGGTAAAGCCACCAATTGAGAATGAGGATGAGGAACAGAAGCACCTGCTAATTCACCTTGATTGTGGAAAATAAGAATGTATTTTACGCAAGGATCTTTAGCTAAAACTCTGTATCTTTCTTTATATGCCTTCAAAACAAGCTGCACCTCTTCCACGGACATATCTGCAATAGTCTTGTTGTGATCTCTTGTTATGATCACTTCATGATATCCAACCGAGTCCAGTTTTTCTTCAAGGCCTTTCTTTTGTGGGACTGGACATTTTTTTTCATGAGACAATAATGGATATTTGTTTACTATAACCTGAACAAACCAAGAGTTTAAATCCTCCATTTCTGAAGAAGCAGCTTCTGGGCTTGGATACCAAAGAAGTGGAAAGGGGTTCCCGCTTTTCTGTGGATCTTCAAATGGGCATTTGGATATATCTTCTTTCTCTTTTTCTTTGTTAGATGTAATTTTATCTTTATCAGAAAAAAATACAGGCTTTTTTTTACGCCCTTTGGCTACCAAAACCCAATCTCCACTAACTTGATCTTTTCTAAATTCAGAATCTGCTAACATGATTCATGTAACATATCGCATGTAACCTGTAACAAAATACATATTACATACAAATTACTTATAACTTTATTTATACTTACCCCTAATGGCATTAAATTTAATCTGCAAAAGCTCTTTTAGGGTATTTAAATATGACATAAATGTTGGCCTTCCGGGGGGGTTAATCCACGCTACAGGAAGCTCTTTTATTTTAAACCCTTGCTTCTTAGCAATTACCAAAACTTCTATATCAAAACCCCAGCGCATAATGGTTTGTCGAGGAAAAATCTTTTCAGCCGCCTCCCTTGTAAAAAGCTTAAAAGCTCTTTGAGTGTCATGTATTTCCCAGACCGCCAAGGCTCTTACTAAATATTTTGATAGCTTACCAAAAACATTTCTATAAATTTTACTAAAACCAGTGTATGCTTCTTCTTTTTTAGAACCTTCTAATTCAATTGAGCCTATCACTAAATCATAACTCCCTTGTTCTTTAATGTGCGGCCAAAAACCGTCTAAATGAGTAATAGAAATGGCGTTATCAGCATCCATAAACAAACAATACTTACCTTTTGCCTCAAGCATACCTTGTTTTATCGCACTACCTTTTCCTTTATTCACTTTATTATCTATAAACTTAAGATTATGGAAAGTAGAAACTAGCCCACTAACAATTTCTGAGGTCTTATCTTTAGAGCCATCATTAACTACAATTATTTCAGAAGAATAATCCTGCTTTTTAAGATACCCGCTTATATCCATTAATGTGTCTTTAATACTCTTTTCTTCGTTATAAGCAGCAATAACAATTGATAGGTGAATTTTTTGTTCTTGTTCCATTTAATTTATTATATAACAAAAATAGAAAAATTAAAAAAGGAGAATGAAAATGAAATTTTCCCATTTTGATTAAGAATATAACTAATCACAGATCTTATTCCCTATCCAGATAGCTCTGCAGGATGATAGCTGCCGCAGAAGCATCTACTCTTCTTGTGAGCTGCTTGGCTGTTTTTCTTGGATCGGCTGTAAGCCCGCGTGGCTTTTGCCCTACTAAAAATCTTTCCGCCTGCCTAGTTGTAAGAACCTCGTTTTCATAAACTACAGGCAGTCCAATTTTTTCTTCGAGTTTTATTTTAAATCTTTCTATTTTATTTAAAATACTAGTGGCATCACCCTTATACCCCACGGGCCTACCAAGTACTATTTTTTCTACCCCCTTCTCTTCACATATCTTTTTAATCTTCCCAATAACATCGACCCCGGGGGTCGATGTTATGATAGAATGCGGAAATGCAAATTTAACGCTTTTATCAGAAAGCGCTAAACCGATTTTTTTTGTTCCATAATCTATTCCTAATATCATATATAAATACTTTAACAAAACCAAAAAAAGATAAAAGCCTGGCACAATAAGCGCCAGGCTTTTTAAAAATCATAAAGCACCACTAGGTTTTACATAGCTATGAACAACATCAACCGAAAAACATTCTTTATCAATACAACTTTTAGTTGAACAAGGAAACATTGACCTGTTGGTAACTCTTGGTCTGAACGGTTTTCCAACCACCAGCAGTCATAATTTCCATGTCATAAATAGCCAAACCTTCTTCATCAAAATGGGAAAATTTCATTTTCATTCTCCTTTTTTAATTTTTCAGATTATAAAAACTCCAATTAAACAATAAGCTATTTTTATTACTATGTCAAGATAGTCGCTCCGTCTTTTTCAATTACTACTGTATGTTCAAAATGAGTCGAAAGTAAGCCATTTTTGGTTTTCCATGCCCAACCATCATCAGCTTTTTCTACATCACCAACTTCCTCACACACCATAGGCTCAAGAGCAAGTACCATTCCAGCTTTTAACTCCTCTCCATTGCCTTTTTCACCCCAGTTAGGTATCTCTGGGTCTTCATGAACAGCATAGCCCACACCATGTCCAACAAGTATCTCCACCACATCAAAACCATTTTTAGTAACATACTCCTTCACCGCAAAACCATAATCCCCTATTCTAGCTCCTTCTTTTAGTTCAGCAATCCCTAGTTCCAAACTCTTTTTACAAACATCAATCAATTTTTGAGCCTTGTCGCTTATTTTGCCAACACCCAAAGTAACAGCCGTGTCTGTAAATAGCTTTTTGTATTCCAAACCAAGATCAAGACTTATAATATCACCTTCTTTTAATATTATATCTGCAGAAGGCACCCCATGAACTACCTCATCATTTATAGAAACACACAATGATGCTGGATAGCCTTGCTTGTGACCCCAAGGTCTATAATCTAAAAACGAGGGTTCTCCCCCTGTTTTTTTAATCAGATCAAAAGCAAAATCATCTAACTCTTTTGTAGAAACACCAGGTATAACTTTTTCTGAAACACGATTTAAAACAGAGGCAAGAATTTTGCCCCCTTCTTTCAAAATCTGTATTTCTTCTGGTGTTTTTATTGTTATCATTTCTAGCTAAAATTATTTAAGGAAATCAGCCAACGCCTCCATTATATCTTTGTGAACATCCCCCACAGACTGTTCACCGTTTACCTCAGCAACCTTATAATTTTCTTTCAAAAAATTTATACCAGGCACGGTGCGTTCATTATATTCTTTTATGCGCTCTTCAACAACCATATCCAAATCCCTTTTTTGCAAAACACCACCACACTGCAGACACTTATCACCAATTTTAACATCAGAATTAAGTCTGGTGCTTACCACATGATTTTCATTTTCACTGCATACCAAACGCTCCACAGTTCTTCTTTCTAGCTCCTCCTCAGAAACATTTATTACCACGGTAATTATATTTTCCTTACCAACAAAACTACTTAAAAGCTTGGGTAGATTTTCTGCTTCATAAAGAGTACGCGGTGAACCATCAAAAAGAACCCCCTTAATATCATTCTTTAATATCTCTTCCACTCTTTCTTTTTGAACTCGAATAAGCCACTCTGGATTAAAAAGCTCCCCTTTTTTATACAACACTTCTTGTTTTTTTGTTTCTGGGTCATCTTGATGTGTTGCAATATAATCTTTTCCTTCTTTGCTTGTTATAAAATGATAAAAACCGGTTTTTTCTATCAATAATTTAGCCTGAGTCCCCTTTCCTGAGGCAGGCGGCCCTATTAAGAAAATTATTTTTTTATTCATTTTGCCTTCCATATCTTCCATAATAACACCTCCATTTTCAAAGAGCAAAATACTCTTTGGTTATTCATACTCTCTCATCACCACCTGAGAATTAACTTGTTTCAGTGTTTCAAGTACCACAGAAACAACAATCAAAAGAGCTGTACCACCAATGGTCAAACTCACCATTCCGGTTATAGCTCTCATACCCAATGGAAGCACCGCAATCAAACCTAGGAAAACAGCACCAACAAGAGTAATACGAGTTAAAATTTTAGAAATATATGCAGAAGTGGAAGCGCCCGGCCTTATACCAGGAATAAAAGCACCACTCTTTTGCAAGTTTTTAGAAATAGCTTCCGGATCAAAAGTAACCGCAGTATAAAAATAAGTAAATAAAAATACTAAGACAAAATAAAGCGAAGCATAAATCCAAGGATTATTGAAAAAATTATTAAATACAGTCAAAATACTCTGAAAAGTAGGACTACCAACTCCAGATAGCATGCTTGTTATCATTTGTGGAAAAAGTAAAATAGACAAAGCGAAAATAATTGGAATAACACCCGCCTGGTTTACTCTCAAAGGTAAATAAGTAGAAACTCCACCATACACCTTCATACCTCGAACTCTTTTAGCATAAGAAACCGGTATGGGTCTTTGGGCCTCGGTTATTATCACAACACCAGCAATAATTAAAAATGCTGCGATCAAAAAGCCTGCATACATAGGCACCATAGAAATTTCAAAATTTATAAGAGCTTGTTGTACGGCATTTGGAATACTTACAACAATACCAGCAAAAATCATCAAAGAAATACCATTGCCAATACCGTATTCTGAAATAAGCTCACCTAGCCACATCAAAAATACAGCGCCTGCAGTAACAATAAGTACATTCAGTAAACGATCAGGTACTGTTAAACCCGACAAAACACCCTGTCTTTCCAAAAGCGCCAACAAACCAAAACCTTGCAAAGCTGCAAGTGGAACACAAAGATACCTAGAAATTTGATTAAATTTTTGCTTTCCTGCTTGACCTTCTTCTTGATAAATCTCCTTAAGTCTTGGAAAAATCATCGTCAAAAGCTGCATAATAATAGAGGCTGTAATATAAGGACCTACACCAAGCATAACCACAGAAAGGTTAGACAAGGCACCACCTGAAAAAATATTCAACAAACCAAAAAATTGATTGCCTTGCAAAAACGCAGCCAACCTAATAGGGTCTACACTCGGAATAGGAATAACAGCACCTAACCTAAAAACAGCCAGAATAAAGAAAATAAAAAATAATTTCTTTCTAATATCTGGGTCCTTTAAAATTAGTTTTAATTTATGTAAAAAGTTTTTCATAAAGCTTGAAACTTGAAACTTAAAACATTTTTATTAACGAAAAATTTTTTAAAAAATTTTTCAAATGTTACATGCTTCATGTTATATGTTACATGATACTCCCTCCTGCTTTTTCAATCTTCTCTTTTGCTGAATTAGAAACTTCACATCCAGAAAAAGTAAGCTTTTTAGTTAATTTACCCATTCCCAAAATCCTAACTTTTAATTTTTCTTTTCCAATTAATTTCATTTCTTTAAGAATTTGTGGATTAACTTTTTCTCCATCTTTAAACTTACTTTCTATTTTACCTAAATTAACAACCTCAACTGCCGGTTTTATGGACTTAAATCTATAACCCCTTTTCTTTGGAATTCTTTTAATTATCTCTCTTAATTCAGGCTTTAATTTTCTACCTGCGCGGGCTTTTTGGCCTTTTAATCCTCTGCCAGAATAAGTGCCTCGCTTACCTCCGCGACCCACTCTTTTCTTTGATTTATTTTTTATCTTTGTAGTTAATTGATTTAATTGCATAATAAAATTACTCTAACTTCTTAAGGGCATTTATCGTAGCCTTTGCAATGTTAAGCTTGTTCTTACTTCTAGAAACCACCTTTCCTACAACATCATTAACTCCTGCCAAATCCAATACTGTTCTAACTGCACTACCTGCTACCAAACCTCGTCCTTTACGCGACGGTCTCATCATTACAATTGCTTGCGTAAATTTTGCCTCTACTTCATGGGGAATTGATTTAGTTTTAGTTAAAGGTAATTTAATCCTGTTTTTCTTAGCCAAACGAGCAGCTTTTTCTATTGCCAAAGCTGTATCAGATGCTTTACCAAGACCAATACCAACCTCTCCATTTCTATTACCAATAACAACAGTTACCCTAAAGCTAAACCTTCTACCACCAGCGACCACACGCGTAACACGCCTGATATCAATAATCTTTTGATCAAATTCAGATTTTTCTCTTTTTGATTTAAAATTTCTTTTACCTTTAAATATCATAATATTTTTAAAACTTAAGACCACCCTCCCTGGCTCCTTCAGCTACCGCCTTAACTCTGCCAATATATTTAAAACCTCCCCTATCAAAAACTACTTTTTCAATTTTTTTCTCTTTTGCTTTGGTAGCAAAATCTTTTCCGAGTTTAAAAGCAATTTCTGTTTTTGTTCCCTTCTTCGCTTTCTTTGAGTCATCACTCATTTGCAACAAACTTTTATTTTGAGTGTCATCTATAAGCTGAAGGGTAATATGCTTGCTTGAACGAAAAACAGAAAGACGCGGACAGGCTGTGGTGCCTTTTATTTTTGCCCTTACTCGCTTATGGCGTCTTATTCTTTTTTCTTGTTTATCTAACATATTTATTTTTATATTATGTTCCCACAACCTTCTTACCTGCCTTACGTCTTACAACCTCATCTTCATATCTTATACCTTTACCTTTGTAAGGTTCAGGTTTTTTGTAAGCTCTAATTTTAGCTGCTGTCTCACCCACCAACTCTTTATCTATACCAAAAATTTCTATTTTATTTTTTTCAACTTTTACCTCAGCACCTTCTGGAACCTTCATTTCAATAGGATGAGAAAAACCTAAATTCAGAACTAAATTTTCACCTGACATTTGAGCTTTAAATCCAACTCCTTCAATCAATAAAGTTTTACTAAAACCTTCAGTAACACCAGCAATCATGTTTCTAATATGCGAAGAATAAGTTCCCCACAAAGCCATAACCTGAGGGGTTTCTTCTTTTGGATTTAACACCACGTCTTTTTCTTTAATCTCTATATTTATCACTGGATTAAAATTCCTGCTTAATTCTCCTTTTGGTCCTTTTACCAAAATTACTCCTTCTTTTACATTAATCTCAACTCCTTCTGGAATCTGTATTGGTTTTTTTCCTAATCTACTCATATTTTTTATTTACCAAATCTCACCAATTATTTCACCTCCAACCTTTTCTTTACGCGCATTATTATCTGACATAATACCTTTGGAGGTAGATAAAATTTTAATTCCACGACCACTTCTCACAGGGTATACTTCCTTAAAAGAAGTATATATTCTTCGAGACGGCTTTGAAACTCGCTTAATACTATTAATAGGTGTCTTTCCATCTTTATACAACAAAGTTATATCTAAGCTTTTTCTTACCTTTTTACCACGCCTAACAACATCCTTAATATATCCTTCTTCTTGCATTAGTTTGGCGATTTCCATTTTTAATTTTGAATAAGGAATAACCACTGTTTCTTTATTAACAGCGTAAGCATTTCTTATTCTTGTAAACATGTCTGCTATTGGATCTGTCATAATATTTTATTTACCAACTACTTTTTTTAATCCCTGGTATTTTACCTTCATTAGCCAATTCCCTAAAACATATTCTGCACAAATCAAAATCTCTCATATAACCCCTTTTTCTACCACATCTAAAACATCTTCTCACTACTCGTGATTTGTATTTTATTTCTTTTTTTGCTCTTGCTATAACTGATTTCTTTGCCATAATAATTAATCTTTCTTAAATGGTAACCCCATTGCTTTAAAAAATTCAATTGTTTCTTCTCTACTGTTGGCTGTTGTAACTATTGTTATTGAAAAACCAAACATGTTTTTCAAATCCTTACCTACCATCTCCGGAAAAACAAGACCATCCTTAAAACCAATGGTTAGGTTACCAGAAACATCCACAGATTTCCAGTCCAAACCCTGAAAATCTCTTTGCCTAGGTATTGCAACAAAAAATAATTTGTTCAAAAAATCGTACATCCTCTTTCCACGCAGGGTTACACTATAACCAATAGTACTTCCTTCTCTTAATTTAAAAGAGGCAATTGATTTTTTGGCTGGCCTTGGGGAAATTTTCTGACCTGTTATCATAGACAAATTCTCTTCAATCATTTTAATTCTTTCTTTGTCCTTAATAGAACCTATTCCAGAATTAATTACTACCTTTTCTATTTTAGGCACCGCCATTACATTTCCGTACTTTTTTTGCAATTCCGGCAATACATCCTCTTTATATTTTTTATAAATATCGTAATTATTCATGGTTTTATAATTCTCCTCCACACTTTTTACATACCCTAACCTTTTTTTTGTTCTCCATCAAGCTATATCCAACCCTTGTTGTTTTATTACATTTCGAACAAATCACCATGATGTTTGAAGCATTTATAGGCATAGAAATTTGAGCAATTTGACCCTTCTCCCCTTCTTTTCTTGGTCGTATGTGTTTTTTCCTAACATTTACTCCTTCTACAACTATTCTACCCAAAGACGGCAAAGCCTTGGCAACTTTTCCTTTTTTGCCTTTATCTTTACCTGCTATTACCAAAACTTTATCGTCTTTTTTGATTTTCATGTTAACTAATTAATCGATACTAATATACTAATTTTACTAATGATACTAATGGATACTAATAAACACGGATATTCGCTATTTGTACTATTCGTATTATTAGCATGCATTCGTATATTGGTATCGCATATTATAATACTTCTTGTGCCAATGAAATAATCTTAGTGTACCCCAACTCTCTCAATTCTCTAGGAATTGGACCAAAAATTCGACCGCCCTTTGGATCTTGTTTTCCTTTTGTTTCCAAAATAACTATCGCATTATCATCAAAACGAATATAAGAACCATTCTTTCTTCTAAAAGGTTTTTTTTGTCTTACAACAACAGCCCTTAAAACATCTTTTTTCTTAACTGTTTTTCTTGGTTCTGCAGATTTAACAGAAATAACAACTATATCCCCTATTCTGGCGTATCGTCTTCGACTTCCACCCAAAACCTTAATAACCTGAACTAGCTTTGCTCCAGTGTTGTCTGCCACATTTAACATTGTTTCTGCTTGTATCATGATACTACCTTAAAATGTTTATCTTTAGACAAAGATCGACACTCCTCTATTGTAACCTTGTCTCCAGTCTTATACTGATTTTCTGCGTCATGCGCCTTATATTTTTTACCGATATTTATAAACTTACCAACACGTTTATGCTTAATAAAACGATTCACCAAAACAGTAACAGTCTTATCTGTTTTATCAGAAACCACAACTCCTTTCAATCTTTTCTTATTTATCCCGCTCGGCGAGATTATTTTTTCTTTATCTTTTTCCATAATTCTAACTTATTAATTTTTACTTCTTACTTTGTTAATTTCTGTTAAAATCCTTGCAACATCCTTTCTAAGCAGACTAGCTTCTTTTACATTTTTTATCTTTCCTTTTGCAATCTGAAAACGAAACTCTCGCAACTTATTGCGTTTATCTGCCAATCTTTTCTGCAACTCTTTTTCTGTTTTATTTTTGAAATCTCCTTTCATGTTAACTAATTAATTACGATACTAATATACTAATTGTACTAATGAATACTAATAAACTTGGATATTCGTTATTAGTATTATTCGTATTATTAGCATGCATTCGTATATTGGTATCGCATATTACCTCATCTAATAACAAATTTTGTTTTAACTGCCAACTTAGCAGACGCTCTTCTGAAAGCTTCTTTTGCAACTTCCTCTGTAACACCATCAAGCTCAAAAAGAACTCTCCCAGGTTTAACTTCTGCAACAAACTTATCTGGATCACCCTTTCCTTTTCCCATACCTACTTCTGCTGCCTTTTTAGTGATAGGCTTATGTGGAAAAATCCTAATCCAAATTTTACCTGTCTTTTGTGTAAATCTGGTCAGCGCCCTTCTTGCAGCCTCAATCTGATTAGCTGTGATCTCACCAAATTCAACCGTTTTCAAACCATAACTACCAAAAGAAACTTTGATACCTTTAGTGGCAACCATTTTCTTATTTGGGTTTTTTCGCATCCTGTGCCATTTTCTATGTTTTACTTTTTTAGGAAATAACATACCCAGTAGTAATCAAATTTAATATTTATATCTAATAATTTCTTTTTTATAATCTTGTACAATTTCTAATTTTTATCCAGCAATACTTATTTTATTTTGATTGGCTTTGCCAATCTTATTAAATTTGTACTACTGGGCATATTTATTCTTCTTTATAAACCCATACCTTAATACCAATATCACCATAAGGCAATCTTGCCCTCTCTTTTGCAAAATCAATATCAGCTTTAAATGTCTGAAGTGGCATTCTACCTCGCTGCAACCATTCCTTTCTACTCATTTCTGCACCACCCAATCTACCAGAAAGTAATATTTTTACACCTTTAACATTTCTATTTACCATTATTTTTTCAAGATTTTGCTTCATAACCCTTCTAAATGGAAACCTTTTCTCCAAACTTTCTGCAATGGTTTGAGCCATAATAGCCGCTCTTGTCTCTGGATCTTTCATTTCTTCTACGACAAAATCAATCTTACGCGCAGCTTCTAAGTTTTTCTTTCTCATAAAAGAGACTACATCTTTTTTAAGCTTATCAACCCCTTCTCCCTTTCGGCCAATCACCAAACCAGGTCGAGAAGTTTTTATAATAATAGTAAAAACATCTCTTGATCTTTCCATATCAATAGAATCAACATACATCCCTCGCACTTTTTTCTCCAAATATTCTCTAATTAAAATATCGCCCTTCAAAAATTTTTGATAATTTTTTGCACTAAACCAGCGCGATTTCCAATTGCGCAAAATACCTAAACGAAATGAATATGGATGTGCTACGTGTGTCATAAAAATGAATTATGAATTAAGAATTATGAATTAAGAATTTAGTTTACTTGATTCTTGATTTACAATTCGTGATTCTTTTAAAATTTACTTCTTTTTATCTTCTTCTTTATCTGATAATGTCATTGAAACGTGTGATGTTCGACGTCTAATCATTGTTGCCCTACCTCTCGCTCTCGGCATCCATCTTTTCAAAATAGGACCATCGTCAACTTTTATATCTTTAATATATAAATTTTCAGGATCTAATTTAAAATTATGTTTTGCGTTACTTTCAGCAGAATTCAAAAGTTTTAATAATGGAGAGGCGGATTTTTTAATACTAAAACTTATTTGTGTTTTTGCCTCTTTTAAATCCATCCCTCTTATCAAATCAACCAAAAGTCGCACCTTTCTAGGAGACAACTTAAGATATTTCAATTTTGCTGATACGTTTGTCATAATACTTTATTTATTACGCCACTTTCTTTCTAGCTTCTAATTCTTTTTGCATCTTACCACCGTGACGCACGAATTTTCTGGTAGGACTAAATTCGCCTAAGCGATGCCCAACCATATCTTCGATAATTTTAACTTCAATAAAATCGCGTCCATTATGTACACCAAAAGTAAAACCAATCATTTCTGGAGAAATCTGGGAGTTCCTTGACCAGGTCTTAACAACCACATTGTCTTCTGGTTTTATATTACTTATTTTCTTTAATAATTTCGGATCAACGTATGGACCCTTTTTAAGTGAACGTGCCATATTTATTTTAGTTTCCAGTATTCAGTTTTCAGCTTTCAGACATTTAATCATTTATTTATTTGTCTGTCTACTGATGGCTGATGGCTGGCTACTTAATTACTTCCTTTTCTTCTTAATCCTTCTTTTAATAATCAAATGGTTTGAATATTTCTTCTTATTTCTGGTCTTTACCCCCCTCTTACCTTTACCCCATTTGTTTTTAGGGCCCTTTTTCAATCCAGCAGGAGCCTTGCCTTCACCACCACCCAATGGGTGATCTACAGCGTTCATCGCAGAACCTCTAACTGTAGGACGGATACCCATCCATCGTGATCTACCAGCTTTTCCTAATACCACCAATCCGTGTTCTTCATTTGAAACAGCACCAATAGTTGCCCAACATCCATCCAAAACCTTTCTAATTTCCTTAGAAGGCATTTTAAGTTGAGCATAACCAGCATCATGAGCCAAAAGCTCTGCAAAGTTACCTGCTGAACGAACCATCTTAGCACCCGCCTTTGGTTGAAATTCAATATTGTAAACGTGTGTACCAGAAGGGATTTTTGACAAAGGCAATCTATTGCCTACTTTTACTTCTGCTTTTTCTGAAACAGTAAAAGTGTCCCCCACTTTCAAACCTTGCGGGGCAAGTATATATCTCTTTTCCCCATCAGCATAACAAACAAGAGCAATAAAACCAGAACGATTTGGATCGTATTCTATGCTTTGTACTTTTGCGGGGATATCATACTTATTGTATTTAAAATCAATATCTCTATACAAACGCCTAGAACCACCGCCTTTGTGACGAGTAGTAATTCTACCTTTACCATTTCTGCCTTTTGCCCTTTTCAAACCCTTAGTTAAGCTTTTCAAAGGATTGCTCTTAGTAAAACTCAAAAAATCTCGATATGCAATACCGGTCATTCCTCTTCTTGATGGTGTTGTTGGTTTATATTTCTTCATGCCAAAATTTATACAACTTCTATTTTATCTCCAGCTTTTAAATAAACAATAGCTTTCTTGTAACCAGACCTTACACCCTTTCTTCCACGAGAAAGACGAACTTTAGAAGGAACATTTATTATTGCAACCTTTCTAGGTTCTACACCATAAAGCTCTTTTATCGATTTTTTTATCAAAATCTTATTTGATCTTTTGGCTACTTTAAAAACATAAGCACCTTCTTCAGAAAGAAAGGATGCTTTTTCTGTAATATGTGGAGCACTCAAAATCATAGAAGCAATCTCAGAAGTGCCTTCTTTTGCAACCTTAATTTGCGCATCTTTTTTAACGCTTTTTTTCTTAGCGGACTTGCTTGCTTGCTTGCCGTTAGGCACAGCCGGTGAAGCAGGTTTTTTTAAAACGCCTTTTGAGGGGCGTTTTAGTTTCTCTTCCGCCTTTCCTTGTTTTGATTTAAATATATCAAGAATTGCCATATTGTTTTTTACAATACATGATAAAGATGTTAGCAATTTAAACCTTCTTCGTCAATAGTTAATTAAAGCAAAAAAGAAAACACATGCGTGTTTTCTTTTTATTTTTAGTACTTGTCTAGTACTTGTTTTCTTCATCAAAAATACCATCTGCTCTCTCTTTTCCGTTTTTATCAACATTATCAATAAAAATCCTGGAATAATGTTCTTCGGGGCTGTTTTTTACAAAAAGATATACTATTAATTTGTATTCTTTTCCTTTTTCAAAGATGTTATATTCTACTAATTTCAAAGTTTTTCCGACAAATTTTTTTAATATAATATAGTCTCTACCGTCTGCCTTTTGCGGACCTGAAATAATATCTCCTGTTTCCACAAGATGATAACTTATAACCGGCTTTACATCTTTAAGTAACTTTTTATAATCCGGTGCCTGAATTTTTTTATCATCAGCAAAAACCGGACTACAAACAAAAAAACACCCAACTAAAATTAAAATAATTTTTTTAAAGAACATTTTATTTACCTTCACTTCCGCCTCCAATCTTTTATTTCCAGCTTTCCCCTGCCTTTGTCCTCTATGGTCAATTTTTGCCTCTCTTTCCAGCCGTATTTTTCAATAATTTCTTTGGGGATAATCACCAAATAACTATGACTTGAGGTCTTTGTTAATTTTCTTATATGCTTACTCATTCTTAAATTATACACCAAAGTATATACGGATGTATATACGTGCGTATATACGTCACTCGCAAATATATCTGTTGGATCTGTTGGACATCCGATGTCCAACAGATACCATAAAAACAAAATCACCACACATTCCATGCTATAGCACCAGATATGTGGTAAAAACCCTAATGTTCGGAGTCCGACTCCGAACATTGAATAATAAAAGAAAACCCCATACAGTGAAACCTGCGTGGGGTTTTAATTTAAAGGACTATCCTCTACTCTTCTGCCTTCAAGGCCTCATAAATCTCTTTGGCTTTTTGCCGGAAAGAATCTTCAGCAAAAAAGAAAAGATCATCATCAAGAAAATCTAAAGAAAGAATGAACCACCCAGGAATACTGTCTACTGAAATAGTCTTTATTTTTTCAATAATAATTTCTCTTAAGTCTTCCTGCATTCCTCTTAAATCTACTGAACGAATAAAGAATTTGGTAATTCTGTTTATCTCGGTAAAAGTCGGTTCCTTTTCTTTTAATAATTCAATAATTCTCTCTCCTACCCAAACCACAGGTTTTCTAAATGCTCCATCAAGATCATCTAAAACTAGAGCCAAAGGTGCCAACTCTGTGTTTATTTGAAGGACCTCTTTTATTCTTTTTTCAATGCAAGACAGTCTTTCTTTTTGTTTTATGATCTCTAGATCGTTAGGTTCACCACCAATTATTTCTTCACAGCACTCATAAAGATTAGAAAGAAGAGCCAAATCAGCGACGTCCGAAATATTTTTACTAAAATCCACTTCCTTTTTATGTTCTTTTCCCAAAAACTCTTCCAGCATATATTTCGCAGCATAATTTTTCATCAAAGACCTCTCTTTCTTCCACCTGGATATTTTCTGTAATAATATATCAAAATCAAAACAACAATAAGACAAATATAATTCATTGTAATTGCAAATACCAAAGGCCAATCTTTTTTCAAAATTGTATGGGTGAGTATTGTAGCCTGCATTCCTAAAGAACCCCAAATTAAACCAAGAGAAATAGATTGAGCTTCTTTATTCTTAAATAATAATTTGATTTGCGGTAAAAATATTAGCCAACCCACAAACCCTACTCCAACAACCATCCAAGAGATTATCTGCTGAAAAATTTCCAAAATTTCCTCCTTTTTTATTCAAATCTCAAACTACAAACCCAGTACTACAAATTCAATATTAAAACAAAAAACAAACCAACAAAGTCTTAAAGCATACGAAACTTTTAAACAAAGATGTTAAGTATTTTTTGTCCTGATTAAAATCAGGACTTATTGAATTTGAATAGTGCTGGGCAAATTTAAAAAAATAATACACTAAAATGTATTATTTGTAAATATAATAACCAAAAAATCAGCCTTTGTTAAATTATTAACATGTATAGAATTATGCGACCGCATTAACTTGTACACCTTTTAAATACACTGTGACATCAAAAAATCGGCTTATTTCTTAGCCGATTTTTCTTTAGTGGTTGTTTTAGTTGTTATCTTCTTTGTTTCTTTCTTAGTTTTTGCTTCTTTTTCTTTCTTCACTTCTTTGGTCTCTTTCTTTTTTGGTTTTGGTTTCTTTGTTTCTGCTTTCTTTGTTTCAGGTTCTAGTGTTTTTATAGAGTCTTTTGTAAAAATTAAATATTTATATTTTAAAACATCAAGCGGGTTTATGTTTCTAGCTTCTTCTACTAATACTCCTGGAAGATTTTTAAATGCTTGTTTTGCTTCTATATTATTTTCTTTTGTTAGTATCTCTGCCCTGTTTTTTCTTTTCTGTGCTAATTTTTCAAAACCTTTTATCTTTCCCAGGCTAGAAACAATAGTATTTGCTTCTTTTGTTTTTGGAGCGGTTAATTTTAAACCATCCAAAACCAAAACCTCACCATCTTTTACTTTCTGAGAAAGCGCCACATAAAGGGCTTTCTTTTTCATTTTTTTGTTTATTTTCTTTGAATAGTCTTTATCTTTTAAAGGACCGTGAGTAGCACCACCACCAATCCAAATAGGAGACCTTCTAGAACCGTGTCTTGCTCGCCCTGTACCTTTTTGCCTCCAAGGCTTTGCGCCTCCACCACGAACCTCTGCACGTGTTTTAGCGTGTGCGATAGTTACTCTCTTGTTCGCTTGCATTGCAACAATGACTTGATGCATCAAGTCATCATTCCAAGACAAACCAAAAATAGCTTCAGATACTTTTACTTTACCTGTTTCATCGCCTTTCTGATTGTATACTTTAAGTTCCATGTTGTTTAATTTATGCTTCTTATTTCTAGCAATGTACCTATCTTCCCTGGAACAGCACCACTAATCAATATTTCATTTGTTTCTTTGTCTGTTTTTAAAACTTTAAGGTTTTTTACTGTTACTCTGTCGCTACCCATTCTACCGGCCATCCTTGTACCTTTAAATACTCTGGCGGGCTCTGTAGCTCCAATAGAACCAGGTTCTCTTTCTGAATGCTTCTGACCGTGAGTCCTGGGACCTCCAGCGAAACCATGTCTTTTAACCACACCTTGAAAGCCCTTACCTTTGGATGTGCCACTAACAGTAATCTTTTCTCCATCTTCAAAAATAGAAACATCGATTTGATCGCCAGCTTTTAGTTCACCCAAATCTTCTAGCCTAAATTCTCTTTTCTTTTTACCTAAGGAAACTTGGGCGGCCAAATAGCCGTCTTTTTCTTCTGTTCGTAAAAGACTAATAGTGTTTGGCTCAGCCAAAATCAAAGTCGCAGGATACACAGTACCCTCCTCATCAAACATCTGCGTCATCTTTATTTTCTTTCCTAGTAAAAATTTCATAATATTTTTTCTTGAAACATAAAAAATGTTTCAAGTTTCAAGTTTTATGTTACATGAGAAAGATTATAGCAAAAAGCCGCCAGTTGTCCAGTGTTTACCGTGACCTGGCGACTTAATGCCAAAATCCAATTTAAACAGCTTTCACTTCTATATCAACTCCCGCAGGCAAACTTAAACCAGTAAGTGAGTCAATCACTTTTGGAGTTGGATTTAAAATATCCAAAATCCTTTTGTGAACTCTCATTTCAAACTGTTCACGAGCGTCTTTATGCACAAAAGTTGAGCGATTAACAGTATATTTTTTAATCTCGGTAGGTAGTGGGATTGGACCAACGAATTCTACACCAGCCCTTTCCACTATATCCACGATCTGCTTTATGCTGCTATCCAATATTTTGTGATCATAAGCTCGCACTCTAATTCTAAGCTTTTGAGCCACTTCTGCTGAATCTTTTTTCTTTTTTTGCGTTTTTACAGCCATTTCCAAAAAATTAATGAGTGAAGCGAATATAATTTCTTTAGGACCGAGCACTCAGCGATCTGAGTGCTCGGTAAAGGTTTTGCAATCACGATTTGTTCGCTTCGCTCCAAATCATGAACAAACTCCTTTATTTTGTAATCTTTGTTACAACACCTGCACCAACTGTTCTACCTCCTTCACGAATAGCAAACCTTTGCTGTTCCTCAAGAGCAATTGGAGAGATAAGTTTAATCTGGAAAGTGATTGTATCACCAGGCATAACCATCTCTACGCCTTCAGGTAAAGTAACTTCACCTGTAACGTCTGTAGTTCTGATGTAGAACTGTGGCTTATAACCTGAGAAAAATGGAGTATGTCTACCACCTTCTTCTTTTGTTAGAATAACAACCTCAGCTTCAAACTCTGTGTGAGGTGTTACACTCCCCGGCTTGACCAATACTTGACCTCTATCGATGTCCTCTTTCTTAAGACCTCTTAAAAGAATGCCTGCATTGTCGCCACATAGACCTTCGTCTAATTGTTTGTTGAACATTTCAATACCTGTAACAGTAGACTTTGTTGTATCTTTTAGACCAACAATATCTATCTCCTCTCCTACTTTTACTTTTCCTCTTTCAATCCTACCTGTTACCACTGTACCTCTACCTTCGATTGAGAAAATGTCTTCAACTGGCATTAGGAAAGGTTTTTCAACATCTCTTTCAGGTTCTGGAATATATTCATCCATAGCCTTTACAAGCTCCAAAATAGGTTTTATAGCTTCGTCATCAGCACTTGAAGCATCAAGAGCTTTCAAAGCAGAACCTTTTAAGATAGGAGCGTCATCTCCAGGATATTCATATTTAGTTAGAAGTTCTCTAATTTCAGCTTCTACCAAATCTACCAATTCTGGATCATCAACTTGGTCAGTTTTGTTTAGAAAAACAATAATCTTTGGTACACCAACCTGCCTTGCTAATAGGATATGCTCTCTTGTTTGAGGCATAGCACCATCAGCAGCTGATACAACAAGCACTGCGCCATCCATTTGAGCAGCACCGGTAATCATGTTTTTGATGTAGTCGGCATGACCTGGAGCATCAATGTGAGCATAATGCCTAGCATCTGTTTCATACTCAGAGTGATGAAGAGCGATAGTGATTCCTCTCTCCTTCTCTTCTGGAGCCTTGTCGATATCATCGACTTTCTCCAATTTTACTTTGTTACCAGCCAAATTCAAAGAATGCAAAATGGCGGCAGTCAAAGTAGTTTTACCATGGTCAACGTGGCCAATTGTACCTACGTTAACATGTGGCTTTGAACGTTCAAATTTATCTGCCATAAATTTTTAAAATTTAATTATTAATATTATTAAAACAAGATTTTCGATCTTGTATATAGACCTTGTATATATATGATAATAAGATATTGCTTCCTAAAAAGCAATATAATAGTATTGTTTAATATTACAGAAATTAAAAAATGAGTCAAGTAGTTCAGCATAAAAAAACCGAGCCAAATAAAAATTTTTTAATATTTGCCCGGTAAGGGTCCGCGAAGGAAACTACTAGTTATGTCAGGTATCTATAGTAAAGTGTAGAGATATACCACAGAGATAACAACACAGCATGAGGATCGGATTAAAAAATTTTTGATTTGGGGAGGTTTTTGAAGGTCTGTGGTCATTTTCATTGCTTTAATTTATCTTTTGTGCCATTATTGGAGCAAATTGAAACCTTAACAAAAAATTGGAGAAGATTAAATGAAACCCAAAGAAATTAAAGGTATTGTTAATGGTATTTTTGAGGCGCATGATTTAACAAGAGTCGGTAGATCTGGTTGGAAAAAGATTGGCATAAAAAATCCAGAGAACATAGCCGAACACGCTGCTATGACAGCACAAATTGCCTATATTTTGGCAGTACTTGAAGAAGCAAAAAACCCTGAAAGAATCGCTTGTATGTGTTTATTTCACGACAACGCCGAAACAAGAATCGGTGATCCAAACAAAATAACAACAAAATATATTGATAAAAAAATACCCGAGATGAGAGCTTTTCAAGATTTTTCACAACAATTCCCCAAAGAAATTAAAAAAAGACTCGGTTCTCTATTTTTAGACTTTGAAAGAGGAAAAGATAAAGAATCTATAATCGCCAAAGATGCCGACATGCTTCAGTTGATATTCCAGGCAAAATATTATCTTGATATTGGCTTCAAAATAGCCAAGGCATTTATTGACAACACAGGCAAAAAATTGCAAACAGAATCTGCCAAAACCATCTTTGAAGTCGTCAGAGAAACAGAATTTACCGAATGGCTCCATGAAAAGGAGCCAAAATATAAATGTAAATAAAAACCCAAAACACCGCCCCAGGGCGGTGTTTCTTTATTACACTATATAGATAAAATTATATGGGCAAATTCTCCAGCTCTACTTCTTCTTCCAGATCAAGTGAATCTTCAAAGGCAAACTCAGAAAAAAGAGGAAAATCACAACTATTTGATTCTTCTGTTGTTTGTTCAAAATCCATATAAAAAATTAAAAATTAAAAATTAAAATATTTTTGAATTTGGCCTTTTATTAGAAATTAAGTGAACCTGCCTCTGCCGGCAGGCAGGTTAGAAATTAGAAATTTTTCTTATTTCTTTCCTTCTTTAATATCTTCCTCGACGTTACCAGGTACTTTGGCATAATGATCAAACTCCATACTAAAGCTGGCTCGTCCTTTAGACAAAGACCTTAACGCTGTAACATAACCAAACATTTCTCCCAGAGGAACTTTGGCGCTAATAACTTTAAGGTTATGCCTTTCTGACATCTCTTCAATCTGTCCCCTCTTAGAGCTCAAGCTACCTGTAACATCTCCCAAAGATTCTTCCGGAGTAACAACTTCCACTTTCATAATCGGCTCAAGAATAATTGGTTTAGACCTTCTCACAGCTTCCTGCAAACACATAGAACCAGCAATTTTGAAAGCTGATTCAGAAGAGTCAACATCATGATAAGAACCGTCATAAAGTTCTACAGAAATATCCACCAAAGGGAATCCAGCAACAACACCTTTATCCAACGCCTCTCTTATTCCTTTTTCAACAGCCGGGATAAACTCTTGAGGAATAACACCACCTTTAATAGAGTTAACAAACTCAAAGTCCTCGCCTCTTTCTCTTGGCTTAACTCTAAGCCAAACGTGTCCATATTGACCTCGTCCACCAGACTGCTTAACATATTTCCCTTCAGCCTCCGATTCTCCGGTAATTGTCTCCTTATAAGCAACCTGTGGTTTACCAATATTGGCCTCTACTTTAAATTCTCTTTTCATTCTGTCTACCAAAACTTCCAAGTGAAGCTCACCCATTCCGGAAATAATAGTTTCCAAAGTTTCTTCGTCAGTTTTAATCTTAAAAGTAGGGTCCTCTTCAGAAAGTTTATGCAAGGCCAAACTCATCTTTTCTTGGTCTTGCTTAGTTTTTGGCTCAATCCTCATAGAAACCACTACTTCTGGTGGATCAATACCCTCCAAAACAATAGGATTTTTTTCATCGCACAAAGTATCACCTGTTCTTACATTTTTTAATCCAACAATAGCGGCAATATCTCCTGCGTTTACTTCTTTAACTTCCTCTCTGTCGTTGGCATGCATCATCAAAATACGCCCAACTCTTTCTTTTTTGCCTGACCTAGTATTTAAAATATATGAACCGGCAGCAAGTGTCCCGGAATAAACTCTAAAGAAAGTAAGCTGACCAACAAATGGATCATTTTGAAGTTTAAAAGCAAGAGCTGCAAATGGCTCGCTATCATCTATCTTCACTGTCTTTTCTTCATCTGTCCTTGGCTCTTTTCCTACAATAGGAGGCATTTCTACAGGTGAAGGCAAATAATCTACAATAGCATCCAATATAGTCTCAACAACAACACCTCTGCCGTCCCCTCCAAGAACAGGGAAAAACTGACCAGTTAAAGTGCTCTTTCTTATGGCAGATTTAATTTCTTCTTCAGTTAACGCCTCTCCTTCCAGGTATTTCTCCATCAATGCCTCATCCGCTTCCACGGCCTTTTCTATAAGCTCTTCTCTGTATTTTTCTGCTTTTTCTAGCATGTCTGCAGGGATTTCACCCTCTATCAGTTCTTTATCTGAAAACTCCTTATATGTGTAGGCTTTCATTTTTACCAAGTCCACAATACCATTTATTTCTTTTTCAAAACCAATTGGCAGCTGTATAGGATATGCCTCTTTTCTAAGACGCTCTCTAATACTTTCAAGGGATTTATAAAAATCTCCACCTGTTTGATTAATTTTGTTTATAAAGCAAACCCTAGGTACTCCATATTTATCAGCCTGCCTCCAAACTGTTTCTGATTGAGGCTCTACACCCATTTTCCCATCGAAAACAACCACAGCACCATCAAGCACACGCAAAGAACGCTCTACTTCTACAGTAAAGTCTACGTGACCAGGAGTATCAATTATGTTCACCCGATGATCTTTCCAAAAACAAGTTGTCGCAGCAGAAGTAATAGTAATACCACGCTCTCTTTCTTGTTCCATCCAGTCCATAGTAGCCTCTCCTTCGTGAACAGCACCAATCTTGTGCTTTCTACCTGTGCGATAAAGAATACCCTCTGTCACTGTTGTTTTACCAGCATCAATATGGGCAATAATACCTGTATCTCTAACTTTTTCTATTGGATATTCTCTGGTCATAAATAATCAATTCTAATTAATGTTATTAAAACAATCAATTTCTATTAATTTCTACTAATTTCCATGAATTTCTGAAACTTATAGAAACTTGCTCGCTACGCTCGCGAAATTTATAGAAATTATTTGTGTTTTATGTGTTTGATGTTGCGTTTTACCATGCAAAATGTGCAAACGCTTTGTTTGCATTTGCCATTTTGTGTGTGTTCTCACGCTTTTTGATAGCGTCTCCTTCTTTCTTAGAAGCCAAAACTAATTCTTCTGCAAGTTTTTTATGAATTGGTTTACCTTTTTTAGATTTAGCCGCTTCAATAATCCAACGCATAGCCAAACTTTCACCTCTATCTGCAGAAACCTCTCTTGGAACTTGATAATTTGCACCACCAACTCTTCTAGAACGAACTTCCAAATTTGGTGTTGCGTTTTTCAAAGCCTCTTTGAAAACATCAAGACCTTCTTTTTTAGTTTGTTTAGCCACATCATCTAACGCAGAATAAACAACGGTTCTAGCCAAAGCTTTTTTACCGTCTTGCATTACATAATTAGTAAACTTCTCAATTACAAGAGAATTGTATTTAAAATCTGGTTGTCTTTTGAATTTTTTCTTTACTCTTCTTCTCATATGTATAAGTTTTCAGTAGTCAGCTATCAGTTTTCAGACTACTATAATATTATTTATTATTATTTAATTTAATTTAACTTTCAGATATTTAATCACTTATCTCTTTGTCTGTCTACTGGTGACTGACAGCTGTTTACTCTTTTTTAGGTTTTTTAGCGCCATATTTAGACCTTTTCTGTTTCCTGCCATCAACACCACTTGTATCCAAAATACCTCGAACAACATGGTATCTTACACCAGGCAAGTCTCTTACTTTTCCACCTCGCAAAAGAACAACGGAGTGTTCCTGAAGGTTGTGACCAATACCTGGGATATAAGCAGTTACTTCCATCCCATTTGTAAGTCTAACTCTGGCAATTTTACGCATCGCAGAGTTTGGCTTTTTGGGTGTAGTAGTAGAAACCTTCAAACATACTCCCCTCTTAAAAGGAGATGGATAAAAAGTAGGTTTATTTTTTAGCAAATTAAAACCGCGCTGCAAAGCAACAGCTTTTGATTTCTTTACCTGTCTTTTTCTTTTCTTTTTTACTAATTGATTAATTGTTGACATGCCAAATTTAAATGAATGAAATGAATATTAAATTTGAGCACCGAGCACTCAACGCTTTGAGTGCTCGGTAACTAAATTACAAATTTTCAATATAAAATAAAATCAATAAACTACCAAGTTTATTTCAATAAATAATACAATATACTTTTTGAAAAAATAAATCAACCCCTTTCGGGAGAATTTAGAATGAAGAATGTGGAATGTAGAATTGGAATACAGAATAAAGAATGTAGTTTTTAAAATTCTAATTTCTAAATTCAAAATTCCCATTCAACATTCTGTATTCATTATTCATCATTCTTTGGTTTTTAAATTTTTATTTTAAAAATTTAAAAACCGGCTTACCTTTCGATAAGCCGGTTTTTTGCCTTTTTGTTTGGAAGATTAAATATACTTGGTGAGTTCTGTTTCCAAGAACTCAATCCGCTCATCCTGCTGGGCGATGCGTGCTTCACAGCCGTTCAGCCTTTCAATCAGATCCTGAATAACATCATTTTTTAAAACAATCTGACCCTTAACTTCACCGAGCTTTTTTGCCAAACTGGTATTCTTAGCATCCTTTTCCGCCATCTTTACACGGAACCGGCACCGTTCTTCCTCAAATTCCTTTTCAAGAGTCAGAGAGATTTTATTCATATCTTGAGCAGCTTTCAGCTGCAACCTGTCTTTCCGTGCACTTTCATTAACTTTATCCATAACCATTTTAATTCTCCTCTTTTTATGTAAAAATTACTAACTATTTTCTATTTATAATTATACATAAAAATAATAAATTGTCAACACCCACTTAAAAGAAAGATATCCCCGTAATCAACCTAAACAAAAAGAATATTACTGGCAATATATATCTAAAGAAAAAGAAAATAACGAACAAAAGCAAAAAGAGTCCATATCGCTCCATAAAATGCTGCACTTCTATCCATTTATAAGGTAGCACTGCAAATAAAATCTTAGATCCATCAAGTGGCGGAATTGGGACCAGATTAAAAATCGCTAGAAGTAAATTTATAAAAACAACAAGCGAAGCTATTTCAAAAAAAGCTGCGGGTAGCGCGGCAAACTGCGCGCCCACACGAATCATAAACCCAAAAAACAAAGCTATAGTAATGTTTGCAAGTGGTCCGGCAATACCAACTACAGCCGGCCCCCATTTTTGATCCCTTAAGTTATATGGATTATACGGTACAGGTCTAGCCCAACCAATAATAAAACCACCCAATAAATACGTCATCATTGGCACCAAAAAAGAACCTACTGGGTCTAGGTGTTTTAATGGGTTTAGCGTAAGTCTGCCAGCATATTTTGCAGTAGAGTCTCCAAGCAAATAGGCAGCATAACCATGAGACACCTCATGAGCCACAATCGACATTATCAAAACCGCAATTGCAAATATAAAAGCTATTCCTGTCATACCCGGTAGTATTCAAATTTAATGTTAAACATCATATTTCAAAAAAACTACATGTTAATTTAATTTTACCATTCCCGGAAACACCTTTCTCCTCTTCTTGGTTTGACACAATCAAACCTCATTAAATTTGTACTACCGGGTCATATACCTATAGTATAAACTAAAATCTCAAAACGAAAAGTTAAAAACTACAACTCAAAACGAAAAACTTTTTTCTCCCTACGTCGAAGCGACTCTTCGACGTAGGGAGAAATTTTATTAATTAAACCCTCTCTCCAAAATATACAACTCTCACGACCGTGAGAGTTGTATATAAAAATAAAAAAACTCGTCGACCCCAGGGATCGACGAATTTAAAAAATAAAACCGTTCGGTACAAACCGAACGGCTTTTGGGTTTATTTTTTATTTATACCCTCGACATAGTCCTCAGGAAAGAAAATACAATACATAGCCTCTAATTGATGAAGGGGGTCTGTTTTGTTGGCTCTACTACCGTTCACCCCTCCACAAATTTTAGATATTATCAAATGTTTGAAAATCCAATAGTTCAATTTTTCAAGAAAAATAGCCTTAACCCCATCATCTAATAAAATTTCCCTTGCATCAACTCTAATTACCTCAGGAAACGAAACTACAGAATCAGGACTAGGAAAAAACAACATCGCATCAAACAATGTTGCAACAAGATAAGACAAATCTCGTGGAACATAACCGGCAAATGCAGAACCTAAAGCTTTTTTAAAACTTCGCAAGGCACCAGGTGAAAGGTCTACAAAAAATTCTTTAAATTCTGCAAATCTGGAAAATATTTCAGGCATAAGGTCTTCTTCTATCTCTACAATATATTTATTATAATTCTTATAATTTTTTAAAGCGCGAACAATACCTACTGCCGAACCACAATAAAGATTAAACAAACATTGTTCTTCCTTGTCATGATTTGGTGGACTACAGAATTTTTTTATAATCGTACTGTAAGGCGGCGCAAAAAAATAAAAAATTGCCTTGATATTTTCTGGCCTATGGATTACTAAAAGCTCAATTATGTTTGCCAATATGTGAAAATCATAACCTGCATACTCTTCAGCAATCGCCACATAATCAACACTTTTTTGATTAAGTAAATACTGACCATCTTCACTCTTATAGGAAGCCATTAAGATTTCCATAAATTTACTTAATCTATAAATATCTACCTTTTCTTGCTCGTTCGTCCTCTGAGCCATTTCAACCATAGCCTTATAAACCCTCGCCTTTTCTTCAGAAATTTCTCCTGCTGTTTTCTCAAATTGATCTGTCATTTTACCACTCCTTCTCCTCCCGGAGATTTTTCGCTCTTTCCCAAGAGCTTTTGTTAAGGTGCACCCGCTCCCGCAGGTTGGTTTTAAATTAAAATAAAATGTTATCTTTGTCAACACAAAACTAAAAGGTCTTGCCCGGTACTATTCAAATTTAATAAGCCCCGACTAGAGTCGGGGCAAAATTGCTTTAAATTAGTTTTGCTTACATGTTTAATTGTTTAATAGCTCTTCTTTGTTTTTATATTAAATTTGTACTACCGGGGTTGCATTTTTTTCAAATAACATTATTATATATATCATTATGAAACAGTGTCCGATTTGTGAAAAAGGAACAAAGATGGGAGGTAAAAGAAATCTTTTACGTGGTAAATACAACCCTACTCCCAAAAAACGAAAATACCCAAACTTACAATGGGCTACTTATCCTGATGGTCACAGAGAAAAAATCTGTACCAGATGCCTAAAGAAAAACCTACATCTTAAACAAATTAAACAAAAATAAAAAATCCGAGCAAATTGCCCGGTTTTTTATTTATCCAAGACCTATTATATTTTTTATTTCTTTTAGTTTCGCCTCTGCCATGGGGCAGACTTTTTCTGCGCCCTGTTTTAATATTTCTTCTATATCTTTGTCTTCTAGGTCGTTATATTTTTCTTGAACCGGACGCAAACCTTCTACTACTACCTCCACCAAATCCTTTTTAAACTCTCCATAACCCTTGCCTTCGAACTTGGTCTCTATATCTCCCCTACTCTCACCACTAAAAGATTCATAAATAGTAAGCAAGTTATAGATACCTGGGCGCTCTTTATCAAAAGCAACTTCATTAGAAGAATCTGTTACTGCGCTCATTATTTTTTTCCTGATTATATCCGGATTGTCTAATATATTTATTCTATCTGCTTCCAGTTCAGTGCTTTTACTCATTTTATTTTCTGGATTCTGAAGCCCCATTATGCGAGCAGCTTCTTTTTTTATTTTCACCTCCGGGATTTTAAAAACCTGTTTCTCGTAAATAGAATTAAATCTCTTTGCTACGTCGCGCGCTAATTCAACATGCTGAATCTGATCTGCTCCAACTGGCACAACATCTGTATCGTAAAGTAAAATATCTGCCGCCATTAATGCAGGATAATCAAAAAGCCCTACACTTGAACGCACACTTTGCACGCTAGATATTTCCTTAAACTGAGTCATTATCTCCATCCAACCCATATGAAAATAGCAATTCAAAATCCAAGCAAGTTC
>CAZPYD010000007.1:0-29028 GCA_964590835.1 uncultured Candidatus Saccharibacteria bacterium | reverse complement strand
CCCGCAGCGCGTAAGCGCAGCTTTGGCGGACAAGCAAGTATAGCTCTCAGTCCTGAGGTGCTTAGCCCCGTGCACCAAAAGGTGCACGGGGCTTTTTATATGCTATAGATTAGATTGATTTTTTGTTAGAAATGTGTTAATTTACGTAATATTATACAGTAATATTCGATAACATAAAGATAAATTATGGCTTTAGAAATAAAACAATTAGAGAAATCAGAGGTTGAAATTACAGGCGAAATGCCGGCTGAAGAGTTTGCCAAGTTTTGGCCAAAAGCTATTGCTGACCTGTCAAAAGATGCCTCTATGCCTGGTTTTAGGCCAGGGAAAATACCTGAGAAAGTATTAGTAGAAAAAGTAGGCGAGAGCTCTGTCTTGCAAAAAGCTGCAGAGATTGCTCTTCAGAGTATTTATGGAGATATTTTAAAAGAAAAAAAGATTGAGGCTATTGGTTATCCAAAAGCTGATATTACAAAAATAGCAAAGGGCGAAGCCCTAGGTTATAAGTTTGTGACAGCTGTTTTACCAGAAATTACTTTACCTGAAAATTATAAAAATATTGCAGAAAAAGTGGCTAATAAAAAAGAGGAAGTAAAAGTAGAAGATAAAGAAGTAAACGATAGTATCGAACATTTGAGAAAAACTAGAGCTAAACAGGTAGAAGGGAAGGAACCTGAATTACCTGAACTAAATGACGAATTTGCAAAAAGTATTGGTAAGTTTGAGACTATAGACGAATTAAAAGAAACAATAAAGAAAAATTTACAGGCTGAAAAAGAATATAAACTGAAAGAAAAGAAAAGGCTTGAAATGCTAGATGCTGTTATAAAAGAGACAAAAATAGAGATACCTGATATTTTACTGCAGAGTGAAAAAGGTAAAATGTTAAACGAGCTCAAGGGTAATATTGTTAATATGGGTATGAAATGGGAAGATTATCTAGCCCAGATAAAAAAGAAAGAAGAAGAATTACTAGAGGCTTGGACAGACGATGCTCTTAGGAGAGTAAACTATGGTCTTATTTTAAGGCATTTTGGTAAAATTTTAGATATTAAAATTGAAGATTCTGAAATTGAAGATGAGATCAAAAAGTTTAATGTACCGGAAGGCGCTAAGGTTGATAAAGAAAGAATGAAAGATTATGCCTATGGTGTAATTAGAAATGAAAAGATTTTCAAATTATTAGAAAACAATAAAGAAAATAAAAAATAATATGTTGATACCTACAGTTATCGAAAAAGGTCAATTTGGTGAAAGGGCTTATGATATTTATTCTCGACTTCTAAAAGAGAGAATAGTGTTTGTGAGTGGTCCTATTACTGATACTTTAGCAAATATTGTTATTGCACAGTTGTTATTTTTAGAATCGCAAGATCCTAAAAAAGATATTCATTTATATATAAATTCTCCAGGCGGCTCTGTGACAGCAGGGATGGCAATATATGACACAATGAATTATATTAAGCCGGATGTTTCTACTATTTGTGTTGGTATGGCGGCTTCTATGGGGGCGACCCTTTTGGCCTCCGGTGCTAAAGGGAAAAGATTTTCTTTGCCAAATAGTGAAGTGATGATCCATCAGGTTATGGGTGGTACAGAAGGGCAGGCTTCTGATATTGAAATAGAAGCAAAATATATCCTAAAACTTAAACAAAAAATAAATCAAATTTTAGCAAATCATACCGGTAAAAAACTTAAGCAGGTTGAAAAAGATACTGATCGTAATTATTTTATGGATGCGGAAGAAGCTAAAAAATATGGCTTAATAGATCAAATTATTAAACCAAAGAAATAAATAACTTTAAACTAAACTAAAAACTCCAAGACTTAAAGTCTTGGAGTTTTTAGTTTAAGGAATTTAAGGTTTGTTTTATTCTCCTTCTTTTTTAGGTCTTCTTAGAAATGCAGGGATTGCTTCCCAGTCATTTTTTGATTTATCTTCATCGGTTTCTTTTTGTTGTTTGTTGTTTTTGTTTTTTTCTAGTTTATCGGAATTATTTAGGTTTGCTTTTTGAAAAATATTTTTGTTGTTTGTGTTGTGTATTTCTTCGGGGAAACCAGAAGCAACAACTGTTATTTTTACTTCATTTTTATTTAGGCGTTCATCGTAAAAAGCTCCAAAAATAATTTTTGCATGTTCATCTACTGCATCAGTGATTATTTTAGCTGCTTCTTGTATTTCTGTCATTGCCATATCTTTACCGCCAGCAATAGCAAAAAGTATACCCTTTGCTCCGTCTATGGACACATCAAGTAGGGGAGAATTGATTGCTATCTTGGCAGCTTCTTCGGAGCGTTTTTCTCCTTGAGCTGTACCTATTCCCATTAGAGCTGAGCCGGCATTTTTCATAACTGCTTTTACGTCAGCAAAGTCAACATTAATTATACCAGGTAGTGTTATTAAATCAGAAATGCCTTCTACAGCTTGTCGTAGTACTTCGTCGCACATGGCGAAAGCAGAGATAAAACTAGTATCTTTTTTGATGACACCCATTATTCTGTCGTTTGGTATAACAATCATTGCGTCTACTGCTTCTTTTAATTCATTTAAACCTTCTTCTGCTATTTTTGATCGTTGAGCACCTTCAAACAAGAATGGTTTTGTTACGACTGCTACGGTTAGTGCATTTTGTTCTTTAGCTATTTTGGCTACAACAGGAGCTGCTCCTGTTCCTGTTCCTCCACCAAAGCCACTGGTTATAAAAACCATATCAGCACCTTTTATAGCTTCTTGTATTTCTTCTTTTGTTTCTTCGGCAGCTTGCTTACCTAGATCGGGATTCATTCCTGCTCCAAGGCCACGAGTTAGGTTTTTACCAATGTGGATTTTTTTAGGTGACAAACTGTGATGTAAGTCTTGGGCGTCTGTGTTGATACTAATAAAATCAACACCTTTTACTTTGTTGCGCATCATATGGTCGGTGCTGTTACATCCGGAGCCACCAACACCTACTACTTTAATTCTAGCAAATGCTTCTATTTTAGGTTGAACTTGTCCCATATATTATTTAGATAGATTACGTATATGTTTACAAATTAAAAAAAAATGGGTTTATTGTCAACCTATTTCAAACATCGCAGATAAATTTTAATAAAGTCAAATTATTATTATGGTAAAAAGTTTTTTACACAATGCCAAAGTATTTGTTTGGCCTTTTTACCAACAGCTGATGTATTTGCGATTAGGTTGTTGTTTTCCTCCTTTATAGCTGAACAGCATAGTCCGATAGCCACTGACCAAGAAGGATCATTTATTATATTATTTTTTTGGTCCTCACCAAAAGATATTTGATTTGATTGAACAGGTATTTTAAGTTGATCTTTTGCAATTTCGTTTATTCCGGCAAGGTTTGCTCCACCTCCAGTGATTATGGCCCCAGCTGGTAAAAGTCTTGAGCGTTTAATTTTATTTAGGTGAACATCTATTAAATCAAAGATATCATTTAATCGAGGTATTATTATGGGATTAAGTTTTCTTTTGATAGTAGTATCGTTACTGTAAGAAAATTTTAATTGGTCAGCTTCATCTAAAAGAAGTTGGAACCCTTGGGCAATATCATATGTGATATGATTTGAACCAATAGGAAAAATTTCAAGAGAGATTGGATTGCCTTCTTCAAAAACAATAATTGAAGATGTATCTCCACCGATATTAGCAACAAGACATCCAACCTCTTTTTCTTTTTTGGTTAAAAGAGCCTTACTCATTGCCAAAGAATCTGCGACTACATTTTCTGGTGTAATTCCAGCCATTTCTACACTTTTTATTAGGTTGTTTAGATGGTGGGAGAGGCTGGTTATAAAAAGAGTTTCCACTTCTAGTTTTTCACCTTTCATTCCAACTGGATTTCCAATAACAGGATCGTCATCTATTTTATAAGAGATTGGAAAAAAATGAATAATCTCTCTGTTTAGAAAGTAAGAGGAGGAGTTTCTTTTTAGTTGAGATTCACTTTGATTAATAGCTCTTTTTAAGTCTTCTTTGCTTATTTCTTGGTCTGCTCTTGATATAACCACAGAACCGGTAGCCTTTAAAGCTTTTATACCAGTTCCACCAATAGAGACAAATGCTCGTTTTGGTTTTGTGTCTAATTTTTCTGAGGCTAGTTTGACAGATTTTTTAATAGTGTTGGCAACATCTTCTGGGTTTACTATTATTCCTTTTCTTAAGCCATAGCTGGGACTAGCTCCTGTACCTAAAATAACAGGAGTTTTTTGGTTTTTTTCTTTTCCGGTAATTATTGTTTTAACAGAGGTGCTACCAACATCTATTCCCATTGTAATTTTATGAGATGCCATACCTTTATTATACTTTATTTTGAGAATTTCTTAAAATATTTATTTTGTTCTTCTTCCATTTTAGTTCCATGCTTAAAACCTTTGAGGTGGAGTAGGGAATGAATAAACAAATAAAGTGTATTTTTGTAACCCGTCCTGAGGTTTTTTGAAGGGTTTATGTTTAGAAAAATTTCTCCATCTTTTTTTGAGTAGGGGAACGAGAGAGTATTGGCGATTTTGTCTTTTTTGCGCCACTTTTTGTTTAAGGTTCTCATTCTTTTGTCGCCCGCAAAAACAAGACTAAGATCAAAATCTTTGCCTAATATATGGTCGGAGATTTTTTTGTAGGATATTTTAGGGGTGGTTTGCTTGGTTAAGTTGGTTATGGAGATCATGTAACATGTAACATGTAACATGTAACATTTTTGGTTCTCTATTGTATGTTACAGGTTATGTGTTTTGAGATAATAATTCTTTAACTATTTTAGACACTCTATTTCCATCAGCTTGCCCTTTTGTTTTCATCATCGCTTCTTTCATTATTTTACCAAAATCTTGCATTGATTTTGCGCCAGTTTCTTTTATTGTTTCTTTTACAATTTTTTCTATTTCTTCGTTAGATAGTTCTTCTGGTAGATATTTTTTAATTATGGTGAGTTCTTTCTCTTCTTTTTCTGATAAATCTTGTCTATTTGCTTTTGTATAGGCTTCTATTGCATCAGTTCTTTTTTTAGCTTCAGATTTTATAACTTTTCGGATCTCTTCGTCGCTAAGACCCTCCTCTTTCTTTTTTAGTTCTATTTCTTTGTTGTTTATAGAAGATACGATCATTTTAAGAACCATAGTTTTTAGCTCGTCTTTTTGTTTTAGAGATTCTTTTAAATCGTCTCGAATTGTTTGTTTAAGAGCAGCCATCTTTATGATTATTTTTTAGCGTAGTGATTAATCTTACCCATTTTATAGAGTTTGTTTATTTCCGCTCTTTTTTTGATTTTGTTAAGTGCCTCTCTTTTTTTAGACAAAGCTGATTTAGGTCTTTCTGTGAATCTATTTTTTTTAAAACGCATAAGAATACCAGATTGTCTGGTTTTTCTAGTAAATCTTTTTAAAAGACTTAATGTGCTTTCTTTTTTCTTTTTTGTTACTTGAATCATGATTTATTTTTTATGAATTAAGAATTATGAATAATGAATTATGAATTTGTAATGGGGCGAATACCTTCTGACAATCGCGCGCCGCCTAATAAATGAAGATGAACATGGTCTATTTCTTGGCCTCCATGGTTTTTAACTCTAAATAAAAGTTTGTAACCTTTTTCTGAAATATTTAAATCTTTCGCGATTTTTTTAGCTGCTATTATCATTTTGCCTGCCAGTTGTTCGTCTTCATCTTCCAAGTCGTCTATTGTTGGTATATGTTTTTTAGGGATTATTAGTACATGTACCGGTGTAATAGGGTGTAGGTCTTTAAAGGCAACAACTAGTTCGTCTTCATAAATTATTTCTGTTGGTGTTTCTTTGTTCGCTATTTTGCAAAATATACAATCCATTTTGTTTATTTATATGATATTACAACTTCTTCTTTAAATAATCAATCAGTTTTTCTGTTGGAATGATTTCTTGCGATGCTGTTTCCATATTTCTTACTATAATATTATCTTCAAGTGCTTCTTTTTGTCCAAAAATTAAGGCGTAAGGTGCTTCTAGCTTTGATGCTATTTTAAGCTGGCTTTTGAGGCTGTTTTTTGTCAGAGAGTGTTTGGTTAAGATTTTTGATTTTCTTAAGGCCTCTAATATTTTTAAGCTTTTTCTTTTTGCTTCAGACCCTAGTTGTATAAAGAATACTTTTGGTATTTTTTTAGTTTTTTTCTTTTTGGTTATTAATTTTACTATTCTATCAACGCCTAGTGCTGCGCCTATTGCTGGAATATCTCTGCCGGTTATCATTTCAGCAAGTGAGTTGTAGCGACCACCTCCACCTAGAGCCAAAGTCTTTTTTGGTGCTTCGTTTTCTTTATTTTTTTCTTCTACAAAAAATTCAAATACTGTTTGTGAATAATAATCCAATCCTCTTACTAGGTGATGGTCCAGGTAATAAGATATATCTGATGCATCAAGAATTTCTAAAAGTTCTTTTAGGTGTTTTGTGCAGTCAGAGCAAAGGAAGTTTATAATTTGTGGCGCATCTTCTTTTATTTTTTCACATTTTTCTTCTTTACAGTCTAATAGTCTTAGTGGATTTACTTTTAGTCTTCTAATGCAATTTTTACAAAGATTTCTTGTTTTTTTACTGTAATAACTTTTAAGTTCTTTTTTATATTTTGGGCGACACTCCTGGCAACCCATTGAGTTTAAGTAGAGAGATATTTTTAGTCCGGCAGCTTCTTCAAGTATGGCGGATAGTGTTTTTATTATTAGTGCATCATTTATAGTATCGTCTGTTCCCAGGATTTCAAAACCAAGTTGTTGAAATTCACGACTTCTTCCTTTTTGAGGTTTTTCATGTCTAAAAAATGATCCGGTATAAAAAAGCATTACCGGTTGAGGCTTGGTGTGCATACCGTTTTCAACATAGGCTCTTACTACAGGGGCTGTCCCTTCGGGTCTTAGAACTAGTTTGTTTTTTCCTCGTATTTTTAGACCATACATTTGCTTTTCTACAATATCGGTTGCCTCTCCGAGTGCTGATGTAAAAAGTTCTACTTTTTCAATGTGTGGAGTTTGGATTGGTTTGAAACCATAAAATTCAGCAATTGCTTTTGCTTTTTTAATAAAATTATCCCTTAACACGTATTCTTCGGTAAGAACATCTTTCATCCCCCTTGCTTTTGTGATTTTGGGTTTTTTATTGATTTTTTCTTCTTCTTGTTCTTGGTTATTTTCTTTGGGTTTTTTTCTTATCATGGTTTCAAAATTAATCTCCACTACTTAATTTAATAATATTTTGTGTAAGGAATGGTTATTTTTTAAATTTGTTTATTTTGTCTTTGGATTTAATTTGGTTCTGGTCAAAATCTTTTAATTGTTTAATTAAGGGTAGGTATAAAATTAGAACGAAATAGACATTTTGTTAAGTGGCCAAAGTCTTATCCATGCTCTTCCGATAATATTATCTTCGGGTAGGGCGCCCCATATTCTTGAATCGGAGCTTCGTTGTCTGTTGTCTCCCAAAACAAAATATTCATTGTTTTTAAGGGTAGATATGGTGTTTGCTGTGTATGCACTCTTTAAATATGATTCGTTGATAGTCATACCTTTTGGGTATTCGTCGTTATAAATATGAATCTCGTTGTCTGTTATTTCTATTTTTTCGTTGGGTAGGCCGATTATTCTTTTTATAAAAAATTTAGAGGGATCTTCGGGGTAGCGGAATATTACTACTTCGCCACGTTCTGGTTCGCGAAAATGGTAAGAAAATTCGTCTACTATTAGGTATTCGCCGTTTTCAAAGTTGGGAGACATAGAGGCGCCGCTAACAATAAAAGGCTGAGCTATCCAAAGGCGAATAGGCACGACTATTACAGCCGCTATTATCATAAATTTTACAAACTCCCAAATCGACTGTTTTAAGGTTAAATCTGAGGAATTTGTAGGCTTGCCTGTCGGATAGATAGGCTTTTCCTGCTCTTTTTGTACTTTTTCTTCTTCCATATTTGTGTTTAATAATACGCCCATTATATTACAAAAAATGGCTTTTTGCAAGCCCAGTAGAATTTGATTTCAAATTGTTTAATTTAAAATTGTACTACCGGGCAAGTACTGGGTTTGGGTTAAAAATAAAGTCTAAACCCCTCCCCAAATCAAAAATTTTTATTTGGGGGAGGATTTCCTGTACCCCGAGCTCAGAAACTCCATTTTCGAACTCTGCGGAAAGAATTAGAAAATTAAGGAGTGGAATAGAAAAATTCATCCTGTGTGAGCCTCGCATGGCGAGATATGGATTTTTTGTAAGTGGAGCGACTATAATTTTCTATTCTTGGATGCAAAGAGAGAAAAGGGAGTTTTTGGGGTTGGGGTAGTTATTTTTGTAGTTTCTTTGATTTAAATGTAAAATAATAATACAGATATTAAAATTTAGAGAAAAAGGCTTATGTATATAGTTTTAGGTTTGGGCAATCCAGGGGAGGAGTATGAAAAAACTCGGCACAATACTGGGCGGATGGCGGTGGAGGCGTTTGCAAAAGTACAAAAGTTCGCCGGTTTTAAGGATGACAAAAAAACACAATCTTTAAAGGTAGGCGGTAAAGTTGGCAAAACCAAGGTAATGTGCCTTTTGCCCGAGACTTTTATGAATAAGTCGGGTAATGCTCTTAAAAAAACTATTACTTCCCAAAAGGCTGCCGAAAAATTGATTGTCATTCAGGACGAAATAGATATTCCACTTGGCAGCTATAAAGTTTCTTTTAATAAGGGCTCAGCAGGGCATAGAGGGGTGGAGTCCATAATAAAGGCAGTTAAAACCAAGGAATTTTTCCGTATTCGCGTAGGTGTTTCGCCAGCTACCCCAAAAGGCAAAATCAAAAAACCAAAACGAGAAAAGGTACTTGATTTTCTGATGGGTAACTTTAAACCAGCAGAATTGGTGATTTTAAAAAAGACTTTTAAAAAGACCAACGAAGAAATAGGAAAAATAGTATCGGAAAAGCTAAAGCCGCCCGCAAAACCCAAAACAACGAAGCCCAAAAAGCCCAAAAAGACCAAAAAAAACAAAAAATAAATGCCTTGATTAGTCGAGGCATTTAAACATGTTAACCAAGCTATTTTATCATTCTTTATTTTATTTATTTCTCGCCTTCGGCGCAGGAAAGGATTAGTTTTTGCTGGTCCGGTTCAAAAAGAGTTATTTTGAAATCGTATGATTTGCCAAGTTCCAGTTTTTCTTTCATCTTCTCTTCTGATTCAAACTCAGAAATATGAGCCAACCCAGCTACACCTTGTTCAATACTCACTAAAGTACCGTATTTATTGTATTTAATCACAACACCTTTTACTGTTTGGTCTTTTTTATATTTTTTTCCAGCTTCTTCCCATGGGTTAAATTTAAGAGCTTTTATAGAAAGAGAGATTTTGTCATCTTTTATGCCGATTATTTGAGCTGGTATTTTTTGGCCAACCTCAAACATTTTTTCTGGATCTTCTACTAGGCCCCAGTCTAATTCAGAAATATGAGCCAAACCTTCAAGGCCATTTTCTATTTTAATAAATACGCCAAAATCAACAATTCCTGTTATTTCTCCTTCTACCACGTCACCAATTTTATATTTGGAGATAATATTTTTTAGCTCGCCGGCTTCTGTTTCTTTTTCTGAGAAGATAAGCTTGTCTTCTTTTTTGTCTACATCAATTATTACTACCGATAGTTTTTCACCGGCTAGTTTTTTTAGTTCTCCCAGGATCATATCCTTATCACCACCTTCTACGCGAGGGTAGTGACTGGTTTTTAGTTGAGATGCAGGCAAAAATCCCTGTAAACCTTTCCAGTCAAAAATAAGGCCGCCTTTGTTTGCATCTGTAACAGCCAAGGAAAATACTTCATTGTGCTCCATTGCTTCTTCGGCTTCGCGCCAGATTATTTCTTCACCAGCTTCTTTTAGAGAAAGCTCTATGTAGCCGTTTTCGTTTTCCAATTCGGTAATTTTGGCAGTAATAACATCGCCGATTTTTAGAGACCTTATTAACTCTCTAGCGTTGTTGAATTCGCGACCATAAATAATACCCGTTCCGAAAGGTTGCAGGTCAACATAAAGGACAGAACCTTGTTTTTTCAGCACAACCCCCTCTATAAGATCCTTCTTTTTAGGAGGATTCATTTGTATAATTTTTGATAAAAAATCTATAGAGGTATTTATCTTTTTTGTGCTTATTTTTTCTTTTGTAGTTAACATTGTTTAGAGTATAGTAGGAGAGCCATATTTTTGCAACCCCTTTTTAGCTTTTTAAAAACGTCGACCCCAGGGGTCGACGTTTTTTTGTTTTAAATAAAAAAAGCTCTTCGATATACCGATGTATATCGAAGAGCTTTTGTTTTAAGCAGGTCCTTGTTTAGTCAGGTGGTGGCTAAATATACAATGAGGAGGCTTTGCCCCCAAGTGGTCTTCTGCCTCCTTGAGTTCTCGCTTACCATTTAAGGGAAGTATTTCAGAAGGTTGGTTTTACCCAACTTTTTTACTTCTGGGTTTGTGTGCGGCCAAACCAGTTATCAAGAGACAGCATCTTCCGAAAAGATCTTTTGTCTTCGATATACACCCTATTAACCCGGAAATAAGCAACACGCGCACGCTTGGCACCATTCCCGTTTTCGACTGTTCCCGTAAAAGGGGAATTTTTTCAAGGACCTAACTCTTTAGTGTTGCGGGTAGCAACACTCAACCATGGGCATATATTAGATAGGTATGTTAAAAGTGTCAAGGGTTAAATGTTTTACTTTTTCTTCGGATTTGTTAGAATGGTCATATCATGATTATTACTCACTACGGAGCATATTGTTTTAAGGTTCAGTCTGGGGACAAGGTTTTGGCCTTTGATCCTCCCTCAAAGGAGTCTGGCGTTAAGCCTCCTCGTTTTAAGGCTGATATAGTTTTTGTAAGTGGAGATGATAAAGATAGAAACGGTTTTGAAAATATCTCTTCCAAAGAAGAAAAAGACATTTTTTTGGTAAACGGCCCTGGTGAATACGAAATAGCAGGATTGCCCGTAAAAGGGGTAAGGGCTTCGCATTTAAATTCAATTTATTATTTAAGGTTAGAGGATATTAATGTATGTCATTTTGGAGATTTGGAGATAAAAGATTTTGATATAAAAATATTGGAAGATTTAAATGAAGTAGATGTGTTATTTGTCCCGGCAAAAGAGGGGATTAAGAAAATAATAAATCAATTGCAGCCAAAAGTCGTTATTCCAATGAATTACGATAAAAAGACGTTGGCAGTTTTTCTTGACGAAATGGGCGATAAAGTAAAGCCAATAGAAAAATTTAGTTTTAAAAAGAAGGATATAGTTGATAATAAAGAGGAGGTGGTAGTTTTAAAATCTTAATAAATTAAATTGTGTCCCTTTTTGATCGTATTGAAAAATTAAGAAATAAACCCGAAGGCGCTCGTAAAAGAACGGCCATTTTAGGGGCTTTTTTAGTAACAGGCATTATTGCTATTATTTGGTTGAGTATTGTTTTTGTGACTAAAAAAGAAGTAAAAGAGGAAATTTATTATAGTCCATTTTCTATAATAAAAGAAATTATTAATAAGTAATAGGTAACAGGTAATAAGTAAAAAAGGATTTAATTTTAAAAATGAGTGAAAACGAAAAAGACAATAAAAGAATAATTCAACAAAATATTACAGAAGAAATGCGTAAATCCTATTTGGAGTACGCCATGTCTGTTATTGTTAGTCGTGCTTTGCCGGATGTGCGAGACGGTCTAAAGCCGGTTCAGAGACGTATTTTGAAGGTGATGCATGAAGACGGCCTTACTTATGCTGCTCGTTTTAAAAAATCTGCTACTGTGGTGGGTGACACCATGAGCAAATATCATCCGCATGGTGATGCTGCTATTTATGGCACAATGGCCAGAATGGCGCAGGATTTTTCTTTAAGATATCCGCTTGTTGATGGTCAAGGTAACTGGGGTTCAATAGATGGAGACGCGCCAGCTGCTTACAGGTATACAGAAGCCAGAATGACCAAGCTTTCTGGAGAGATGCTAAAAAATATAGAAAAAGATACTGTTGATTATGCACCAAACTACGATGGCCGATTAAAAGAGCCAAAGGTGTTACCTGCTGGTGTGCCGCAATTACTTTTAAATGGAACTATTGGTATTGCTGTGGGTATGGCTACCAATATTCCTCCACATAATATTTCAGAAATAATAGATGCTACTGTGCATTTGATAGATAAGCCAAAGGCGGAAATTGGTGATTTGATGCAGTTTGTGCAAGGGCCTGATTTCCCGGGCGGCGGTATAATTTTTAATAAAAAAGATATAGAAAAGGCTTATTCAACAGGAAGAGGGGGTATAGTAACGCGCGGCGAGGCTGAGATTGTAGAGAAAAAAGAAGGTAAATATCAAATTGAAATTTATTCTATTCCTTATGCTGTAAATAAGGCTGATCTTGTTGCCAAAATAGCCGACTTGGCAAGCAGTAAAAAAATAGAAGGGATTAGGGGACTTAGAGATGAATCTGATAAAGAAGGAATGACTATTGTGGTTGAACTAAAAAACACAGCCAACCCACAAAGAGTTTTGAATGTTTTATATAAGCATACAGACTTGGAAAAGACATATCATTTTAATATGCTTGCTTTGGTGGATGGTATTCAGCCACAAGTTTTATCTTTAAAAAGCATTTTGGAGTACTTTATTACTCACCGCGTGGAGGTAATAGAAAGACGAACAAAGTTTGATTTGAATGTTGCTGAAAATCGCGCACACATCTTGGAAGGTCTGAAGAAGGCTCTTGATCATATTGATGCTGTTATAAAAACTATTAAGACCTCAAAAACCAAAGAAATAGCCCATACTAATTTGATGAAAAAGTTTAAATTGTCCGATAGACAAGCATCGGCCATTTTGGAAATGAGGTTACAGACATTGGCTGGACTAGAAAGGCAAAAGATAGAAGATGAGCTAAAAGAAAAATTAAAACTTATAAAAAATCTTAAAGCTTTGCTTAAAAATCCTAAGAAAATTTTAAGTGTTGTTAAAGAAGGGCTTTTGGAAATTAAAGATAAATTTGGTGATGAGAGAAGAACCAAGATAATGGTGCGCGCGGCTAAGCATATTTCTTTGGAAGATTTAATTCCGCAAGAGGCTGCTACTTTAGTTTTGACAAAAGGCGGATACATTAAGCGATCAAAACCAGAGGTATATAGAGCTCAGAGGAGAGGGGGTAAGGGTGTAATAGAATTAACCACAAAAGAGGAAGATACAGTTTATATATTACTTCAAGCAAACACACATGATGATTTGTTGTTTTTCACAGATAAAGGTAAGGCGTTTAAAATTAAAATGTATGAGATACCAGAGGGTAAGAGGGCTACAAAAGGTAAGTCTATTGTAAATTTCTTGTCGCTTGCTGGTGATGAAAGAGTAACCTCTATTTTGGTGATGCCAAAAGGTATGGAAGAAGAAGATTTTTCTATTGCGATGATAACTAGAAAAGGTGTTGTAAAAAAAGTACTTGCTTCTCAGTTTAAGGATGTCAGGAGGGGAGGGATTATTGCTATAAAACTTAAAAAAGACGACGAGCTAGGGTGGGCGCGTTTGGTTTCTAAAAAGGACGATTTGATACTTGTGAGCAGTGGGGGACAAGCTATACGATTTAAAGAGTCAGATGCTCGTTCGATGGGACGAACAGCTGCCGGTGTTCGTGGAATGAAACTAAAGAAAGACGATGCTTTGGTGGGCGCTGATGTGGTTGCTGATGCAGAAAAAGAACTTAGGCTTTTGACTATTAGCGAAAAAGGATTTGGTAAAAGTACAAAAATGAAAGCATATCGTTTGCAAAAAAGAGGAGGTTCTGGAATAAAGACTGCTAAAATAACCACTAAAACCGGTTCGTTAATTGCGGCCAAGGTATTAAATCCTGAATTTGAAGAGATAATTGTTATTTCTAAAAAAGGACAAATTTTAAAGACTAGACTAGCTGAAATAGCTGAATCAGGTCGCCAGACCCAAGGAGTAAAAGTGATGAGTTTGCGAGCTGGGGATGGAGTGGCTTCTATTACGTGTATTTGATCACGCAGTATGAAGCGTAGAACATGAAGCAAGTGGAAAAATTCTCTAAATTTTTCCACTTTTTAAATATGTTTCAGGTTTCATGTTTCAGGCTTCATGTTATAATGAATACATGGCATTTATAAATCCTACTAGTATTGTAGATAAATTTGGTTTGTTTCCTGGAATGAAAGTGGCTGATTTTGGTTCAGGTTCGGGACATTTTAGTATAGAAATGGCAAAGCGTGTTGGTAATGAGGGAACTATATTTGCTTTTGATGTTCAAAAGCAAACTCTAAGTTCTTTAAAAAGTATTTCTTCTTTGGAGGGACTTTTAAACATAGAAACAAATTTAGTTAATTTGGAAACTGAGAAGAGTACTAATTTGGCTGACGATATTATAGATTTAGTGCTTATTTCTAATATGTTTTTTCAGTTGGAAAATAAAGAAATGGCAACAAGGGAAGCTTTTAGGATTTTAAAACAGGGGGGTAAAGCTATTCTTATTGAAAGTAAACCCTCCGCTTTTTTAGGTGCCCCAAAAGAATTAAGGGTTGATAAAATGGAAGCTGAAAAGATTTTTAATGGAGCTGGTTTTTCTTTGGATAGTGAGTTTGAGGCTGGAGAAAGTCATTATGGGATGGTGTTTATTAAACCTTAATCATGCAACATTTAAAAATTTTCAAGAAAATTTTATGAGTAAGTTTCAATTAATATTTATAGGAAGTATTTTATTTTTAGTGGTTTTGGCTTTGTTGATTTTTTCAGGCGTAATACCGGGTTTGCCTGGTAGAAATGTGGGCAAGCCTACAGATTTGGTTATGTGGGGTACTTTTCCTGAAAAAGATATGGTGCAGGTTTTGGGTGTATTAAATACTCAGAATAGAAATGTTTTTTTATTGAAATATGTTGAAAAAGATCAAGAAACTTATGAGGATGAGTTAATAAATGCCTTAGCAAGCAGTAAAGGGCCGGATATTTTCTTTTTGACACAAGATTTGGTTTTAGAACATAGAGATAAGTTACATGAAATTTCTTTTGAATCTTTTAACGAAAGAGACTTTAAGGACATGTTTGTTGATGTGGGCGAGGTTTTACTTACAAACGAAGGAATTATGACGATACCGGTTTTGATTGACCCTCTTGTATTGTATTGGAATAAGGATTTGTTTAATAAAGAGGGGTTGGCGGCTCCACCAAAAGATTGGCAAGAATTTTTAAATTTTAGCCAGTTACTTACGAAAACAGATCAAGCTGGTAATGTTTTGGAAAGTGGATCGGCAATGGGAGAATTTTTGAATATAAAAAATGCTAAAGATATTTTTTCTATGCTGATTTTGCAAAGTGGAAATAAAATAGTAGAACCTAAAACATTTGAATTAAAGTTTGGTCAAAAGGGAAGCTCGTTTGTAGATCCAACAAATAGTGCTCTAAATTTTTATACAAGTTTTTCTAATCCCTCAAAAGTTTCTTATTCTTGGAACAGGGCGTTGTCTGATTCAAACGACAGGTTTATTGCCGGTAAGTTGGCGATGTATTTTGGTTATGGAGGAGAGAGTAGGGGTATAATAGAAAAAAATCCTCATCTTAATTTCGATGTTTCTAAGGTCCCGCAAATAGAGGGTGCTACCTTAGAGGTTACTTTTGGAAAAGTATATAGTTTGGCAGTATCAAAATTGTCTCCAAATATTGATCCTTCTATAAGGGCTGTTTATGCTTTTTTGGATAAAGATGTTTGGGTAAAACTACAATCGGAGATATTTTTACCGCCAGCTAGCAGGGCTTTGTTGGCTGAGGGGAGTGATGACCCTTTTATGGCTGTGTTTTATAAAGCGGCTATTCAATCGCGTAGTTGGTTGGAGCCAGATTCAAAGCGTGTGAGCGAAATATTTAAAGACATGATTGGCGCAGTGGTAACCGGCAAGAAGAATATTTCCAAGGCGGTATTAGATGCAAGAGCATTATTAGAAGTAGAAATGAGGAAAGTTAAATAATAGAATTATGAATTACGAATTAAGAATAAAGAATAAAATTATTTTTTTATTTTTTTATTTTTTTGTTTTAATGATGATTATGCCGGCATTAGCTTTTGCTTGGAGTATTGGTGATCCGATTGTGCCTTGCGGTGGAGCTGGTCAGCCACATTGTGATTTTTGCCAGTTAGATGTTTTGGCAAATAATTTTATTTCGTTTATGTTTTTTGTGCTTATTATGCCAGCCGGTACAATAGCTTTAATTATTTCTGGTATTTTGATATTAACTGCTGCTGGTGATCCTGGAAAAATTACAAGAGGTAAGGCAATATTTTCTCAGGTGATTATTGGTTTGGTAATAGCTTTTGGGGCATGGCTTATTATTGATCTTATTTTGGGTAATTTGATTGATCCTGGATATATTTCAATTTGGAACAAGTTTCCAACATGCACCTTATTTAAATAGTTTTATAAAATTAAGGGTTTAGTTTTGTTACATGTTACATAACTTTATCCACACAAAAACAATGATAAAAAGATATATATGTTTTATAATTACCTTAGGGTTAATAGCTGGTCCTTTTTTGGTTTCTGCTCAACAATGGGGTCAAGGTGGAGGTCTTCAAAATCCATTAAAGGCTCAAACTTTTGATCAGCTTATATCTGCTATTGCCAGTATAGTAACCAAGATAGGAGGGACGTTGGCGGTACTTTTTATTATCTGGTCCGGATTTTTGTTTGTTAGCGCTAGAGGAAGTGAGGAACAAATCAAAAAAGCCAAAACAGTATTTCAATGGACGATTATCGGTACGGCTGTGCTTTTGGGAGCTGCTGTGATTGCTGAGGTAGTAGTTAATTTTATGAAGAGTTTATAATTAATTAAAATTGGTCGAAGATTATTAACATAAAGCATAAAACATGAAGCATGAAGCATTTAAAAAATTTTCTTTGAAAATTTTTTCGTTAATAAAATATGTTTCAGGTTTCAAGTTTTATGTTTCAAGATAATATTATGAAAAATTTATATCGAGTATTACCTACAGCTTTAATGGCAATGCCTCTTTTGGCGGCTGCTCAAGTTACAACTTTTCAAGGCTTGATTACGCGTCTTACTAGTCTTATAAACATGGTAGTTCCATTTTTGTTAACTATTGTTGTGGCGTTGATTATTTGGGGAGGTGTTGGTCTTGCAACTGCTGGTGGAGATGCTGAAAAGAGAGAAGCAGCAAAAGATAGGATCATGTATGGCTTAATTGGTGCAGTTGTGATCGTTGGTGTTTGGGGACTTATTTCTATTGCAGAAAGTGTTCTTGGTCTTGGCACTACTCCAGGTGTAACAGTGCCTAGTTTTTAAGTTTAAGGTTTAAAAATAATGCTTTTATATAATATAGCTTATGCGGCAAATGCCGGAGCAAATCTTGCAGACAAAATTAAGATACAATTAATCAATCCTTTGATTCAGGGTCTTTTTGTTGTAGCGATTTTGATTTTTATTTTTGGTGTAGTGGAGATGGTATTTAAAGCAGATAGTCCCGAAGGTAGAGCCACAGGGAAAAGACATATTATATGGGGTCTTGTGGGGTTTGTGATAATGATTGGAGTCTGGGGTATTGTTTCTATTATTCAAAGCATTATTCCTTAATAAAAATGTAACTCCGATGCTTCGAGCGGAGTGGTAAAAAAGAAAAAACGGCCATTGAGCTTTTAGTCTACCTATTGGTAGACAGGCTCAATGGCCGTTTTGGTTTTTTGTAGCACTAGCGCAAGCGCAGAAGCTTGGCTGTTGCCACGTCTCCTTGTTTGCCGATAGATGTTGCTTCGGCATAAAAGGGAGTTTCAAAAAGAAGCTTAGGAATTGTCCCAGAGTTTCCGTAAGGATCTTTCCAGTGGCCGGTGTAAGAACCATTGGATTGTTTATTTAAAATAATCCAACCACCTTTTTCACCCCTAAAATGGAGCGCCTCTTTTTTTTGCAGGACAATCTCCAAAAGCTCGGATTTGCCAGATTCTTCTTTTTTTTGCCATAACCATTGCCATTGTTCGGGCACTGAATAAACGGTTGTGGCATTTTGGTTTTGGTTTTTTGTCTTTTCTTTCTCAGGCCAGAAAATCAAGAGAGCTGCAGTAGCAACGAGACAGACAATAATAATTTTTACTGCGGTTTTTTGTTGATCGGTCATTGTTACCTCCTTTTTTTGCTACCTTTTTTGTTTCCCACTATTGCTGTTAGTGCGGCGGCTTTTGTAAAGTCGCCAGCGCTACCTTCAACAAGGATTTTGGTTGTTTTTCCGCGTTCAACCTGAATAGCGTTGAGGATGTCTTTGTGTTTGAGACTACCATCAGAGTCTTTAGCAAGCTCGGTAATAAGCTGCTTGAGTGTGGTAATTTCGTAGGATTCAGCTGATCTCTCTGCTTTTTCAACTTCCTTTTTAGTGAGTGCTTTTTCAAGCTCTTCAGGAAGACGAATGCTTTTTAGAAAGATCTGAACTACATCCAACCCCCAGCGTTTTTTTGAGACTTGATCCGCTTCTTTTTCAATCGCTTTTGCCAGGTCTTCTTTTGCCCCTGGCAAATCTTGCGCTTTATTTTTGCGGATGTACCAACGAATAGTTCGTTGGACCAGCTCATTCAAGGCTTCTTCAGCATTGTCCGTATCGATATATTTATGCAGATTCGCAACTTTCCTTTGGATAGCTGCATCGACTTTAACCGGAACATTGTCTGACGATAGTTCTTCTACTCTCTCAATGTCTTGAGGTTTTTCACGAGTGTCGACTTCTTCATAGCCCATAAAGGGCCAAGGGAAAAGCCAAAACATACCTTCTTTAAGTACGGGCAAGTTTTTTTTTCTTGCGCCAAATAAAGTAGATACACCTTGATGGGCGATTTTGATTTGATGTTTTCCCAGGTAACCAAAATATATTAGGCTGGCAGTGCAAGCAGTAATGTTTGCAGGGTGGGGAATAAGTTTATAAAGCAATGTGCATATAAGCACATTGAACACTGTGCCAATACTAAGATAAGTCCAGTTATTCATTGGTAACTCCTTTTTATAAAATTTTCAAGTTTTTATTCTGATTCAATTATACAAGATATAATATCAAAAGTCAATACCACGTAGTTGTTTTGAGGCTTGAGTTGTGTTATTTTGAGGTTAGTCAAGGAGCGCACCTTGAAAAGCAGATTTCTTTAATTTTCGTCAAGGAGGTAAAAAGATGAGAAAACCTGCTCTGTTTTTTGTTATATTATTTTTTGTTTGTTCTCTTTTTTCAGCTGGAATAGTTTTGGCTGAAGGAAACAAAACACAAGGACAAACACAGATTAAAAAAGGGACTAAGTTAGATTATTCTCAGTATTTGGCACCTAAGGCCGCTGAAGCAATTAGCGCTAGTCAGGGAACATTGTTTGTGGTTACTCAATCATTTCAAAAACAATTTAAAAAATTTGGACAGGCTTTGATTGTTGATGCCGAGAGAGGGATTATTGTTACCACAGCCCATATCGCCCCCGAATTTCCAGGATTAGCATATTCTGATTCGACTTATTATGTTTTTATGTTTAAGAAGATTAAATATGAGATGAAATTAAAATATGTTAATGTTGTAAATGATTTGGCGGTTTTGATACTCAAAGACACAGAGAAAAAGAGTTTGGTTGATGCTGGGGCGAAAAACGTTATTTTTTCTGAAAAAATAAAGCTTTTTGAAGAATATTATACCATGGCCGATTTTTTGCAGTTTTCTGAGTTTGGTACAGGTGTTTCACTTACATTACCCTTTAAGACTCAATTAATTGGTATAGAAAGGGTAATAATTCCCCAAAAAATAGAAAATTTTATGTTTGTTGATGTAAAAGAGAGTTTTGTATTTGATAAGACTTGTAGAAGGGGTTTTTCAGGAAGTGGTCTTTTTAATAGTAGCGGAAAAGTTACATCCGTTATAATGGCAATAGATGGTGGTTTTTCCTTTGCTATTCCTGCAAAAGAAGTACAAAGAACAATAAAAAACTTTTATGAATTTGAAGAAGAAGATAAAAAAAAGACGGCAAAAAAAGCCGAAGAATCTAATACTGAAAAAATAAAAGAGGTACAAGAATGATAAAAGAAAAAAAGTTAGCGCCGCTGATTTTTTCAGTTTTGGCGGCGCTAACAATATTTTTTGTTAGCGCAATTGTTGAAGGAGAAGCCAAAGAAGTAAGAGAATTAGAGCTTGTCATTGATATTTGTGGTCCTGGACAGCAGGTTGTTGGTTTTGCTAAGTTTAATAAAAGCATGACAGAATATGAAGTTTTAAAAGAAAAGCGTCGGGATGTCCCTCATTTTGCTTATAATGTGAGCTTAATCGTTTCTTTGCCACCCGGGAAATATGGTGTTACTCTTTATAACTCTAAGTTTGGTATTATAGTAAATTATCGATATGTAGAAATTGAAGAAGGAAAAAATAATAAAATAAATTTTTGTAATTAAATTAAAATTCGCCCACTAAGTTTTAGGTAAGGCGAATTTTTTTTATTTGTTTTGTCAATTTGTTTGCGGTTGAAATTTATAATATAATAAAATAATGGTACGCGATAAAAAAATAACAAAAAAGAAAAAAGAGAGTAAAAAAAGAGAAGAGATTGGCCGTTGGCATGACGGACTAAAAGAAGAAACAAAGCATTCTATTTGGGCAATTGTTTGCTTAGGTGTTGCTTTATTTTTTATTTTATCTATTTTTGGAAAAGCTGGGATGGTAGGCACATATGTAGACAAGGGGTTGGATTTTCTTTTTGGTGGCGCTGTATTTTTGGTTCCGGTACTTTTTATTTTTGTGGCTATATCTTTTTTGTCTTCTTTTAGGCCAAATCTTTTTGCTTCTAATTTAATAGGATGTGTGTTGGTACTTATTAGTGGTTTAGCTTTGGCAGAAGCTTTTTTTGGTAATAATAGTGGTGGATACATTGGGTTTTTAATTGCACTTCCGTTTTTAAAACTTGTTGATTTTTGGGTAACTGTTGTTTTGTTTTTAGTAATTTTACTTGTTGGGTTTTTGGTGTTATTTAATTTACCACTTTCTTTTGGATTTTTGAGAAGAAAATCAAAACAACAAAAACTTTTTGATGATGGGGATTATACAGAGGAGGGGGCAAACAAATCTCAAAAAGAACCAGATTATAAAATTGAAGACGGTAGTCAATATGCAGATGATGATATTGATGAAAAAGATGAAGCTAAAAAAGACGTATCAAAAACTAATAACAAAGGAGTAGAAACAAAAGAAGGTGGTTTTATGAAAAATTTTTTCGGTAAGGCTGGTAAAATGCCCCCTATCGATCTTTTGTTAGCAGATAAAGGTAAACCTACAGCAGGGGACATAAAAGCCAATTCCAATATCATAAAAAGAACTTTTCAAAATTTTGGCATAAGCATAGAGATTGCAGAGGTCTGTATTGGCCCATCTGTTACTCAGTATGCTATTAAGCCGGCTGAAGGTGTTAAGCTTTCAAAAATTATTTCTTTAAACAATGATTTGGCACTTGCTTTGGCGGCACATCCTATTAGGATAGAGGCGCCAATTCCAGGTAAATCTCTTGTTGGTATTGAGGTACCAAACAGGTCTTCTTCTATTGTTGGATTAAGATATCTTCTAAAAGAAGCTAAAAAAACAGAAAAAGATAAGCCTTTGATTGTTTCTTTGGGACGTAATGTTGCTGGTAAAGCTGTTTTTTCTTCTATTGCTAAAATGCCTCATCTTTTGGTGGCTGGTGCTACTGGTTCTGGTAAATCTGTTTGTGTCCATTCTTTATTGATGAGTTTGTTGTATAGGCATTCCCCATTAGACTTACAGCTTCTTTTGGTAGATCCCAAGAGAGTGGAGATGAATATTTATAATGATTTACCACATCTTTTAACCCCAGTTGTTACTGAAGCTAAAAAAGCTATTATGGCGCTAAAGTGGGCAACTAAGGAAATGGAAAGGCGCTACGAAGTTCTTTTGGCTGCTGGGACGCGTGATATACATTCTTATCGTAAAAAGAAACCAAATGATAATATGCCTTTTATTGTTATTGTTATTGATGAATTGGCAGATATTATGAGTCTTTATCCACGTGAGCTTGAGGCATCTATTGTAAGATTGGCTCAAATGTCTCGTGCTGTGGGAATTCATTTGGTTGTTTCTACGCAAAGGCCATCGGTGGATGTTATTACTGGTTTGATTAAAGCAAATATTCCTACCAGGATTGCTTTTCAAGTTGCTTCTCAGATTGATTCTAGGACTATTTTAGATATGGCTGGAGCAGAAAAATTGCTTGGTAACGGTGATATGCTTTATTTATCCACTGATTCTGCTAAGCCAAGGCGTATACAAGGATCTTTTGTTTCTGAGGAAGAAGTACAGAGAGTTGTAGATTATTTAAAAAATGAATATGAAGATTTTGATTCTAATGAGATAAATGTTGGTGGAGAAATGCAGCAAGTGACTATGTTTGAAGAAAATACAGAAGATGATCCTGATGGAGATCACGACGATCTTTATGAAGAAGCGCGAGCGTTAGTGATAGAGGTACAAAAAGCATCTTCTTCTTATTTGCAGAGAAGGCTTAGGGTTGGTTATGCCAGAGCTGCTCGTTTATTGGATATGCTGGAAGAGAGAGGTGTGGTTGGTCCACCCGATGGTTCAAAACCAAGAGAAGTGTTTGTGGAAAAACCAACAGATGAATATTAATTTTGATTATGCAGTCTCGTTTTTTGTTATATATAAAATTTTCCGTAGTGTTTGTTGTTGTGATTTTGTTGGCCGTTTATTTTTTTAATCAATCAAAGGTTTTTTTGTTGGGTCCGCAATTAAAAATAGATAACCCCATAAATGGACAAACATTGACCGATTCATTTGTGTTAGTAAATGGTGTTGCCTCTAATGTGGTAGCTTTACTCATTAATGATCAAGTGATTCTTATTGATAGTTTTGGAAATTTTAATAAAAATTTAATTTTGGCAAGAGGTTATAATATTATAGAGCTAATTGCCAGAGACAAGTTTAATAGAGAGGTTTATAAAAAATTAGAAGTAACAGTAAAATAATATGCCCAGTAGTACAAATTTAATAAGCTTGGCGGAGCCAAGCAAGAGGAGTATTGTTGGGAAAGGTGTAAGTTATAGTAGACTATAAAAACAAAAAAAGAAATTATTAAATATTAATATTAAATTTGAATACTACTGGGTATGGCTAAGAAAAAAAATATAAAAAAAGAAATGGGAGATGATTTGGTGAATGTTATCGAAGGTATTAAATCCAAGTATGGTGAAGGTTCTATAATGAAGCTTGGTGAAATACCAAAAGTAAATGTGGATGTTGTGCCTACAGGTTCTTTGGCATTGGATGCTGCTTTGGGTGTTGGAGGTTTTCCGCGAGGTAGAGTAGTTGAAGTTTATGGTCCCGAATCTTCTGGTAAAACAACTTTGGCTTTGCATGTGGTAGCAGAAGCTCAAAAGAAAGGTGGTTTGTGTGCTTTTGTAGATGCAGAGCATGCGCTTGATGCAGAGTATTCCAAAAAGCTTGGAGTGAAAGTAAAAGATCTTTTGATATCGCAGCCTGATACTGGGGAGCAAGCCCTGGAAATCACAGAGAGCTTGGTTCGTTCGGGTAAAGTGGATGTAATTGTGATTGATTCTGTAGCCGCATTGACCCCGCAAGCTGAAATAGAAGGGGATATGGGCGATAGACATATTGGTCTTCAGGCTAGATTAATGTCGCAGGCACTTAGAAAGCTTACTGCCATTTCAGCAAAATCTAAAACAGTAATTATTTTTATAAATCAAATTAGAATGAAGATTGGTGTAATGTTTGGTAGTCCAGAAACAACTCCTGGTGGTAAGGCACTTAAGTTTTATTCTTCTGTAAGACTTGATGTAAGAAGGATAGCGCAAATAAAAAAAGGAGATGAGATTATTGGAAATAGAACAAAGGCTAAGGTTGTAAAAAATAAAACAGCAGCTCCCTTTAGGATTGCTGAGTTTGATCTTATTTATAATGAGGGTATTTCTAAAACAGGTGAACTTTTGAATCTTGGAGAAAAATATGGGGTTGTTAGAAAAGCTGGAGCCTCTTATTCTTATGGAGATACTAAAATAGGGGTGGGATATGAAAAAGCTAGAGCTTTTCTAAAAGAAAACTCTAGCGTAGCTAAAGAGATTGCTAAGAAAATAAAAAAAGAACTCTCCCTTACTTAAATAGATTCTAAAAATTATTCTTTAACGAAAGGCAATAACGCCAAAAAACGAGCTCGCTTGATAGCCCAAGTGACTCTTTTTTGGTGTTTAACACAAAGATTAGATTGTCTTTTCGGGATTATTTTACCTTGAGTATCAGTAAAATTTTTAAGAGTATTAATCTCTTTGTAGTCAACTTTTTTTATATTATTTGTGCAAAAAAAACATTGTTTCATATTGATAGCGTTTAGGATTTAGGACTCAGGATTTAGTTGTTAATTTACTAAACGCTAAACCCTGTGTGTTAATCCCTTTAAATTATTAAAATGGTATATCTTCTGGATTATTATTTTCTTCTGGGTATTCGATGGTATCTAATGACTCTTTCTTTTCTGTTTTTGGTGTTGTTTGCTGTTTGTCTTCTTGGTTATTAAAGTTGTTATTATCAGTACCGACTCTTTTAGGGCCAAACTGGATTCTTTCTGCTACTATTTCTGTTCGGTATCTTTTTGATCCATCTTGAGCTTCCCAACTTCTTGTTTGAATTCGGCCTTCTATTAGAGCCATACTTCCTTTTTTAAGATATTGGCTAACAGTTTCTGCTTGTTTTCCAAATGTTACTACATTGTGGAATTGTGTATCTTGTTGTTTTTGTCCAGAAGAATCTATCCAAATTCTGTTTGTTGCTAACCCAAATGATGCAACATTACTTCCTGATGGAAGTGAGCGAAGCTCGGGGTCTCTTGTTAAATTCCCTATAATAAAAGCTTTGTTTAAATTCATACCAAAAATTAAGGAGTGAATAATAATGAACGACTATAATTTTTGAGTACACAGTTTGAATCCGATAGGATGAAAACTGTGCAACAATAATTTAAATTTTTTAATTTTTACCTAAAAGTTCTTCTATTTCTTTATCTATTTCTTCTTCTTTTACTTTGCTTTTAGTGGTGTCTATCTCTTCTTTTTTTAGAATTTTTTCGTTTGTTTCGGTGATTTCTTTAGTTACTTCGTCTATCTTTTTAGCGGCAGGTCGTTTTTTGAATATTATTGGTTTTTGTTGTTCTTCTTCGGTTTTTATAGTAAGAAATCTCAAAATTTCCGATTGAGTATCTAAATGTTTTTTAATTTTATTAAGTATTGATTTGTCTGTTGAAATGGAAAATTTTACCCAGTTAAATAAGGCGTTTATTTCTTTTTTAATAGGGTAGGCCAAGGTTTCTTTTTTGATTTTGCCTTCCGTAATAATCAATCCACCATTTTTTGTAATAATGTTTCTAAATTTTTCTGAAAAAGCTAAAATTTCCTCTTCTTTGAGGTCTTCTTTTAGTAAATATCCAATTTCATATAAGTTTGTTTCTTTTATCATTTCTGCTTATTTTTTTTAATAAATTATTTGAGAATAGGTCTATTTTTATATATGCCTATATTACCACTTTTCCAAAATTATGCAACAGTATATATCTGAGAAACAGGGAATTGTTGATAGTAATAGTAAAGAGTAAATGTATCTGTTGGACATCGGATGTCCAACAGATAAGAAATTTTGTGTATAATAAAAGTATTATGAAAAGACCACAATTTATAAATAATCATTTTTATCATGTTTTTAATCGCGGAGTGGATAAGCGAAAGGTTTACATGGAAAATAAAGATTATAGCAGGTTTCTTTATGGATTAAGAGATTTCAATGACAAGAATTCATCGGTTAATTTACACCGTCTTATAAAAAAAGAAAGTAACGGTATATCTGTTGGATATCCGATGTCCAACAGAATTGATGAGAAAGACAGGGAGCCGTTGGTTAAAATTCATTGTTCTTGTTTAATGCCTAATCATTTTCATTTGATTTTTGAGCAACTAGAAGACGGTGGAATTTCTAGTTTTATGCAAAAGTTGGGAATCGGATATACAAAATATTTTAATGAAAAATATGAAAGAAGTGGTGTTTTGTTTCAAGGAAAGTTTAAAGCCATTTTAATTGATAGAGATGAATATTTAAATTACTTGATGCAATATATTTATATGAACCCTTTAGATTTATTCGAGTTGGGATGGAAAGAGAATGGATTAAAAGATTGGCGAAAAGCGAAGCAATTTTTGGAAGATTACAGATGGACGAATTGCAAAAACTTTGATAAACATGATGAATTCTTGAAAAGTTGTCAGAGAAATAAAAATAAAGCAAAAAATACTTTTGAAGAAATAAGAGAATTTATAATAGAGTAGTGAGAGGGGTTGACATGGCATCTGTTGGATATCGGATATCCAACAGATGCGATATCCACAAACAAAAAAAGGACTGTGGTTTTGTAATTTTTTTGATTTATCTTATGATTATATCAAGAGAGCTTAAGAACATTGATAGATAAATAAGGAAGAAGAAAAATGAGAGAAGAGAAAGTTTTGTATGATGCCTCAGTTTGTTTTCTTTACGAAGACGGGAAGATACTTTTGGCTTTTAAGACTGATAAGATTGGTAAAGATTGCTGGAATGGATATGGTGGGGGGATTGAGCCTGGAGAAACTCCGGAAGAGTGTGCAATAAGAGAATTATTTGAAGAGTCTGGTAAAAATGTAGTTGCCTTAACTGAGGATCTTAAAAAGATAGCAGAAGTTGATTTTCATAATACAAAAACTGATGGAACTACTTTTATTTGTAAAGTTCATTTTTTCTTGGTTAAGAAATGGGAAGGCAGGGCAAAAAGTAAAAATGAAATGATAAACCCGACTTGGTTTAGGATAGATTATTTGCCGGTTGAAAGAATGATGCCAGCTGATTCATATTGGTTGCCAGCTGCCTTAGCTGGTCAGAAGATGAAAGTTAAAGCAAGGCTCGGCCCTTATCAAAAAAAACTACTCTCTCCCGTAGAAATAACTTTTGTTGATTCTTGGGAATAAAAACAAAAAAGCGTCGGCTTCGCCGGCGCTTTTTATATTCTAAATTCTATTACGTCGCCGTCTTGGACGATATGGTCTTTGCCGACGGTTTTCACAAGACCTTGTTCGCGAGCTGTGGCGAGTGAACCAGCTTCTATTAGATTTTTATAGGATATTATATCGGCGCGGATAAATTTAGTTTCAAAGTCACCATGGATGGCGCGTCCTGCGCGTGGAGCAGTGGCTGCGATAGGTGCCGTCCATGCTCGAGTTTCAGTTTCGCCGGTTGTAAGAAATGTCATAAGCCCTAGCAACTCGTAACTTTTTTGAATAAGCCCGGATAAATGTGATTTTAATTCCAGTTCTTGCTGTTCTTCATTGGATAGCTCTAGAAGATCTTCTTCGGTTTTTATATCTAATGCTATATATTTTTTTTCAGGAATATCTAATTTAAACTTTTTAAGATCGTTTTTAATATTTTCCGGGTTACCGGTATTAAAAACATAAATAACTGGTTTGAAAGAAAGCAGGTGTAGATCTTTTATTAAATCAAAATCCTCACCTAAGGAATCTACAAATTCTTTTATTTTTTCTATATTGCTTTCGTTTAAAATTTTTTCAAGATTTTTAATAATCTCCAGCTTTTTAATAGCTTCTTTGTCTTGGGCTCTGGCTTCCTTTTCCAGTTTAGGGATTCTTTTTTGTATGGTTTCCATATCGGCCAAAATAAGTTCGGTGTTGATTATTTCTACATCTCTTTTAGGGTCGATTTTGCCTGCGGTGTGAGTGATGTTGTCATTTTCAAAAACTCTCACCACTTGAGCGATGGCATCCACCTCGCGGATATTGTGTAGAAATTTGTTGCCCAAACCCTGTCCTTCGGCAGCACCTTCAATAATACCCGCAATGTCAACAAACTCTACTGTGGCGTAAAGTTTTTTTGCAGAATTTGAAAGCTCTGTCAGCTTATCTACTCGTTCGTCGGGCACCTCCACGATGCCTGTGTTTGGCTCAATAGTACAAAACGGGTAGTTGTTTATATCTACCTGTATTTTTGTAAGTGCTTTAAAAAGCGTTGATTTTCCTACATTTGGTAGGCCTACAATACCGATTTTCATGTTGGTATGATATAATAAAAATTATGAAAAATCTAGGAGAAATTACAAAAGAAGAATTAGACTCCCTAAAAGTGGTCACTTTTGATATAGATGGTGTGATTGTTCCTGTGGGGACTGAGATAAAAGAAAATGTTGTTGGTACGGAATTGTATATGAAATCACAAAGACCTACTCTAGAGTTTATGGAGACCTTAAGAAAGCTTAAAAAATACATTGGGCTTAATTTTTCTTCAGGTAGAAATATTTTGTATTTAAAAAGTTTAGTTAATTCTATTTTTGATAGTCGTGTTTCGCTGCAGGCTGAAAATGGCAACATTACTTTGGTAAATAATAAAATTATTCATCCAGAATATACAAATGATTATTTTAATAAGCTTCGCGATATAAAAGAAAAAATAAAAGAAATGATAGTTGCTAGTGATAAGAGGATTCGTGGTTTTGAGCCAAAACTTTTTATTCTCACTGTTCATTGTGAGGAAATGGAAGAAATATCTAAAATAGTAAAAGATATTGCTGGCGATGATTTTTATTGTCTTTGGACAAATGAGGGTTATGATATTGGTAGTAAAAAAACGACAAAAGGTGTCGCTATAAAAAATCTAGCCGAAACTTTGGAAATTGAACCGAAGCAAATTATGACTACTGGTAATAATTTTAACGATGCAGAAATGCTTCAGGTAGGCAAAGGTGTAACTGTGAATCCGGAAAGAGTAGAAGGGGAATACATGGTAGAGCGTACACCAGAAAAACTCGGCGGAGAAATCGTTGCCGAGTTTTTGCTTAAATATTTTGAGTCTAAGTAGGGGTTTGTTGCTATAAACCCCTCCCCAAATCAAAAATTTTTTAATCCGATCCTCATGCTGTGTTGTTATCTCTG
>CAZPYD010000006.1:7800-32277 GCA_964590835.1 uncultured Candidatus Saccharibacteria bacterium | reverse complement strand
TTTTTAATTTTTCAACCGCCTTTTTAGCCTCTCTTTCCATGTCGCGACGATTTACTATCCTAGAAAACGCCGGAACCACCTCGTCGTTTAACAAAATTTCCATTTTTACTACGTCACCCTCTTTTTCATCAATAAGTTCATAATTCAAAGAGGCATAACCAGAAGTAACACTTTTTAAATCATCAAAAAATCCGCCCATCATTTCACGAAGTGGCATTTGAGCTTTTACCAAGAGACGCGACCCATCTTCTCCAAAATAATCAGTCTCGCCTATCATCGCTCCTTTTTGTTTTAAAAGCTGCATAACATCACCTAATTTATCAAACGGTATTATTATCTGCATCTCAACCCAAGGCTCTAACACTTTGCTAATTTCATGATAATCCGGGAAGAGAACCGGTGAGTACACAGTCTCCATCTCACCTTTTTTAGTTTCTACTTTATAAACCACACTTGGTGTTGCCACTATTGGCTCTACTTTAAATTCTCTCTTGAGTCGCTCTGAAATAATTTCCAAATGAAGCATCCCTAAAAAACCACACCTAAAACCCCGCCCCAAAATACCGCTTTCTTCTTGTTCAAAACTCAAAGCGCTATCTGCAAGCACAAGCCTTTCAAGCGCCTGTTTTAAAGCCATAAAATCATCCTGAGATTGAGGATAAACACTGGCCCAAACAACCGGCGAAGGCTGCTTGTAACCTTTAAGTGGTGCTAGTTTACTCCCTCTTGAAAGCAAAGTATCACCAACAGTAGCCATACTCGTTTCTTTTATTTTAGTAACAACATACCCTATCTCTCCTGTTTTTAGATTTTCTGTTTCTTCTTTAAGAGGCACAAAAACCCCAGTTTCACCTACAGAAAACTCTGTACTACTTTGAGCTAAAATAACCTTATCACCTTTCTTTATCTCTCCGTCTTTTATTCTTACATATAAAATAATGCCTTTGTGTGGAGAATAATCAAAATCAAACACAAGCGCTCTTAAAGAATCGTTTGCTAAACCAATTTTAATACCCTTCATTGGTGCCGGAATTCTCTCAACAATCTTTTTAAGTAATTCCTTAACCCCTTCTCCTGTTTTAGCTGAAACTTGCAAAATTTCTTCTTTATCACATTTTAAAATATCGCTAATTTCTTTTTTTGTCTCTTCTATCATAGCTTGCGGACTGTCTATTTTATTTAAAACCGGAATTATAACCAACCCTAATTCTTTAGCCAATTCCAAATTACTCATTGTTTGAGCTTGTACACCTTGCGTAGCATCCACTAACAAAATAGTACCCTCTACCGCCTTCAAAGATCTAGAAACCTCATAATTAAAATCTATATGCCCCGGAGTATCGATTAAATTAAGGGTATAGCATTCAGCGTTTAGGGTGTACTCCATCCTGACAGGCTGCATTTTTATTGTAATTCCGCGTTCTCGCTCCAGCTCCATCTGATCCAAAAACTGCTCTTTCATTTTTCTTTTTTCTACAGATTTGGTCAACTCTAAAAGACGGTCAGCCAAAGTTGACTTACCGTGATCTATATGCGCTATTATACAAAAGTTGCGAATATTATTATTCATGATACTATTTATTAAAGCAGATGTACTGCTGTTTGACAATGAATCAAAAAGGATGATCAAAAATGAAAACCAAAGCGCCCCGTTTTTTATTGTTTATTTTTTTAATTTTTATGTTTTTGGGTTGTTCAAAGCATATGCTCCCCTCTTCTCAAAATGTCGTTAAATCCCCTTGGCCGAATTACAATAAAGCAAAAGTTGCTTACGAACAGATAATCCAAGGAGAAACAACGATTGAAGATCTTAAAAGCTTGGGGGTGGACCCCTACAATGCGCCAAATATTGAAATCTTGAGTTTTAGTGATGTGTTAAGCACCTACCTTAGTAATCGCTCTATCAAAAAAAACGATTTGGACGAGGGTATTATAAAATGTATTGATGCCAAAAACGGCTGTACTGGCTATAGATTACTGCCAGGAACCATAAACAACAAACGCAAAGGCAGTGTTATACTTGATACTCTAAAATTCAAAAGAGTAACACACAAGACCGGCTGGCGGTTTAAGGGTTTAATTTTGGTTGTTGACGATATTGTAATATATAAGGAAAGACCCAGTGGCAAACCGAAAATCGACGAACTAGAAACAAAAAAACAACCTCTCGGTCCTCTTCAGAACACTGGCGATATAGCAATAAGTACAGGCAAAAAGCTCCTTTAAGAGAAAAAGATTATCCTAACCCAAAACCCCGATTCTGTCGGGGTTTTTCTTTTTGCTTTATGGCATCTCTTCTGGTTCTGGTTTGACTGGTTTCTCTGGCTTAGTGGCTGGTTTATATTTTTTAATAAATCTTTTCTTCAAAGAAGTACTCAACTCTTCAAATTCCTTATTTTTTAAACCTTTAAAAAGAAAAAAGCCAACTATTAACGATAATATCCCAGCCAGAAAACCCTGAGCAAAAATACCCCAAAAAGTTTCTAAATTAAAATAACCACTAAAAGCACTCAACCCTAAATATGCTACAAATCCCATAATAATCGAAACAAAAGAAATCTGCAAAAAACTCTTTCTTATGTAGCTTGAAATATAACCAAATTCTCTTTCAAAAAAATAAAACAATAATAAAAAATTTAAAATACTACCCAAAGAATATGCCAAAGGCAAAACCAAAACAGAGGCACCAGCAACACTATCTACTCTTAAAAAATCCCCAAAAGATGCTTGGAAAACAGGAAAATATTTAAAAATATAAAGCAACCCAGCAGAAAAACAAACTATCGACAAAGAAGAAGTAATATTTATAAGTACCGGTAATTTAGTTTTACCAGCTGCATAAAAAGCTCTAACTAAAAGAAGTATTATACCTTGTGCAAAAAGAGAAATCGTAAAAAGCGCCAAAGCAGCCGCTGTAAGTCTAGTATCTGCCCAAGTAAAAGCACCTGCACCCAAAACCACTCTCACAATTTGAGCTCTTAATATTATAAATAAAACCGTAATGGGTATCAGCCAAAAAAGAATGTGACGAAAAGAAGAAACAACAGAGTTTAAAAACTTTTCTTTTTCATGCCTTATAATATTTTTAGCCAAAGAAGGAAAAGCAGCAACACTATAACTAAGAGCAATTATTCCTAAAGGAATGGATTGCAAATTGGAGGCTAAATTAAAAACAGCAATACTACCTACCGCTAAAAAAGAAGCGAATGCAGTAATAGCAACTAAAACTAATTGATTTAATCCTAGCCCTAATGTTCTTGGAAAAGAAAGCTTTAAAATCCGAACAATATCAGACCACTCCTCTTTTTTAAAAACAGATAAAGTAAACTTGGGGAAATAACCCAATTTTATAAACGTTGGGACTTGAATTAAAAAATGGAAAAACGCTCCCAAAACAACACCAACAGCAAGTCCATTTATGCCAAACTTAGGATAGAAAAAAAGAATACCAACTATAATACCCGCATTATACAAAACCCCGCTCAACGCATAAACAAAAAATCTTTTATATGATTGAATTACACTCGAAACAATATTGGAAAGACCTAAAAACAAAGGAGACAACAAAAGTATCCTACTTAAATTAATCATTGTATTGGTGTCTTCTCCCGAGAATCCAGGCGCAATAACACCAACAAGATACGGAATAGCCAAAAATAGGATTATTATTGTTATTATTGTAAAAATAACAAACACAGTAAAAATCCCATTTATAAAAACGTGACTATCTTTTTTTTGATCTCGTTTCTCCAAAAAAACAGGAATTAGTGCAGTAATAGAAACAAGAAAAAGAGAAAATACATACAATAAATCAGGCAACCTAAAAGAGGCGTAGAAAATATCAAGAGATTTTCCTGCGCCAAAACTAGATGCAAGCAAGCGATCTCTTAAAATAGCTAGAACCTTTGCCCCAACAGAGGCAAAGGCTAGAAGAAATGCTGCTTGATGCAATCCATTTATTTCTTTATTGAACAAGCTTAAAATCTTATTCACAAAATTCTTATTTTAATTACAACTTTTAAATTCTTTATTTTATTCCTCGATTGGCGGTTCCTCCCTATCTTCTGGTTCAGGATCTATGTTAGACAAAGCATATTTACCAGCTCTTAAATTAGACAGTATTTTCTTTACCTCAGTATTATCTGGATTTAATTCTTGAATGGCCTCAAACTGCTTAATTGCTGCGGGATCATTCCCGTTCTTCTCATATACTAACCCTAAGAAATAACGAGCGTTAGAATAATTTGGATTAAGAGAAATAATTTTTTCAAAAACAGGCTGGGCATTGCCATAGTCCTTATCTTGATAATAAAACATGCCTAACTGAAACAACACACCAATATCATTAGGAGCTGTAAGGCGAGCAGCCTCTGTTTGTGCTATAGCGTTTTTCAAATCACCCTCTTGAGCTGTAATTTTTGATAACAAGAAAAGCGCAGCAGTATAATTTCTTTTAAGCTCAAGTGCTGATATCAAATAAGCACGAGCTTCTTCATTTTTACCAGATTGCGCCTCCACCCTGGCAGATAATAAAAATGGACGAGGATCGGTTGGAGCAATTTTTGAGGCTCTACTATAAGCCTCTAGCGCAGCTTCTCTAGACCCCTGCACTTTCAAAGGTATTATATTTTCATACACCTGTCCCAAAACAAACCAATTCGATAAACCGGTTGGGTTTAAATCAACAGCGGTTTGAGCATTTTGCACCGTATCAGCTAAAACATTTTGAAATTGAGTTTTGGCCTCTTCTTTCGGTAACTGTTGTTTCAAAATAACAGCTATCTTAACCATTCCCAGTTCTGCCAAAGAACGATAATATCTATCTTGTTTGTCAAAACGAGCGGCTTTTACAAAATATCCCTCTGCCTTTTCTAGATCTCCTCCTATATTAAAAGCCATTAAACCCTTGTTGTAAGAGTAAATCGCCCAATATTTTTGAAACAACATGTAAAAACCGGAAATGCTAATAATTAGCATTAACACAGCAACCAAAGAAAATACAAAACCAAAGCTAGTTTTATCGATAAAAGAAAATTCTCTAGTTTGCAAATAACCACTTTTCGCAAGCATTGCTAAAAATAAACCAGTAACTAAAAAAGTTAAAATTAAAACAAAAATCCCAGGATTATAAATAAAAGTAAAAATCCACAAATAAGCTGAACCTAAAAACGAACCAAAAAGTAAACTTTTTACTATATCATTTTCTGAATAACCAACTGCTTTTATACCATAATAAAAAATTATTCCCAAGAAAAACAACCACGCAAAAATCCCCAGAAGACCAGTGGTAATAAACAAGGTAGGCAAAAACCCAACACCACTCTGAAAGCCTACAGCCCAAAACATTGTCTGGTTTATATCCACTGGCTTAAATTTGAGCCATTGATAAGTAAAAGTATTTGGACCAGAACCTAAAAATAAGTTTTTAGCTCCATCGTTAAGTGTTTGCTTTGTAATATCTAGCGTAACCCCCCAAGAAGGTCTAATCTCTACCACGTCAAACCCCATTGAAGCAACCAGCTCACCCGTAAGCGGCCTTGCTAATATAAAAAACACTGAAAGCAAAATAATCAAAAAAGGTAAACTAATAAAATTGCGCTTTTTACCAAAAGCTGAAAATAAATAAACAAAAAAGACTAAAAGCAAAAATCCGAAAACAATCCAAGTAGTAACAAAATTAGTGATCACCATTACTAAAAGCGAGAAAAATAAAATCAAATACAAGAACAAACGCCACTTAAAACCAGACTTTAAATAATTAAGCTTTTCACCAAAAAACTCTAGAACAATAATCGAAACAAGCCCTATAAAACCAAAGAAAACTGACAAATCAGCCCAACTACCCAAAAGTGTATTTGTTTTGCTTGCCAAAATACCACCAAAATCTACATCAAAGACAAAACGAATTAACTGACAAATAAAAACAATAAAAGAAGAAACAATAAATAAAAAGGAAAAACTTAAGGCCCTTTTTTCTTCTCTAAAAAAAACGGTAGTAAGAAACAGGGCTATGCTTAAAATAAAAATAAATGAAAATGTTCCAACTTCGCTTCCTGCACCAAAAAGTGAATGCAAAAAAGAACCAGAAAAAAGTGCAGAAAAAAATGAAATCAAAACTATGCCACCAAGAGCATACAATGCAATACTTTTTAAATAGCTGATCTTGCCCTCAGACAATACATGTATTAAATAAAAAATAGCAGAAACCAAAACCAAAACATAAACCAATACTGCTTTGCTTGCAGCCACAGAAAAGCCACCAAAAGGAATTACCCAAAAAGGCAAAAGAAAAGCCAAAGCAAGAAACAAATAATATGATATTTTTTCCCAATGATGCTTTTTTTTAGTTTGTATTTTATCTTTTGAGATTTCTTGAGAATCTACTTCTTTTGTTACCCCAAAAGTTTCTTTTTTAATATTTATATCTTCCATTTTTCTTACATTTATTGTTAATAATTTATATATTTATTATATACAAAAAAAAAGAATCACACAAAAAAAAAGACCAACCATGACAAAATTTGCTATTTACATATTACTACAAATATGTTATATTTGTGATAGTTCTGTGCTGAATAGTTACTGTTCATTTTATTTATGAATAGAGGAAAGTCCGAACACTCGCCAATTTTGCCTGCCGTAGGCAGCTGCAAAATTGAGCGTCCCGAGCTGTGTCGAGGGGCCAATCCTTTGATTTCACTCAGGGTGCTCGATTTTGTAACCACCTACGGTGGACAAAATCGGCAGCAGGGTAGCGGCTCCGATGCTCGTCTTTGGCGAGAGCGGAGCTCTGACTTCAAAATTTTTAAATGAGAAGTCGGAGGTAACGCCCGTCTGGAGTGATCCACGAGGTGCGAACAGAGACGGCTTGAAGCGAAAGCTGAAAGCCGCCCTACAAAGCTCGCAAGAGCGAAGCAGGGCGAGCCTTGATAGCAATATCAAGGGTGAAACGGCTAAATCCTTACCTGAGTGCAAGGCCGTGGTCCGATGAAAATCGGGCAGTGCCGCTTGACCTTATAAAGCAATTTATAAGGCAGATAAATGACTGTTCTCGACAGAATTCGGCTTATAGGCATAGAACATATCAAAAACCACCCCTTTAAGGGGGTGGTTTTTGCTTTTATTATTTAAATTAAATCTGTGTCAATTCTTTTGAAAGTTTTTGAAACTCCTTCATTTTCTTTTCCAAATCATCTGTCTTCCCTTCTAATTCCAACTTACGTACCTCTTCAGCCAAATCCTCAAGTCGCATCTTTACATCCTCCTTTTTAAATTCATTTGTTAGCCCCCCTATTTCTTCTTTCAAAACTTTTTCTTCGATTCCATCATAACAAAGCTCCGCCTCAAGTGCTAACCTGTTTTTATCCTCCTCTTTTAACTTATCTAAAACATCAGACTTCATAAAATCTGGTAAAAAAGAATTATCTTTTTTCCATAATACAATTCCCAAAATTTTCTCCTCCAAAAGCTGCAGCCTATTTTTACTCTTATTTTGTGACACCAAATCATCTTTTGGAATTTGATCTAAACTTTCTGAAAAACTGCCGGCCTTTTTTACTTCCCGCCAAATTATTTCCTCTTTTACGCCAATCTTATCAGCTACCTTATTTACCCAATAACTCTTATCCACACCACTTTGAATAGAACCAATATATGGCACAATATTTTTCTCTACTGCCAATTTAAATTGCCTAGAATCTTCGCCGTGCTTTTGCTTTAATACATCAAAATAAAATTCAATAATATGTTTGGCGTTTTTAATAGCCCTAATCCATATTTCCGAATCTTCGTTCACCACATCAGCAGGATCCTTACCATTTTCTAAAAAAACCGCTTTTGTTTCAAATCCAGCCTGCAAAGCCAAATCCATACTTCTTTTAGCAGCCTTTAATCCAGCTTCATCACTATCAAAAGCCATAACAAGATTTTCAGTGAATCTTTTTATTGCTTTTAGGTGGTCATACGTAAGCGCTGTACCAGAAACAGCAACCGTATTTACAACACCCGCCTGATGCGACATCAACACATCCATTTGCCCCTCCACCAACACGCAGCTATCCTTACTACGAAGGTCCATTTTTGCCCTATCAAATCCATACAAAACCTTTGATTTGTCATAAAGATCAGTCTGTGGAGTATTTACATACTTACCCACACCTTCTTTTTCAGGGCCAAATATACGCCCAGAAAATCCCACCACCCGAGCAGAACCATCTTTTAACGGGAACATTATTCTCCCTCTAAATCTATCATAAAAATCACCGGCGTCTTTCCTTACAGCCAGCCCAGCTTTTTCCATTTGATCACCAGAATACCCTTTACCTTTCAAATAATTAAAAAGATTACGCCAACCCTCTTCCTCCATGGGCGCAAAACCAATATTAAAATCTTTTAGAGTTTCATTTTTAACCCCGCGCTTCCACAAATAATTCAACACTTCCTTATTTTCAGCCAATTTTTTCTGATAAAAATAAGTGGCGTCTTTCATTAAATCAATTAAATTTGTTTTTTCAGTTCTTAATTTTGGGTTTTGATAAGTAAGAGTAATGCCAGCTCTTTCAGCCAAGATCTTAAGAGACTCAGGAAAGTCCACTCCCTCTATTTCTTTTACAAATTCAAAAATATCACCACCCTTGTTGCAGCCAAAACAATGCCATATCTCACGCGCAGGAGACACATAAAAAGACGGTGCCTTTTCCGAATGAAAAGGGCAAGGCGCACGAAAATTGCCACCGGCTTTTTGGAGCTTGATATAAGCGCCTACTACTTCCTCCACGGAAAGTCTTTGTTTTATTTGTTCAACAGGAGATGACATCTTAGTTTTAGTTTATATCAATAAGCATCAAAAATCAAAAACCACCCCCCAGGAGTGGTTTTATTTGTTCAAAAATCATTTGAAAAAAATAAAAGATACCAACGACAAACTCAATCAATTCTTCAATAAAAAAATTCAAAAAAAATAAACCCGCAAAAATGATAACAAAAAATACCGAAACAGCTGGCACAAGCCAATCCTTATTCTTATCAAAAAAATCCATTTGTACTCCTTTTTCAAACAAACTCCATTAATTTCTAACCCCATAATAGAATAAATAATCAAAAAAGTCAAAACAAATGGAGTCAGGCATTATTTATATAAATAAATACACATAGAACCTTGACTCACTGCATAAATAGTGTATAATAGACTAAATAGTAATATTTTGAAAACTAAAAAAACTAGAAGAGAGGTAACAAAATGAAAACTTTTTTAAAGCTTTTTACAGTCTTATTTTTGCTCTCTGCTGTTTCAATGGGATGCAACAGAGCCGAAGCCAAAATCACAACAGACCTGTCTCGCGAAAAGGCAGCCGAAGCAATAAAAGTCCAATTACCCATTAGAAGCACTCGGAAAATCCCCTTGGGAGAAAACGAGACTTCAACACTGTCCCCGGACATCTTAACCGCCTTACAAAAAGAAGGCCTGATAAAATATCAAGTTGTAGGCAAATGGGGATTCGGTAATTTGATGGATATTATCGTTATCCAAATGACTGGCAAAGGTATGAAATATGCCTTAGCGCTAATGGATAGACATGCGGTTGTCGAGCTTTCCCAAATAGAATTTCTAAAAGTAACAGGAATTCAGTTTAAAGAATCTTCCAGAGGTAAAACAGCCGTAGTACATTACCAATGGCGTTACTCAGAGATGACACCATTTGGTGACATCTTAATAGACAAACACATCAGCGTAAACAGCGATAGCGCGACGTTTGTTCTATTCGACGATGGCTGGAGATTAGCCCAAAACTAAAAAACATATTTAAAAAAATTCAAAAGGCGCCACATGTGGCGCCTTTTTTATTTTAATAACAAAAAACAAATAGGGCCAGACATCTTTTTTCAAGGTGAAAACCCTACTTGGTTTTCACCTTGAAAAATTTAATATGGCTTAACTGGGCTGTTTTATGTTTTAGGTAAAAACGGGGGGTGGGAGTCGTCCCGCAGTTACTAAGTAAATTTCTTACTTTGTTCGAAATTTTCTAAGTACTGCTGGACCTGCCTGCCGGCAGGCAGGCGCGGCTCGCAGCACAAATGAAGGCTCGCCCCGACGATTTTTCACAAGGCTCAAAATGTCGGGACAAAGGTTTTGCATACACAAAATACCGAGAAAAAATCTCGGTATTTTGTGTGCAAATTCACTTTGTTGCGGGGGTGGGAGTCGAACCCACTGCCTGGAGGTTATGAGCCTCCCGTGCAACCGGTACACTTCCCCGCGGCATTTTTAATTGTTCCACAATTTTAACACGACTTTTATAAATACTCAAGCTCTTCAAAGGCTTTTTTGTAAATATCCATTAATTTCTCTGTCTCGTCTTTAGTTATTTCATAATCCGCCCCTCCATGCGCTATCCTATTTCTCGTTTTATGAGCAAACCAAACATTGTTTAGGTTTTTAAATTGTGCTGTTGTGATGTGCATCAGCCGTTCACCAAAATTTTTCCCTTCATAGCCAATCTTTTTAATAATATCATCAAGCAAACTATCGGCTTCCAATATGGCCACCTTCCAATCTGAAGGATTTTCTGATTTAACATATCTCTGGATTTTTTCCCATTTTATAAGCCTTTCTTGAGGTGTCTCTTCTACAATAACCTTGGCATATTCTGCGAGCTGCTTTTTGTTTAATTTGGCTAGTTTATTAAAAGCATAAATTACTCCGACCAAAAACAATAGAGAAATCATTGCCGAAATAAACTTAACCCAATTTAAGGTATCCTCTAAATCAGTATCATAATTAAAATTAGCCACAAACTGATAAACATCCGCAAAAAAAGTGTAGACTTTATAAAAAATATATTCAAAATTTATATAGGTCATAGTGGCCGTAAAAATATAAAATTATAAATTACTATAAGTTGTTTTCAAATAATTTTCCAAGCTCAAACAGCTTGTTTTCTTCAAACCAAGGCGCCATTAGCTGCAGACCTATTGGTAGCTTTTTACCTTCTCGCCTCGCTGAAGCTTCGTCGAGGCGAGCCTCAGCAGCAGGCAGGCCTGCTTGCCGGTGAGGTAAGCACGGAATAGAAATACCCGGAATGCCTGTCAAATTAGCGGCACTAGTAAAAATATCTGCCAAATACATTTCTACCGGGTTGGCTGTTTTTTCTCCAAATCTAAATGCGGGTGTAGGCGTGGTGGGGCTTAAAAGAACATCAACATCCTTAAAGGTTTCCTTCAAACTTTTTTTCATTAAACCAACTGCTCTTTTGGCCATAATATAATACGCATCATAAAAACCAGAAGATAACACATAAGCTCCCAACATGAGTCTCCTTTTTGTCTCAGGACCAAAACCTTCACCTTTACTTTTCATATAAACATCCAAAAGATTTTCGCCATCTTCAGAAAGACCATATCTAATACCGTCATAACGAGCCAAATTGGAAGAAACTTCAGCCGGCATAATAATATAATACGTCTCTATTGCATACTTCAAACTCGGAATACTAATCGGCTTTATTTTGAATCCAAGATTTTTAAAAATTTCAATACTATTTAAAACAGCCTTTGCTACTTCTTTATCCACCCCCTCAGTCTCACCTTCTAAATTAAAAAATTCTTTTGGTACACCAATGGTTTTTATTTTTGAATCAGAAGATGGTCTAATATTGGCCGTAGTAGAATCCATTGGATCCTCCCCTTTTATTACATTAAAAATTATTTCTGCATCCTCGACGGTTTTTGTAAAAGGGCCAATCTGATCAAGCGAAGAAGACATTGCCATTAGTCCGTGTCTAGAAACAGCGCCGTAAGTAGGCTTAAACCCCACCACCCCACAAAAAGCAGCCGGTTGACGAACAGAGCCACCAGTATCAGAACCTATAGCAGCCAAGCATTCTTGCTGAGCTACAGCAGCAGCCGAACCCCCAGAAGAACCACCTGGCACTCTCTCGTGGTCGTGTGGATTTCTAGTTGGACCATAAGCAGAGTTTTCTGTAGAAGACCCCATAGCAAACTCGTCCATATTTGTACGCCCCACAAATACCACACCTTCTTTCTTTAGTTTATCTATAACAGTCGCATCATATGTGGCAATATGGTTTTCCAAAATTTTTGATCCAGAAGAACATTTTTTGCCTTTTATTAAAAGATTGTCTTTTATAGCCATTGGGATACCGGCAAGCAAAGGCACTTCTTTGCCGCTCTTTATTGCTTTATCTACTTCTTCGGCATTTTCAAAAGCATCGCCAAACAACTCAAGATAAGCATGAATGTCCTTGTCGTGTTTTTTTATATTATCCAAATAAAACTCCAAAAGCTGCCTGGCAGAAATATCGCCGGAATGCATCAGCTCGTGTGCTTTTTTTATGCTTAATTCTGAGAGGTTTATTTTTGTCATTATAAAACTTTTTTTACTTTCACAAATCCTTCTTTTAGCTCCGGAGCTTGATTTAACAAGTCTTCTGTATGCTTGCCGCTTTCATGCGGATCCTTATCTTCTCGCATCTTATTTGTGGCCTCCTCTTTCCCTAATTCTTCTGGCATAGAAAACTCTTTTAATTTAGAAACAAAACCCAAAATATTCTCCATATCTCCCTGGAGTGATTTTATTTCTTTTTTGTCTACCTCTATACGTGCTAAAACGCTGAGTTTCCTAATCTCATCTTTTGAAATCATATATATTAAAATTATACGGCAAAGCGGCAAAAAAATAAACGCCTCAATTGCTTGAGGCGTTTATTTTATTTAAATTTTTTAATAAATTCATCTTCCGTGAGGATTTTAATGCCAAGTGATTTAGCTTTTTGATATTTAGAGCCTGGTTTATCGCCCGCAATGACGAAATCTGTTTCTTTTGAGACAGTAGAGCTAGTTTGCCCACCAAGTTCACGTATTTTGGTCTTGGCCTCATCACGGCTCATGGTAGCCAAGCTGCCTGTTAAAACAAACTTTTGACCAGCAAGTTTTTGCGCCTTTTTGGGTGTTGCCGCCTTTTCTTCTATCTGTACATTTTTAAGCAATCTCTCCAAAAAGTCTTTATTATAATCATCCCTAAACCAGTCATATATGCTTTCTGCAACCACGGGACCAATGTCGGAGATTTGTTCCAAGTCTTCCCTGGTTGCTTTTTTGATATTTTCCAAGTTACCAAACTTATCTACCAACACGTAGGCCGTCTCTTCGCCAACATGCATAATACCAAGAGCGATAATAAAACGAGCCAAAGAAATTTTTTTGCGAGCAGCAATAGATTCTACCAAGTTTTTAGCTGACTTTTCGGCAAACCTTTCAAGCGGGACTAGATCACCCTCTTTTAATTCAAAAATATCTGCCGCGTCCTGAATAAGGCCATTATCTGAAAGTGCATCAATTATTTTTGGCCCCATTCCTTCTATGTTAAATGCCCCCCTTGAAACAAAATACTGCATCCCTCTTCTCTTTTTAGAAGAACACTTTGGATTTATACATCGTAAAAGAATACCGCCCTTATCCAACTTCGTTTTTTCTTTACAAATAGGACACTTTGTAGGCATCTTGAAATGCTTTTCTTTGCCGGTACGCAATTCTTTTATTACCTTTTTAACATCAGGAATAACATCGCCTGCACGGCCAACTACTACTGTGTCACCTATTTTTAAATCTAAGCGTTTTATTTCGTCTTCATTATGCAAAGTAGCGCGACTAATAATGGCTCCTCTTATTTCTACCGGGCGCAAAATAGCCACTGGAGTCAAAACGCCGGTCCTGCCAACTTGTATTTTTATGTCTTCCACTACAGTAATGGCCTCTTCCGGAGGGAATTTGTATGCAATCATCCAGCGTGGCGCCTTGCCCACCCTGCCTAATCTTTTTTGAAATTCTAATTGATCTACTACCACTACTACTCCGTCTGATTCAAAAGGCAGATTTTCTTTTTTCGTCTCCCATCTGTGATGAAAATCTAAAACATCTTTTATGGCTTCGCAGAATTTGTTTTGCTCTATTGTTTTAAAACCAAGCACTTTAGCCAAAGCATGTTCTTGCTCGTGTCTTATTTGCCCCAGTTGAGTAACCATACTGTATGCATAAAAATCTAATTTACGAGAAGCGGTAATTTTTGGATCTAATTGGCGGATAGAGCCAGCGGCAGCATTCCTGGGGTTTGCCAGCTTTGGCTTGCCTTTTTTTTCTAAATCCTTGTTTAGATCTTCAAAAACTTTTATAGTCATCACGACCTCGCCGCGCAATTCTATTTCGCCGCTTTTTACCGCCTTTATTATTTTAACTACATCTTTTTCACCAAAACCGGCTTTTCTAAGCTCGCTCTCTTTTGGCTCCCTAAGTCGAAGCGGTATAGAGGGTATTGTTTTTATATTTTGAGTTACATCTTCACCTGTTTTGCCATCTCCTCTGGTCGCCCCGCGCACAAAAACACCTTTTTCATAAAGCAAACTAATTGCAAGCCCATCCAGCTTTAACTCGCAAAAATAATCTAAGTCCTCACCGGGAACTAATTTCAAAATACGTTCCTCCCAGTCTTTCATTTCTTGTTCACCAAAAGCATCATGTAAGGAAAGCATCGGCACACTGTGGCTAACTTTTTTAAACTTTTCCAGTGCCCTGCCACCGACTCTTTGTGTAGGAGAATCAGGAGTAATAAACTCGGGAAATTGCCTTTCCAGCTCTTCTAGTTCATTTTTTAAGGTATCAAAAACAGCATCAGTCACCTTTGGCTCATCCAAAACATGATACTGATACCTATGACGCCTAATTACTTCTTTTAGTTTTTCTACCCTATTTTTTGTCTGCTTTTTATCCATAATATTTTACTTTAAAACCCTGAACCAAATAAAAACATTCCTTTCCTTCCTTACATTAAATAACTATCGAGGTTCGACCTCGATAGTTGAAATTAGAAAGTTAGAATTAAACAATCCAACAAATTAAAATCAATAAAAAGCGCTATCAAAAAACCAATTACCAAAAATGGTCCAAATGGTATTTGGCTTTTTAGGCCATATTTTGATTTTTGAAAGATTAACAAAATTATTCCGATTATAGCTCCGATCCAAAAAGAAAACATAAATGCAACGACGGTTTTAGCCGGACCAAGCACCCACCCCATTCCCAAGGCCAGTTTTGCATCTCCAAAGCCCATCCAGCGCCCGCGCGACACCAACCAAAGCAACGCAAAAAAAGCAAAGAAAGACAAGCCACTTAATAATCCTAAAACTTGAAACTTGAAACTTGAAACATTAAAAAATAAAAAAACAAACGCCAAGGCGTTAAACAACCAAACTGTTTTATTAGGGATTATAAAATGTTTTAAATCGTACACCGCAATTACTATCAAAAGGGTAATAAGTAATAAGTAATAAGTAATAAGTAATGGATTATTGAAAAACTTAAGATAGATCAATGCAAACAAAAGGCCGGTTAATATCTCTACTGCCGGGTATTGAAGGCTAATTTTACTGCCACAACCATGGCACTTGCCGCGCTGAACCAAAAAACTAAAAATCGGTATAAGCTCGTACCAAGAAAGTTTTTTGCCACAGGAAAAACACCTGGAATGGCCCTTTAAAGCACTTTCTCCACTGTTATATCTAAAGATTACAACGTTTAAAAAGCTACCAATAGCCGCGCCAAACAAAAAAACAATAAAAGCATGTAAATACATGCTTTTATTATATAATTATAAAGTGCTTATTACCACTACCAAGAAGTGGGGTAAACAACAAAAGAAAAAAATGGTGGCTGCCCCCATTTTTTTATAAACCAAAATACCAAAAATCCGACTTTTTAATAAAAAGTCGGATTTTTGTCTTTAACCTTTTACAATCCTAAACTTTACGGAGAAACATCGTAACAATATAAACCGGAGTGTGCAGCAATACATTTTCCTGTATCTGGTGAGTTACAAACAGCTGAACTACAAGTAGCAGGAACTGTATTCAAATCATTTGACAAGGCAGGATTAGTATCTTCTTCAAGTGATGCACCTAAGTGGTATAATGTGGCAGAACAATAATCATAAGCGTAAGCCACTGATGCCCCTAGTGGATCAGTAGGTACAGCTGCAATATGACCATCTGTTGCCAAAATTGCCAAACCTTGAGCATCAGTAGGGTAAGTACTATTTGCGTCAAAATAAAGCTCTAAAGCTAGCTGAAGCTGTTTGATATCTGCTATACGACGAGCATCGCGTGATTTTTTACGAGCGCTGTTGAAAGAAGCCAAAACAACTGATGCCAAAACACCAATAATAGCAATAACAACAAGCAACTCAATCAAAGTAAAACCTTTATTTTTTTTCATCTTTTTTATAGCTTGTCCGAAAATCTGCTTTCGAAGCGAAATTTTTATATTTTGTGCAGGACGAAGTAAAAAATTTTGAAAAATATTAAAATATTTTAAAAAATTCTTTACAAGTATCTGTGTAAAATTTAAAAATTTTTAGCCGGAATGAGGTTTTTGGACAGGCTTTAATACTTAAATTATTCGACCTTTTAATTTATTCATCTCTATATCTCTTATTATATCTTTTTTTATCCAACTTTGCATTTTTTGTTGTGGATAAGATAGCCGCTAATGGCTAACTATACACTCATCGCAATATTGTAAATTGGGATAAGAACAGAGGCTAAAAGAAAACCAACAACAACACCCAAAACAATAGTCATCAGGGGCTCTATTATACTAACCAAAGCCTCAAGAGCTCTGTCTACCTCCTCTTGATAAAAATCTGCAAGAGTTTTTAAAATAAAATTCATTTCACCAATTTCTTCTCCAATTTTTATCATTTGAGACACTAAATGAGGCACTTCTTCGTAGCGCAAAAAGCTTTCTGATATTTTACCTCCTCCTTTTACAGCTTCTACTGTTTTGTCCATAATTTCTTTATAAATCTTGTTATCTATGACATCTTTAGTAATCTCTAGAGATCTTAAGGTGCTTACACCACCACTAAGTAATGTTTGTAAGTTATCGGATATCCTTGTGACATAGATCCTTTTATAAAGATCACCCACATAAGGTATCGAAATTTGCAACTTTGAAATTGCTAACTTACCGGCATCGGTTCTACTATAGCGCCACACAAAACCAATCAAAACAATTAAGAAAATAAGGAAAAATAAACCATATTGTGTCAAAAGATCACTCAAAAATATTACTATCTTTGTATAAAAAGGTGGCTCCAAGCCACTTTCCTTAATAATATCCGTTAATTGAGGAATAACCACAGTCAACATTAAAACAACAACAATAATAAAAGTAAAAAGAACAAAAGCTGGATAAATAAGAGCTCTTATGGCCTTTGAAGCAAGATCGTAACTACGCTCAACATAGTCCGCTAAATAACTAAAAACTTCCTCTAGCTTTCCTGCTTCTTCACCAGATCTAATTAATTGAATATAAAACTCCGGGAAAATCTTAGAGTGCTTACCCATTGCTTCGAAAATTTTTAATCCTCCTTTTATATCCTCAGTAACTTCCAATAAATGTTTTTTTAGAACTGCGTTTTCTGTTTCACCGGCCAACAAATTGAAGCCTGTTAACACAGGAACTTTTGCTGAAAATAAGGTAGCAATCTGCCTAAAAAATACAACAATATCTCTATTTTTTACACGCTCAAAAGAAAAAAAATCTTTCTTAAAAAAAGAAATCTTTTTTTCAGCAGGGTCTAATGAGATAATTATTAAATTTCTTTTTTGCAGCGTATCTAATGCCAACTCAAAATTGGCAGCATCTATTTCGCCTTCCTTTATTTCACCCTCAGATGTTGTTGCTTTATATTTAAACAGCATATAAGTTGCTAGATATTAATTAAAATCAATTAAAACAATACCGACAAATTTTCTTCTCTATTGTTTTTTCATGTAACATAAAACCTGTAACCTATAACATTTTTCAAAAATTTTCTTTAAAAATTTTTGATTGTTATATGCTACATGTTATATGATTTACTTTGCCATTTCCATTAATGCTTTGGGTTGCATGGAATAAGCCATTGCATTTTCTATCGAAATTTCACCATCTCTAACCAACTTTAAAAGAGAAGAGTTTAAACTTATCATCCCATCTTCAAGACCTGTTTCTATTACAATTGGGATTTCATGTGTCCTATTTTCTCTAATTAAGTTACGCACTGCTGTATTGGCGATAAGTAGCTCATAAGCCGGAATAAGACCACCTGAAATACGAGGAACCAAACGCTGAGAAAAAATACCCAACAAACTACCCGCCAACTGCAATCTTATTTGATTCTGCTGGCCAGCGATAAAAGAATCAATAATCCTATTTACTGTTTGACTAGCATCATTTGTATGTAAAGAAGAAAAAACTAAATGACCGGTTTCGGCGGCAGTTACCGCTATAGAAATAGTTTCCGGATCGCGCATCTCGCCAATCATTGCCACATCTACATCCTGCCTGAACATTGCCCTAAGCCCTTTCCTAAAGGTTTTTGTATCATAATTAATCTCTCTTTGGCTAATGATTGATTTATTTTGAACAAATAAATGCTCTATTGGATCTTCTATGGTTATTATGTGCGTGCTTGTTTCGCGATTAATAACCTCAATCATAGAAGCAAGTGTAGTAGACTTGCCGTGTCCTGTAGGACCAACTACCAAGAAAAATCCCTGTTTTTTCCTTGCAAAAGAACTCAAAACATCAGGCAAATTTAGATCTTTAAATGTTTTTATTTCAGTAGGAACAAGTCTCATTGCTATTCCCCAAAAACCTTTCTCTTTGTAGGCATTACACCTAAAACGAGCCTTGTCTTCGTAACTATAAGCAAAATCAACCTCTCCAAATTCAAAAAGAGTTTTTCTTTGGTTATCATCAAGCATTGCCTCAATAAAACCTTCGAGGTCTTTTGGTGTTAAAAGAGGTAATTTGGATAACAAAAGCAAAGAACCGGAAACTCTTATGGTAGGATGACGACCAGCTGCCAAATGAATATCAGATGCACTAGATTTTAATGCACTTAATATGATTTCTATTAATTGTTTTGAATAATCCATACCGATGCTAATATACTAATTAATACTAATAATACCAATCATATACCAATGTAGCTAATTTAAATTCGTATTATTAGTATGCATTCGTATATTGGTATCGCACTACTTTTGTTCCAAAAGTAATTTTACTTTTTCAACCACTTCACTTGGTGTATGATTTGCTTTTATTAAATATTCGGCAATACCAAACTCTTTGCCTTTTTCTATATCTTCTTTTTGTTGTTTATTGCTTAAAACAACAACCAAAATCTTACCTAACATGTTTTCTTTTTTAAGTAACTCCAAAAATTCAAAACCATCTATTTTGGGCATCAATATATCTATCAAAAGAACTTTGGGCAAAAAACCTTCTTTTATTTTTACCAATGCTTCTTCGGCACCACCTGCTGTTTCAGCCTGAAACCCTTTTGTTTTAAACTTTGAAGAATAAATATCTAAAAGAAAATCATCGTCATCAACAAGAAGAACACTCTTTTTTTTATCTACCATATAACTTATTTAATATTAAATACTAAGGTTAATGTTGAATCGTAACAGTTTGCCAACCGACAGATTTACTCGGAATACCATCTGTTTCAAGAGCATACTCTAAGGTGTAACTAAAACCATCTAAACAGGTATAACAATAAACATAATTATCCAAAGCCCCACAAGTACCAGTACTTCCACCCAATGGATCTCTTGGCAAGGCATTTGCAGAGCCGTCTGAAATCAAACTAGAAGAAAAGCAATCACTAGTACCATCTATTACTGTCTGAGCACAAACAGGGAAAAATCCATTGTTTGTTGCATACAAGCCCAAAGAATTCTGTAAGGTTTTTATATCTTCCTCTCTTTTAGAGTCACGAGCCTTCTTTCTAGCCTCATTAAAAGAAACAGCCGCAAAAGACATTAACATAGAAATTACCGCAACTACAACCAAAAGCTCAATAAGTGTAAATCCAAAAAAATTTTTATTTTTATTATGTATTTTATAAACCATATTGTTTAGTTATATTACTTGCCTTAATTCCGATAAACCAATCTTGCCTTCTAATACTTTTAATATTCCATCCTCCTTCATTGTAAGCATCTTTTGCTTCCTGGCTTCTTCCATTATAACAGCTTCTCTTGGATTTGTTAAAATAATTTTCCCAAGCTCGGGAGTAATTTTTAAAGTCTCAAAAATACCGAGCCTACCACTAGTCCCGCGCGGACAAGTAGACGAAGATTTGGCACTATAAATATATTCAGGTATTTTAATTTTTTCTTTTATAGATTTAGGTACATTTTTAAGCTCATTTTCTAACATTGTTTTTGTTGTTTCGTCTATTTTTACTTTATTTCTAGAATCGGGACAAAGAGCAGGAACAAGACGCTGAGCAACAGCCATAACCAAAGTAGACGGAATAAGATAAGGGTCAACACCCATATCTACCAACCGCGGAACAACACCGGCAGTATTATTGGTATGCATTGTAGAAAAAACCAAATGGCCCGTCAAAGCTGCTTGCACCGCCAACGAAGCTGTCTCACCATCTCTTATCTCACCAACCATAATAATATCAGGGTCTTGCCTCAAAATAGACCTTAACCCGCTTGCAAAACTATAATCAATTTCCGGCCTTACTTGAGATTGACTAAGACCATCTACATTATATTCAATAGGGTCTTCCAAACTAACCGCATTAGACTTTACCCTATCAAGCATACTAAGCATAGAATAAAGAGTTGTTGTCTTACCTGAGCCAGTAGGACCTGTCAAAAGAACTAATCCATAAGGCCTTTTTAATGTTTCCTTTACTACCTCGAGATTTCTGCCGCTAAAACCAAGATCATCTAATTTTTTAATACCCCTAAATGTATCTAAAATTCTTATAACCACTTTTTCACCATAAATAGTTGGAAAAGTAGAAACCCTAAAGTCTACTGATCTTTTTTGAATAGTTGCCTCAAAACGGCCGTCTTGTGGTTTACGCTTTTCATCCAATTTCATGTTGGTAAGAATTTTTACCCTGGCCACAATCGCATCGTGCACCTTAATAGGTAAAACAAGACTAACCTGCATAACACCGTCTATTCGGGATCTAATTTTTATTTTATCTCTAAGTGGTTCTATATGGATATCAGAAGCATTTTCTTCTATCGCGTGCCTTAAAATAACAGCAACCATTTTAATAACCGGGGCTTCTACTTTTATTTTTTGTTCCTCTTTTACCTCTTTTGGTGTTGGTTTTTTGGCTATTTCAGACTCTAGCTCACTTAAAATTTTTATTGTCTCGCCACCCAAACCTTTAAAATCTTTTAATGCCAGCTGAAAATCGGATGAAGAAATTAGAAAAATTTTAAAAGGTAAGTTTAGTTTTGTAGATAAAAACTGAAGCGCTTCTCTTGTCTCCATGTTATCTGGATTCACCACACCCATATGAACTGTTCCGTCTTTTAATTCAATGGGAATAAACTTGTAGTGTCGTATTGATTCTTCTGGAATCTCTTGAAGAACATCGATAGCCAACCTAGTTTCACCACTAAGTTTTTTAACAGGAATATTAAAAGACTCACTTTTAGCCTGCATAATATCATCCTCCAAAACGCCACTTCTAATTAAAACATCTTCGAGTGAAATTTTTTCAGCCTCTGCCTGCTCCCTGCTTCTTACAAGAAGATTGTTATTAATTTTTTTTTTCTTTAATAAAATTTCACCAAAAGTCATAGATCGATACTAATATACTAATTCTACTAATGATACAAATGGATACGAATATTAGTATTATTGGTATAATTCGTATGCATTCGTATATTTGTATCGCATTATTAAAACGGTAAAAACGGATTCAGTCTTCCTGTTTCTTCTGGCAGTTCTATAGTTACACTCAAATCTTTCAACTCCTTAAACTTATCATTATCAAAAAAATCAATATTTAAGGCTGTTTTCTTAAGTTTATCGGTTAATATCAAAAAATCTTTTCTAGCTGCTTCTTTTTCAATAAATTCTTCACCCAAACTAACATCAACAACACTAAAATTCTTAAAAATATAATAACTGCCGACCAAAACCAGCACCAAAAAAATTACGAAAATAATATTAGTTTTATTCATTGATTATTTTTTAAAATAAGTTTCTCCTTTAATAGTAAATTCAAATAATCCTTCTTCTGAAGAAGAAAAATTTATATGATCTATGTCTACTAGACGCAGGCTTTTTTCTGTTTCTTCAAGAAAAGAAAAAAATCCTTCATAAGTCCCTAATAAATCAATTTCTAATTCTAAAATATTGTATGGATCATCCCCAAGAGGTGTCCCTCCTAAACCTTTTCTTTCTTGTTCTCTCATTTCTAATTTTTCTATAATAACCCCTGTTAGATTTGCTGTGTTAGAAAGCTGAACCATAAGCTTGTTTTTATCTGACTCACTAGGTAATATTTTTGAAAAACGATTTAAGTCTTCTGAAGAAATTATATTAAAATTTGAAACAATATCATCTCTAAGATTAATCAACTCACGCGAAGACTCCAAGGTCTCATTAACAATTTTTTTTTCATAAGACAACTGGCCTATTTCCTCTAGAAATGGTCTTGTCCACATAAAAAAAACACCTACCGCTCCCAAAATTAATAAAGTAGCTATTGCGTTTTTAATCATACTAAAATTCAAAAAAATTAATCATATATAGACTTTTTAAACATTATCTCAAGATTAAAAGATACTCTCCCTTCTTGAGTTAATGAAAGATTAGAAAAAGAAAAACTTTCAATAACATCAACAACCTTAAAAACCTCCGCTTGTTGAGATAATGTGATAAAATCCTTGGTTTCGCCTTTCAAACTAACCGTCAAAGATTCGCTTATGTTTTGATTTGGAACACCAACTCTTGCTTGCTGTTTAACTGGAAAAAAATAAGTAAAATCAAACTCATCAAAACTCATATCCTTAATTGTAAATTTTTCTAATATATCAAAAATTTTACTTGGGGTTCTATGTTTTGAAACAAGATCCTCAACAACAACAATATCTTCTGATAATTTATCTAATTCCAAAATAAATTCTGGATCAAAAGAAGCTTTAGCTCTCTCCACAGAAATAAACAAATCATCTAACTGATTTGAAACAACTCGTTTATAACCCAAAACACCGCCCAAAAAAACCAAAGAAAAAAGAAATAAAAAAACAGAAACACTCATAACCAAACCTAGTCCTGGTTTTTTATAAGTCGATTTACCAACCGATGTATATTTTTTTTTGGGAATAAAAGATTTTTTTTCGTCCATAAAATTTATACAACCTACTTATTACTTGTTACTAATTACTTATTGTATTAAAGATCTTTTAATGCTAGACCGACTGATGTAGAAAAAGTAGGACCAATTTCTTTTAAAACTTCTTCTAAAAATGGAGGGTAATCGGTTTTTGAAAATGGATCAGCAGGCAATACTTCTACACTTAAATTTTTAACTGCCAAATCTACAATACCATGAAGAAGTGCTCCCCCGCCCAACAATACCACTTGACCAACAGAACTTTTATATTTCCTGCTGTAAGCCTGCATAAATTGCCTAGCTTCAGCAAGAATATTATCTAAAAACGGACTCGCGACCTGTATTATTTGAGCATACTCAGGTTTACTGGAAAGACCTATTTTTTGCTTCATCTCTTCAGCTCTTTCGAAATCAATCCCCAAAGATTTGGACAAAGCACTTGTAATAAATTGCGAACCCTTATCTATTGTATATGAAAATTTCAAAAGACCTCCCTCTACAATGCTCATCTTGGTTGAAGAAGCACCTAAATCAACAACCGCAACCGGAGAAATTGGTCTAAAACTTAAAGCACGCCACCCGCTAAAAATTTCTACTTCAAAAGATTTTATTTTCAAACCAGCACCAGATACAATATTTTGATATTTTCGGATAGCTTCTTTATAAATAACAACCAACAACACATCTACCATTTTTCTTCTTGTTTCTTTTCTTTCCTTCCCTTCTTCTCTTTCCTCTTCCGGAGAACCCAAAATCCACCAATCCACTTCTACTTCACCAACAGGAACAGGAATATATTTTCTTGCCTCAAACTTGATCATCTCATCCATGCTTTTCCCGTTTATAACTGGTAGACTAATTGTTGTTATAAAACTATTTCTGATAGGTATCGAAACAACAGCTTCTTGCGCACTCGCTCCAGATTCTTTTAGCAGGTCTTTAAGCATTTGGCTCAAAACATCTTCCTGCAACCTGGCAATGTCTCCAACTGGTTTTTTAGCATAAGGGCCAATAGCCAGCTCTCCATAAGTTTCCAAAATAGCTCTCTCTTTTTCTTTTCTTAATTGAACAATTTTTATAGAAGACGTACCTATATCAACACCCAAAACACTTGAGCTTTTAGACCAAAACTTTAAATCTTTAGGTAAAAACTTATTAAAAAATTTTGCCATTGCATTTCTTTGTATATAATTAATATAACATAAAAGAAATAAGCTTTATTATAAAAAATAAATAATTATCCACAACCC
>CAZPYD010000006.1:0-7790 GCA_964590835.1 uncultured Candidatus Saccharibacteria bacterium | reverse complement strand
ATAAAATACTAAATCTGATTTTTCCGGAAAAATGCTTTGGGTGTGGTATCGACAATTTTTTACTCTGCCCCAAATGTATACAAAACCTCCCACCGGCGCCACACAAAAACGACGATATTTTAGCCGCTACTTCTTATAAATCCCAGGCAATTAAAAAAGCAATTAAAGTACTAAAATATAAAAAATCCAAAAGAGTGGCCAAACCACTGGCAGAAATAATTTACAAAAAAATAAATTTCTCCAACTGTGGAGGCTCAACTTCCAGAATTATTATACCAGTGCCACTTTCTGGTAAACGGTTTAGAGAAAGGGGGTTTAATCAGACAGAATTGATAGCCCGGCACTTATCGGACAAACTAAAGCCTAATTTTTCTGTCCTTAACAATGTCCTTTATAAAAACAAAGATACTATATCGCAAGTAGAAATAAAAAACCGTAAAGAACGGCTACGGAATTTAAAAAACACCTTTTCTGTTAAGAATTCTGGCTTAATAAAAAACGAGGTGATTTTTGTGCTAGACGATGTTACCACCACTAGTGCCACAATAAACGAGGCGCGCCGAGCTCTTTTAAAAGCCGGAGCAAAAAAAGTAATAGGCTTGGTAGTGGCTAGGTAACCAAAAATTCAAAAGTTTATTAAATGTAAATGCAACTTTGTTGGTTTTAAAATGTTTATGTTTATACTATGCAATGGTTAATTTTTTTGATAGATTATATCAATATAAATAATAAAAAATAATATGAATAATACAAATATTACACAATGGCTAAAGTATTCTGTTACTTTTCGAATTGTTATTGTTGGGGTGTTAGCCTTGTTGCTTTTAATTCCTGTTGGATTTATTAGCAATCTCATTCATGAGCGAGAAAATACAAAAAGAGAAGCCGTGTCTGAAATAAGTCAAAAATGGGGAGAACAACAGACAATAGCTGGTCCAATACTTTCCATACCATACAAAAAATATGCGACAAACGAAAAAGGAGAAAATATCAGTGTGACCAAATACGCTCATTTTTTACCAGAAACACTTTTTGTTGACGGGACCATTGATCCTCAAGTACGATCACGTGGGATTTTTGACGCAGTCGTTTATTCATCTAAAATAAATTTTTCAGGAAAATTTGCCTGGCATGACATATATAGCCTGGGAATAAAAGATTTCGAGATAGATTGGGATAATGCATTTATATCCGTAGGTGTCTCTGATATTCGCGGCATCAATGATAAATTAAAATTAACCTGGAATAACAAAGAAATAGAATTTCAGCCAGGAGTTATAACTAACGATGTAATACGGTCTATTGGTAATAATTATGATTTAATACCATACGAAAGAAATCTTACAGAAAAAAGCATGATGGTTGATAGATCTGTAAACATGGAAATTGGACAAAGTTCTGGAATAAGCGCGCAGCTTCCCGCAAATATAAGGTATAAAAATGCAGCAGGTCATGATTTTTCATTCAAGTTAAATCTTAACGGGAGCAGAGACCTGCAATTTGTTCCTGTGGGGAGAACAACCGAAGTTTCTTTAAAATCAGATTGGGGCAATCCTAGTTTTGGGGGAGCATTTTTACCCGACACACGTGAAGTCACAGATAATGAGTTTAATGCATCATGGAAAATTCTTGATCTAAACAGAGGGTATCCTCAATCATGGCTTGGTAATAACTACAACATCTATTCATCTGCATCTGGGGTAAAACTCTTGGCTGGAGTTGATGACTACACAAAGGCAACGCGTAGTGTAAAATACGCACTACTTATCATAGCGCTTACATTTCTTGTGTTCTTTTTCGTTGAAGTATTTAACAAAAAAAAGATTCACCCTATCCAATATATATTAGTCGGACTAGCAATAGTTTTGTTTTACTCATTACTTGTTTCCATTTCAGAAATAATTAGTTTTGGTTTGGCATATCTAATTTCGGCAGTTGCGACCATTGGCCTAATTACACTATATTCAAAAAGCGTTTTATCAAATACAAAAATGGTATTGATTCAAGGTTCTATTCTTTCATTTCTTTACCTTTTTATATACATAATACTGCAGCTAGAAGACTATGCGCTACTTATCGGTAACAGTCTGTTATTCTTGATACTGGCTGGTGTTATGTATCTATCAAGAAAAGTTGATTGGTATGCGGTTGGAACCGAAAATCAAAATAATTAAATAGTTAAATTCTATAAAAATTTAGCAACAAAAAATCACTCCGGGCTGGGAGTGATTTTTGTTTATTTAAGATTTTTAAGATTTTATCAATAAAACTTGTGTTGTCTCTGTTGGTTGAAGTTTTTCCGGCTTATCAACCATAAACTCATCAAAAGCACGCCACACTCCTTCACATTGTCCATAATCATGAGAAAGAATTCTGCCACCAGGCAACATTCTTGGATAAAAAAACTTTAATGCATCACTCGTAGCACTATAAAGATCAACATCAAGATGTACGAATGAAAACTTTTTATCTTCGATTATACCCGCTGTGTCAGGGAAAAACCCGGTACATATCTCTACTTTTGGATATTTGGACAGTCGTGCTTTTACTTTTTCTTCGCTCGCAGCAAACATGCCCTTTTTAAACCTGCCGTCATCTCTGCTAACTTTGTCTGGCAAACCTTCAAAAGTATCAAAAAGATAAAGCGGTGTTTGGCCTTTAGCTTCGCATATTAACTTAGCTGATGCACCACGAAAAACTCCAACCTCAGCAAATACTCCTCCGTGGTCAGACATAATACGTGCCTGTTGCCAAATATTAAGAAGTTCATTAGGACTAAATAAAACAGGCTTTTCCTTAAGAAAAAAAGTTGAAAACAAGGACTTTTGTTCCTCCTTATAAATATCTTTTACCAAACTTAAAACCTTTTTCTCCAGTGGATTGCGTTTGTAATAGTTAAGTTTTGCAAGTTCCAAAAACGAAATGAGGTACTTAATAGACATACCAATCCTAGTGTTTGCAACTTGATTATCTATTCCAACTCCAGCCATAAAATTATGATTTTATTAATATATATCTTTGTAAAATTTGGGAGGGATTCGGTCACAAGTCCTCGTAAAACATAGTCGGGATTCGGCCACTCTCGCAATCCTACGGATTGCTCCATCGGCCTAAGTTAAGATTTGAGGGAGGGATTCGGTCACAAGTCCTCGTAAAACATAGTCTTTTCACTCATTGTTTTACGGGCTCGCGACCCCGCCTCCTTCGCTCCTTCCAGTCGCTCAGTCCGGCCTTCGAATCCCTCCCCAAGCAAAGCAATCAAATTTTAATACCTACTAAAGTAACGGTATTAAAATTTGCTCGTGCGGAGAGGGAGGGATTCGAACCCTCGAACCAGTTTCCCGGTTAACACCTTAGCAGGGTGCCCCTTTCAACCACTCAGGCACCTCTCCAATAAATTGTTTGTCGAGTTGCCTATATAAACAAAAAGTAAAGCAATTTACTTTTCAGCTCAGGCACCCCTGCCTGCCGGCAGGCAGGTCTCCAATAAATTGTTTCATCTCTAGCATACCTTATTTTTATATCCACCTCAAGATTAGCAAACCTTCTTATATTTTGATAAAATATAAACATGTCTAACAAAAAGAAATATAAAAACATAGATATAATCTTGCTAATTTTATTTCCAATTATTGCAACCATTATTTCTTTTGCAATTAAAGCAAATTTTTTGACTTCCACTCTACTATTTTTTGGCTTACCGTCAATCTTACTTTCTTATAGAAACAGAAGAGCTATCAAAAAATCCTTAACTTTCTCTGCTATTTTCTGTATTCCTTTATGTATTTCTGTTGATTATATTGCTGTATTAGATAAGGCTTGGTTTGTGCCGTCTTCCGTGTTTCCTTTTCGTTTATTAGGTATTTTACCAATTGAAGATTTTATTTGGGGATTTTTACTAATTTATACAGTAATAATGTTTTACGAAACATTTTTTGATAAAACTGGAAAGGAAATCATTGATAAAAAAATGAAATACTTGGGGTTAATTCTTGGAATAATACTGCTTTTATTTTTTATCGCGCTATTTACTAATCCGGCCTTACTATATATTAAATATGCTTATTTTTGGATTGGTCTTATTCTTGTTCTTGCGCCTGCTGTTATTTTTCTATCATTTTTTCCAAAAAACTTTTCAAAATTTGTTAAAACAGGAATTTATTTCTTTTTTCTTAATTCACTTCTTGAATTAACGGGTATTGGTCTTGAGCAATGGACATTCCCAGGAGATCACTTTGTAGGTTGGATTGAGCTTTTCGGTAAAAGATTTCCTTTTGAAGAATTTTTCTTTTTTATAACCATCACAGCTGTTGCAATATTATCTTATTATGAGTTTTTTGATGATGACAGAAAATAACAAAAAAGTCATCCAAGCTATTTGGTTTTGGTTAAAAGTAATGTCTGCAATTATTGGTATTTTTGCTGGATTGATTTTCTTGGGACAATTTTTTGGAATATTACCTGATACCTTATAAAAAACTACGACACTTGATGCCGTAGTTTTTTATAAAACTATTTTTAATTACTATTCAGTCTCTGCTTCTGTACCAGTACTTGTTCCTGGTCGTTTTGCTCTTCGTTCTTCTTTTTGTAATTTACGTTCTGCTTTTTTAACTTCATGCTCTGCTCTTAACTGATCCCTTTTTATCTTCAAATCAGCTTTGTAGTCTTTTTGTTCAGAGCGAACTTCGGCTCTTATTTCTTGAGCCTGTTCACGAGTAATCTCTCCACTTTTAATTTGCTCACGAATCCCACCCAACTCAGCCTTCCAAGCTGCTCGCTTTGCGACAGATTCATCTAATCGAGTTTGCAATTTAGCGCCTACTTCTGGATTTTTTTCAGAAATTCTTGCAATTCTTGCTTGCGCTTTTTCCATGCGCGCTGCATAGTGTTCTTCTTTTGCAACCCGAACTTCTTTAATTCTAGCCTGCCAAATAGCGTGTGCTTCTTCTTTAGTAATTTCACCAGCATCAACTTGTGCCTTCAAAGATTGATGTTCAGCACGAAGACCAGCAACTATAGCTTGGAGTTCTGCGCCTGTTTCTGATTGAGCAAAAACTGATGGGCCAGTCATCAACACAGCCGCCACCACAAGCCCCATAATCAATTTTTTCATAATTTATTAGTAGTTAACGCATAGTAATTAGCAACTAATTAAAATTCTATCAAAACCTAAATGCTAAAAACTAAACGCTAAACCCTTAATTTTAATAATTACGACCTCTAGTAGTTAAGTCTCCTCACACTACCCATACTATATATTACGTTTAAAAATATATTTTCTTTCAAATTAAAAAGAAAGTGCTTCCAATTCATTAAGAGTGGTGTCAATTTCTGACTCTTCAGTGCTAATTTGATCAATTTCAGTAGTCACATCTTCAGTGGCCTGTTCTACTGCCTCTGGAGTATCAAGACTAAGCTCGGCTTCTGGAGCTTTTTGGTTAAACTTAAAAACTCCAAAAACAACTAAGGCAACCAAAATTACTATAATAACCCCTATTATTGTTTTCATATAAACTATCGAGTTCAAAATAATAAATATTTTAATCGACCCTAAATATAAATAAAATCTTGTTTAATTATAATACAAACACCAAAAAGAACAAAAAACTATCTATTTACATAATCCCTACTTAAAAATTTATTTATTACCACAAGCCAATCAACAAACATAACAACCAAAACAAAATAAGCTAAATAAATTAAATTATAGGCATAAACAAAACTTAATATTTCAACACTATTTAAATAAATAACATGATAAAATAACAAAAAACATAACAACCAGAAAAAGGAAACTTTAAGAGAAACCACACCCCTATAATTCAAAATATTGTCAGAGTAATCCCACAAACGCCTCCCTCTATTTAAAAAGAATACCCCTGTCATTAATTCCAAAAAAGTAACAGAAAACAAAAACAAAATCATTTTTATCAAAAACCCAATATCCAAAGACAAAATAAAAATAGCCAACAAAGCACCAAAACCATAAAAAGGTAAATAAGACCCAAGTAAAACCCCTCTATTTTCCAATCTCTTTAATCTTGGATAACGAATGATCACTTCAAAAATCCAACCAAAAATACTCGCAAAAACAAAAAATATAATTAAATTTTCCAAACTCATATAAAGATATTATAACACGAAACCGCAGGGTCAATAAACCCTACGGTTTTCTTTGTTTTTATTAAAAACGGGGAATCGGTGACTTCTATTTTATCTCCGAGTTGGAGAAATCCCCACAAAAGCATGCCTGTTTTGTCACGCAAATCATCATAAGTAAACCTAAAAGCATTAGAAATATGATGCAAAATATCACCTCGTTTAACTATATAAAATAATCTTTTTACTTTACCGTCTTCCGTCAAAACAACCTCATAAAAAATACCCCTGGCTTCTCTTGGATAAACCACTATCTGATTCTTGGAGATTTTTTCACTATATTTAAAAGCCAGAAACGGATTAAAAAGCCTGAGTTCTAAAATAGAAACATTTAATTCTAAAGAAATGTCACCCCAGCTATATCCCTTTTCTAAAGTCAAAATTTCCAAACTTTTGGTCAATTCCTTTATTTCATCAAAATACTGAGAAAGCAAATTATAATAAATAGCCACACCTTGTAGGTACTGATAAGTCTCTATCTTCACCAACCCTCTTTTTACTCTACCTTCGCCACCATTATATCCCATTATCATCAAAGATTTCAATCTGGATGGCGACACATCCTTTTTATTAAATCTTTTCTTAAGATATGCCAAAAATTTAACTCCCGCTTCTATATTGGCTTTTATGTCTTTACCTTTTACTCCCATTCTTTTTTGAGTATCGGGCATAACCTGCATTAGCCGCTTAGCGCCAACACGAGAGCTCAGATTTTCGTTTCCTCCACTTTCATACATGGCTATAGCCCAAACAAGAACCGGGTCTATCTTATATTTATCTGTGTTTTTCTTAATTTCATCCTCAAACCGCATAGTTTTTTTATATGCTCCCAAAAAAGACCTGGAAAATTTTAACTCTTTTTTAATTTCTGCAGAATCTACAGTAGCAACAAAAACAAAAAAACCAAGCACTAGGTTAGCCAAAACCGCAACAAAAACAATTAAAAACAAAGCCTTAATTTTAACTGCACTCATACCTACCTCCTTTTCAAATAACACTCCTCTATTTAATACTTACACAAAACGCCAAATGTTTCAAAAATCATCGAAGCCTCGCTTCGTGGTTTATACAAAAATCTTTCCATTTGAGGGGATTTGTGCGATAGTTTAAATAGATAATAAATATTAAGAACTTTGATTTTAAAGCCCGACAAAAACTTCGTATTTAGACGGACAAGGAGAAGAAAAATGCATATGGTTCACAAATCAAATGAAAAGAGTTTTTTTAATTTACTGAAAGAGAGCATAGAAACAAAGATCGACCTAAAAGAAAAGGTTGGTGAAATTTTCTTGTCTGTGCCTCATCGAATTAATGATCCGTACAGAAACGACATTTTAACCGGAATAAATTCAACTGTTGCCTATTTAAAACAAAAGATTACACTTGATGGAATTGAAACAGAAGACTTTTTTGACCAAGAAATGACCCCGGAATATATTTCTGAAGTCATAATTCAAGCATCTATAGCATTTGTAAGATATTTTCCAAAACTTAAATCTCCAAAACACCGAACAGATCTAGGGTCAAAAAGAATCTATGTAAAAATTCTTTTCGGAGTATTAACACTCTTTTTAAATAACGCTGCACAAGTACCGCGACCGACCCAAGAATTTGAAAATCAAATTAAA
>CAZPYD010000005.1:0-35037 GCA_964590835.1 uncultured Candidatus Saccharibacteria bacterium | reverse complement strand
AAATTGGAATAGATCTGGGGACAGCCAATACATTGGTTTTTGTTTCTGGTAAAGGGATTGTTTTAAATGAGCCTTCTGTGGTGGCGATTTCTGTTGCTGATAACAAGATCTTGGCAGTTGGCAATGAAGCTAAAGAAATGATAGGAAAGACCCCTGATACTATAAGAACATATAAACCTTTAAAAGATGGTGTTATTGCTGACTATCGTGCAACAGAGGCAATGCTTAGCTATTTTATTGGCAAAGCTCTTGGTTGGTATAATATTTTTAAACCGGAGGTAATGATTTCTGCGCCGGCTGGGATAACCTCTACAGAAAAAAGAGCCATGGTAGAGGCTGCTGTAAAAGCGGGTGCTAGATCGGCCTATGTGGTAAAAGAGCCGATTTTGGCTGCTATTGGAGCTGGTGTACCTATTCAGGAAGCTTGTGGGCATATGATTGTGGATATTGGTGGAGGGACCAGCGATATTGCAGTTATCAGTTTGGGTGGTATTGTGTATTCTGCTTCTGTTAAAGTAGCTGGAAATAAGTTTGATAAGGCGATAATAAATTATATAAAAAAGAATTTTAATCTTGCTATTGGTGAAAAAATGGCAGAGGAAATAAAAATTACTGTTGGTTCGGCGGTGCTTATGGAGGAGGAGCTAAAGTGCCCTTTGAAGGGTCGAGATTATTTGACCGGTCTTCCAAGAAGTGCAGAAGTTTCTTCAAATGAAGTTGTAAAAGCAATTGATTTAGAGCTTAGGGAAATGATTAAGGCCATTAAACATGTTTTGCAAGAGACTCCACCAGAGCTTTCTTCTGATATTATTGATCAAGGGATTCTTATGACTGGCGGAGGAGCTCTTTTAAGAAATATTACTGAGCTTGTTTATCGCTCTACTGGAGTTCATGCCAATGCGGCAGACGAAGCTCTTTTGTGTGTGGCCAAAGGCACAGGTAAGGCTTTGGAACATATTGATGCTTACAAGAGGAGTATTGTGGCGAAAAAATAATTTACGAAAGTACGAAAACATACGAAATTACGAACATTACAAACGCCTCACTAAGTGAGGTGTTTGTAATGTTGTGGTTAAGACGTTTTTTTACCCAAACCCCTCCCCAAATCAAAAATTTTTATTTGGTATGGTTTTGGGGTACTTGACAAAATTCTCTAAATAAGTATAATAAGGACAGAATTGAAAACCAGAGAGAGGAGGAGATTATGGTCACTATCATAGTTTCAACCGGATCAATGGGAGAATCCTCGATTATAGCTGAAGCACTTTTGTCCGCATTAGAAAAAACTTCAATGATGACAGAAGATCTTTCGTTTGTAATCGGAGAAGATCTTTTAGGTCTTCCAGAGTTTCTCCATCTCTGCGCAGAACTAATACTTGTCGCATATACAGCATATATCGATGAACCTTTAACTGCCCAGAGACAACCGATTGGTAATCGGTTGCTGGCGCCGAAACCGCACATTTACGGTATGTGTATGGATTGGAGGCCGCAACCGCTTAAATGTACCCACTGAAAGGAGGGGAAATGCAGTTTTTCATTCTTTCGACGTCCTGTGGGTACCGGAACCGCACTGTTATGGCCGGTGTATGGATCGGTACCTGAGAGTCTGGCCCCGGCCTTTTGCCGCCGGCCACACCTAGCTTCGCTAGTCGAGGATGGCCTTTTCGCTGGGATGTCGAGAGCTTTATCCATTTGAAGTGTGGGGATAAGATTGAGCATCCAAGTGAGTCATTGTGGGGGATAGGCGTCTTACCCGGGATAACGCCAAGAAAAAGGAACCCCTCTGTAGGTCTTGCTTCACCGTTGTCGGTTGGCGGTGGCCCCGGAGCGGTCACTGCAGCAACGGGTTGTGTCCTAAAGGTGCGTAGAAAACGGTCGCATCATCGAGACCTTGCTGTCATCACTGGTCATTGGCCCGTTTGCCCGGGCTAGACTCTCACCCAAAGGGGAGCTCGTATGTCGAGCTCCCCCGATCTTTTTTAAACAAATAGCTGCCTAGGCTTTCGCCGGGTAGTTTTTTATTTTCCCCACTTATTTGCTATCGCCAGTAAGTGGGGTTTTTGTTTTGATTTACCATTGACTTTATTTTTTGGGGTTAAATTGCCATAATATAGATATGGATTATAAACATGGTTATCTTTTAGTGGGGGATACAGAAAAAGGGTATGATAAGGCCCTGGAGATGGCTTTGGATATTTTGAGTATAGGGAAAGATAATATTTTTGTTAATCCTGATTTTTCTTTGTTTGATGTGGATAATTTTACAATAGGTAATGCCAGGAAAATAAAAGAAGATTCGGCTAAAAAATCTTTTCATGGGAAGGGAAGAGTGTTTGTTATAAAAACAGATTCTTTTACTGGTGAGGCGTGCAATGCTCTTTTAAAAACTTTTGAGGAGCCTGTGGGGCTTAGTTATTTTTTTGTAGTGACCAGCAGTCCCGAAAATATTTTAGAAACTTTATACTCTCGTTTGGTGGTTTTAACCTTTGAAAGAGAGCAGTGGGTGTCTAAAGAAAAAGAAGACTTTGTGTTGAAATTTATAAAAGCAGGTGTAGACAGTAGACTTAAAATGATAGAAAAAATAATGACTGACAAAATAAAAGCACAGAAATTTTTAGATAGCCTTGAGGTGTGCTTGAAAGAAAAGAAGGGAGATGGTTTTGATAAAGAGGTAGTGGGCGCCCTGGACGAAGTATTGGCGCAAAAAATAAATTTGGCTCAGCGCGCATCGGTGCCGAAGATTATTTTAGAATATATTTGCTTGGCTTTGCCAAGCGGTATGGTATTATTAAAGTAATATTATAAGTCTCATAAAATATATATGGCATATAATTTTGATAAAATTAAACAACTTATAGATAAGACAGAAGAATGGTTTAAGGATGAAATTTCTCTTCTTCGCACTGGACGCGCTACTCCGGCTCTGGTTGAAAATGTAAAAGTGGATTATTATGGCTCCAAAACACCACTAAAAGGTGTGGCTTCTGTGTCTGTAGAAGATGCTCGAACTCTGCAAGTAAAACCATGGGAGCACGATATGATAATGCCTATTGAGCAAGCCCTTAATTCTTCTGATTTGGGGGTACAAGCAATTAGTGAAAAAGACTTTATCCGTGTTATTTTTCCAGAACTAACTGAAGAAAGGAGAAAGTCTTTAATAAAACTTTTAAATGAAAAACAAGAAGAAGCAAAGGTTTCTTTAAGGAGGGAAAGAGAAGAAACCTGGAGAGATATTCAGAAGAAAGAAAAAGAAGGGGAGCTAAGCGAAGATGAAAAATTTCGCCTAAAAGATGATTTGCAAAAGTTTATAGATGATGCAACTAAAACTTTAAAAGAACTCGCTGATAAAAAAGAAGAGGAAATCAGTCGCTAATCAATAATCAAACCCCTCCCCAAATTAAAAATTTTTTAATCCGATCCTCATGCTGTGTTCTGGTCTATAGTAACTAATCTTTATGCTTTACCGTAGATACCTGACATAACTGGTAATTTGTTTCGCGGACCCCTGCCTGCCGGCAGGCAGGCTTACCGGGCAAATATTAAAAAATTTTTATTTGGCTCGGGGTTTTCTAGTTTCGAAAGAATAGTTTTAAGTTTTAAGTTGTGGTTTTTAGTTTTTCGTTTTTAGTTTAATTTTATGCTAACTTTCATAATATTTATTCTTGTTTTAAGTGTTCTTATTTTTGCTCATGAGCTTGGGCATTTTTTGGTTGCTAAAAGAGCAGGAATTAGGGTAGAAAAATTTGCTATTGGTTTTGGTCCATCTATTATAGGTTTTGAAAAGGGAGAGACTTTTTACTCTTTAAATTTAATACCCTTTGGCGGCTATGTAAAAATGTATGGCGAGGAAACTCAGGAAAAGCTTCCAGGCAGCTTTGCTTCTAAGTCTGTCGGTGCAAGAGCGAGTGTAGTATCTGCCGGAGTGATTTTTAATTTAATATTGGCTTTTTTGTTTTTGTCTTTAGTGTATATGGTAGGCGCGCCAGTTGCTGTTGATGAAGGAGAGCGAGGTAATATAACAATTTTAGAAGCTCAAGCAGGATCTCCGGCAGAAAAGGCTGGTCTTAAAACGGGTGACCAGATATTAAGACTTTCTTTTGGTGAAGATGTTTTAGAGGTAAAGACGGTGACCGAAGTTCAAGATTTTATTTCTGCCCATGAAAATAAAGAAATTAACATTGAATATTTGAGAGGAGAAGAAGTGCTAAAAACCAGTGCAACTCCATCACCGATTTTAGGTATAGCGATGGATAAGATAGCTGTAGTTTCTTACCCTATCCATAAAGCGATATGGGAAGGGTTGAAGGAGACGGTTTTGCTGACGGTGATGATGGTTAAAATGTTTGGCGTTCTTATTGTGGATATTTTTAAAGGGGGAGATATGGCGGCTCAGGTTAGTGGACCTGTTGGTATTTTTTCGCTTGTTGGCCAGGCTGCGGTTTTTGGTTTTATTTACTTACTTCGTTTTACTGCTTTGCTTTCTATAAATTTGGCGATTCTTAATATGATTCCAATCCCAGCCTTAGATGGCGGGCATCTTTTATTTTTGGCAATTGAAAAAATTAAACGTTCTCCAGTTAGTCAAAAGGTGATGCAGACTGCAAATTTAATTGGCTTTGCTTTGCTTATACTGTTGATGGTTCTGGTTACTTATAACGATATCGCAAAGATATTTTTTAAATAAAAATTTCTTCTAAAATTTGTTTTTTTCCTCATATTAGCTTATCATTAAGGCAATATGAGGTTTTCTAAATTATTTACAAAAACGTCGCGTAAAGCGCCTAAAGATGAAATCACAACAAACGCCCAGCTTTTGGTGAGGGGCGGTTTTGTTTATAAAGTAATGGCCGGGGTATATGCTTATTTACCTCTGGGTCTTCGTGTTTTAAATAAGATAAGAAATATTATTCGTGAAGAAATGGATGAGCTCGGCGGGCAGGAAATTTTGATGCCGTCGCTTCATCCTGCGGAGTATTGGAAGACAACAGGTGGTTGGGACAGTATTGATGTTTTATTTAAGATAAAAAGTCGCACAGAACGTGATTATGCTTTGGGTCAAAGTCACGAAGAAATTGTTACTCCAGTTGTAAAAGAAATGGTGCAAAGCTATAAAGATTTGCCGCTTGCTGTTTATCAAGTTAACTGGAAGTTTAGAGATGAGCTTAGGGCAAAGTCTGGTATTTTGAGAGGGAGAGAGTTTGAAATGAAAGACATGTATAGCTTTCATGAAAACCAAGAAGATTTTGATAATTTTTACGCAAAAGTAAAAAAGGCATATATAAATGCGTATAAAAAACTAGGCTTGGTGGCAAAGGCAACAGAAGCATCAGGGGGAGCTTTTACTAAAAAAGTTTCTTATGAATTTATGGTACTTACAGACGCCGGTGAGGATGATATTTTGTATTGTCCTTCTTGTGAGTTTTGTGTAAATACGGAAATTTCAGAACATAAAACAGAGGATGATTGCCCACATTGTAAAAAAGAAAAACTTGAAAAAGGGAGAGCTTCTGAAGTGGGGAATGTATTTGACTTGGGTAAAAAATATACAAAAGATTTTGATTTTAAATACACAACTAAGGATGGTGAAAAAGAACATCCTGTTATGGGTTGTTATGGATGGGGGACAACACGAACCATGGGTGTAGTGCTTGAAAAACTTCATGACGACAGAGGAATGATTTGGCCGGAGGCAATTGCGCCTTATAAAGTCCATTTGATTAGTTTGGGTGATAGTGAAAAAGTAAAGAAGTCAGCAGAAGATTTGTATAAAGAGCTTCGAGATAAAAACATAGAAGTATTTTTTGACGACAGAGAAGATAAGGGTGCAGGCGAAAAACTAGGGGATGCTGATCTTATGGGTATGCCCTGGAGGGTTGTTGTGAGTGAGAAAACATTGAAGGAAGATAAAGTAGAAGTAAAGAAGAGAGACGAAGATAAGGTGGAGTTGATCAGTAAGGAAAAGTTATTAAAAAGAATAATGAATTAAGGGAAAATTTGCTTTGCAAATTTTTAAAAACTTTATTCATGATTCTTGATTCGTAATTCATTTAACATGTTAAATAAATTTTTTGGATTATTTTCACATGATATTGGTATCGATTTAGGTACCGCAAACACCCTGCTTTATGTGCAAGGGCGTGGAATTGTGGTTAATCAGCCCTCGGTAGTGGCGATAAATCAAAAAACTAGCCAGGTGGTGGCCGTAGGAAATGAGGCTAAAAAAATGGTAGGCAGGACACCAGGCCATATTGTAGCTGTGCGCCCACTAATAGATGGAGTTATTTCTGATTTTGAAGTTACCGAAGAAATGATTTCTTACTTTATAAAAAAAGTCCACAAAGAATCGGTGAGGCCTTTTGTTCGACCTAGAATAGTTGTGGGTGTTCCTTCTGGTATTACCGACGTAGAGAGGCGAGCAGTACGTGATGCAGCAAAAAATGCAGGAGCCAGAGATGTTTATATTGTAGAAGAGCCGCTTGCTGCGGCAATAGGTGTAAGGCTGCCAATTCAAGATCCTGTGGGTAGTATGGTGATAGATATTGGTGGCGGAACATCAGATATTGTGGTGGTGTCTTTGGGGGGCGTTGTTGTTTCTAAGAATTTAAGAATAGCTGGAGACAAGCTAAATCAAGATATTATAAATTATGCCAGAGATGAGTTTAAGCTTTTGTTGGGAGAACGCACAGCAGAGGATATTAAAATTTCTATTGGATCTGTTGTGCCTACCGAAGAAAGCGTAGAAGCAACTGTTCGCGGTAGAGATTTGATGACTGGTTTACCAAGAGAAGCGATAATAACTGATAGTGATGTAAGAGATGCTATTTCTAAATCTCTAAAAACACTTACAAGGGTTGTTAAAGATGTTATAGAAGAGACTCCACCAGAATTAATTGCTGATATAATGCATAGAGGTATTGTTTTGGTTGGTGGGGGCGCTTTTTTAAGAGGACTTCCAGAATATCTTCAGTCAGAGATAAAGATACCTGTTTATGTAGCAGAAGATCCTTTTACTGCCGTAGCAAGAGGGACGGGTATTATTCTTGAGGATATAGATGCACTTAAAGATATATTAATTGAGCCGGAAGAAAATGTATCGTAAAAAAGATAAAAAGAAAAAAATTTGGATTATTTTAATAAGCGTTTTAGTTATTACGCTTTTTTTAGTAATGATATTTTTCAAAAGTTTTCCGCATGGTTTTGTTACTAAGAGTGTTCTGTATATAGCTCAACCATTTTTTTCTTTAAAAAGTAATATTACTTCTTTTTTAAACAATAATATTTCTGTTTTTAAAGTTAAAAAAGAATTACAAGAAGAAAATAATTTTTTAAAAGAGAAAGTAAAAGAAATGGAGATAAGAGGACAATTTTCTGAAATTATTTTAAATGAAAATGAGGAGTTAAAAGCTTTGTTGTCGCAACCAAAGGTGGATAGAGAACTGACAATGGCGTATATTTTAGCAAGACCAGGGTATGGTTTGTATAATTCACTTATTGTTAATAAGGGTTCTAAGCATGGAGTGAAAGAGGGGACAATGGTTGTTGCTTTTGGTAGTGTCTTGTTGGGATATATTTCAGATGTATTACCAGACACCAGTAGGGTTAGATTAATTTCTCATCCTGAGGAAGAGACCAATGTTTTTATTGAAAATAGTGTTTCTGCTATTGCTGTTGGTCAAGGTGGTGAAAATATGGAAATTAGCTTGCCTCATGATGTTGAAGTTGACGTTGGTAATAAAATTTTAACTTTTGGGAATGAACCGCTATTTTTAGGTGTAGTAGAAAAAATTATTAGAGAGTCCGCAGATCCTTTTCAGAGAATTATTTTTAGATTGCCGATAAACATTCAAGAATTACAAAGAGTATATTTAATAAGATAACCTCCATGTTACCTGTTATATGTTACAGGTTGCATGGTTTAAATTATGGTTTTAAGATTAGCGTTGTTTTTAGTTTTAATATTTAGTGCTTTTTTTCTTCCTTTACCAATAGTGTTGTTTTTGTTTGCTGTTTTAGCTGCTATTTTTTCAGGTTTTTGGGAAAGCATTTTGGTTGGTATTATTTTAGATTCACTGTATTTTTCTCCGGTTCTTTTTTCTAAATTTAATTTTGGATTTTTTACTATTAGTTTTATTTTTTTAGTTTTTGTTTTGGAGAAATTTAAATATTTGGTACAAACCAAAAACCTTACCCCAAGATTGGTTGTCGGTTCATTTGCCGGCTTGTTGTTTTATATAGTTGTTTTTTTTGTTTTTAATTGAAGATAAAATAAATGTTTCGCAAAAAGAAAAATAAATTCCTTTCCAGTAATATTAGCCCAAACGAAGTTTTTTTAGATTCGGAAAATATTCCGAATTTTGATTTTTATCAGTTTGAGGGTCGGATTGAAAAACCGATTAGTTTTAAAGTTTTTTTATTTGTTGGGATTATTTTTTTATTTATTGGATTTCTTTTGCTGGGAAGATCTGGTTATTTGCAAATCGTAAAAGGGGAAGATTTTGGAGAATATTCGCAAAATAATCGTCTGCGTCTAGTTTCTGTTGTTCCGGAAAGGGGGTTGGTTTCTGATAGAAATGGCGAAGTTTTAGCATGGAATGATCCAGCTTTTTATTTAGTGCTTGATAAGGGGGTTTTTGTAAATAGTGATTTTGATTTAAGTTTGGAAAAGTTTTTAATTTTTACAGGGAAAGAAAATCCAAGAGAAATAATTGAAAAAGGGGTATTAGATGGCAAGGATCTGGTGGTAGGTATATATTATGATTGGGAAGAGATAAATGAAATTTTTAGACAATGGTCTTATTTACCTTTAAGGATTGAATCGGTTTCTCTGAGGTCATATAAGCAGGTTGCTGGATTAGCACATGTGTTAGGTTATACTAGTAATTCTTCAAATGGTAGTTATCAAGATATTGAAGGAAAGGCTGGGGTAGAAAAAAGCTACAATAATCTTTTGGGTGGAGAAAAGGGGGTAGAAATGATAGAAGTTGATTCTTTAAATAAAATTAAATCCAGGGGAATACAAAAACACACTACCCCAGGAGAAAATATTAATCTAACCATTGATTACAAAGTTCAAGAAAAGCTTTATGATATTTTTTCAACCGTTGCAGAAGAGAGGGGGTTTCAGGGGGGGGCAGGTGTAATTCTTGATGTTGAAACAGGAGATGTTTTGGCAATGGTTGGCTTTCCAGAATACGAATCGTTAGTTCTTAGTCGAGGAGGTCCAAAAGAATTAATTCAAAAATTTTTAGAAGATTCTCAAAAACCTTTTCTTAATCGTCCTATTTCCGGTTTGTATACACCTGGTTCTGTTGTAAAACCTTTTGTCGCGCTAGCTGCTTTAAATGAGGGTGTTATTAACCCAGATAAACAAATTTTTAGTTCAGGTAGTATTACTATTCCTAATCCATATTCTCCGGGGGAAGGGAGTGTTTTTAATGACTGGAAGGCACATGGCTGGGTTGATTTAAAAAGAGCTTTGGCCGTTTCTTCTAATGTTTATTTTTATTCTATTGGTGGTGGGTATGAAGATATCGGCGGTCTTGGTATCAAGAAGATAAAAGAATATATGGAGATTTTTGGTTTTGGAGAAAAGACAGGAATAAACCTGGAAGGGGAAAGTGAAAGTGTTATTCCTTGTCCAGAATTGAAGGATGGAATTTGGAGGATTGGAGATACTTATAATGCCAGTATTGGTCAGGGTGATTTTTTAGTGACTCCTTTACAGATGGCTCAATCGACAGCTTTGTTGGTAAATGGAGGGTATCTTGTTGAGCCAAATATTTTATTAGGCAAAAAAGGGGGTAAAGAGAAAATAAAAATAGATATTTCTGAAAAATATCTTAAGGAGGTAAGAGAGGGAATGAGAGATGCGGTTGTTTCTGGGACGGCGAGTGCTTTGTCGAGTCTCCCTGTGGAGATAGGAGCTAAGACAGGGACTGCACAATTAGGGTATACTAAGCAGCTTGTTAACTCGTGGGTTATTGGTTTTTGGCCAAATGAGAAACCAAAGTTTGTTATAAGTGTTGTATTAGAAAAGGGCAGTGTAAAAAACTTAGTGGGAGGAGTGTATGTTTTTCGAGAATTAATAAGTTGGATGTCTAAAAACACACCAGAATATTTATCACAAAACATGTAACATATAACATGTTATATGATTTGATTTGACTTTTACTTTTAAATCCTTATAATTATAATTTAAACGTCCAGATCATATTTTTTGGATGTTTTATTGTTTTAAAGATTGTTATTAGCTTATTATTAAATTTAATTAAAACATTAAGTATGACTTCATCATCTGAGTATTTAAGTCAAGAAGCTTTTGATAAACTTCAAGAAGAAGTTAATTATTTGACGAAAACAAAAAGAAAAGAAATCTCTAAAAAACTAGAGGCGGCTATTGCTTTGGGTGATCTTTCAGAAAACGCTGAGTATGAAGGAGCCAAAGAAGAACAACTAATGAATGAAAGTCGTATTGCTGAATTAGAGGATCTGTTGAGTAGAGCAGAGATTGTTGCTAAAACAGCTGCTAAAAAAGGTAAAATTGATTTGGGCTGTTCTGTTAGCTTGAAAAAGAAAAATGGAAGTAAGAAAGTTAAATATGAGATTGTGAGTGCAGCAGAGTCTAATCCTTTAGAAAAGAAAATTTCAAAAGAATCTCCTTTGGGTAAATCTCTTTTAGGGAAAAAAGTTGGAGAAAAAGCTAAAGTGGTTACACCAGCTGGAGAAATAATATATACTATAGAGGGGATAGCATGAAAGGGTAAACCCAAGTCTAAATCTAAGACTAAAAAATAAAGTTTACTAATAAAATTAAAGAGTGGGCGGATAACTATTATATTTAACTAAAATAGTTGCTACGCCCGCCTGCCGGCAGACAGGCTTGTTTAAAATCATTCAAATGTCTTTAGAAGAACTAAGGCAAGTTCGTATTAAAAAACTCGATAAAATAAAAGAAACTTTTGGTGGAGCTTATCCTGCAAAAGTTTCTAGAGATTTTTCGATTGAAAAAGCTCTTGCTGATTTTTCAAAATTATCAAAAAGAAAAAAGCCTCTGTTTTTGGCGGGGCGTGTTTTTGGTATACGGAAACATGGGGGAGTTATTTTTGCTGATTTTTCAGATAGTTTTTGGAGTCTTGGAGAAGAAAAGGTTTCTTTGCAGATTTATTTAAAAAGAGATGAGATTGGGAAAGAGAAGTTTGATTTGTTTGAGGAGACTGTTGATGTTGGTGATTTTGTTGAGCTTGAAGGAGGCTTGTTTAAAACGCAAAAAGGACAAAAATCCATAAAAGTTTCTTCATGGAGAATTATTTCAAAAAGCTTAAGGCCGCTTCCAGAAAAATGGCATGGCCTTTCAGATGTGGAAGAGCGATATAGAAAGAGATACCTAGATTTATTGATGAATAGCGAAGTGAGCGAAGGATTTATTTTACGCTCAAAGATTATTACTGAAATAAGAGGTTTTCTTAACAAAGACGGTTTTATAGAAGTGGAAACCCCAATGCTTCAGCCAATGGCTGGTGGTGCTTTGGCAAAACCTTTTAAGACTCATCATAATGCTTTGGATATAGATTTGTTTTTGCGTATTGCCCCAGAGCTCTACCTTAAGAGACTTCTTGTGGGGGGTTTTGAGAAGGTTTATGAGATTGGTAGGAACTTTAGAAACGAAGGAATAGATGTTACTCATAATCCGGAGTTTACAATGCTTGAGTTTTATCAAGCTTATGAAGATGCAGAATATGGTAGAGACTTTGTGGAAAAGATGATGAGAGTATTGGTTAAAAAATTGTTTGGCAAAGAAACTATAGAATATGAAGGTCAAAAAATTTCTTTTTCAAAGAAGTTTGCTGTAATTTCTTTTTACGATGTATTAAAGAGATATGCTCTTATAAATGACGGTGAAAAAATGTCACTTGAAGATTACAGACTAAAAGCCAAGCAGCTTGGTATAGATTTTGCCGACTCTGATTCTAAAGAAAAAATTGCTGATAGTATTTTTGGAAAGATTTGTAGAGATAAATTAGTTCAACCAACTTTTGTTGTTGATCATCCTTTGGGTATTTCTCCTTTGGCAAAAAGAAAGTTTACTCCGCGTGGCGGTGAAGACAACCCTAATCTGGTAGACAGGTTTCAACTTGTTGTTGCTGGGTTTGAATTGACTAATGGTTTTTCAGAATTAAATGATCCACTTGATCAGCGAGAGCGTTTTGAAAAACAACAAGAGGCTAGGGTGGCAGGGGACGAAGAAGCTCCCGAGCTAGATGAAAATTATTTGGAGGCAATGGAATATGGTATGCCACCAGCTTTTGGTGTAGGTATCGGCATAGACAGACTTGCAATGTTTTTCTTAGGTGTTAAAAATATAAGAGACGTAGTTCTTTTTCCGACTTTGAGGCCAAAAGAGTAATTTTTAAATTTTTGTAACTTAAAAATTAAAGGAGGTATTTTATGAGATCACCACTTGTATGTGCGGAATGTGATGCAAAGTATTGCAAGGATTGCGGAGAACCTCTTGAATTAAAAGAAGATTAAATTTTCAAACGGCTCATATCGTGAGCCGTTTGTTTTTATTGAAAGCGAGAAGATTGACAAGTTAGCATAATAGTGTTAACTTAATTTTAGCTTAGAGAAAAATTGAAAACTTAAAAAGTTTTAATTAAACAAAACCTAATAAGACGAGAGAGGTTGAAAATGGGAGAATTACCTTATTATCCTTATGTTTGTGAAGGTTGTAAAAATGGTTTTTGGGTGTATCAAAATTTTTGCGAAGAATGTGGAGGAGGTGTTTGCGCAAATCCTAATTTTGGCGCAAAAACCCAAAAAGCAAAGAAAATGTGCACTTGCGGTAAAAAAAACAATAACGATGCAAATTTTTGCATTAATTGCGGAAAGAAGTTTTAAAGATTAAAAAAGAAACATAAATTTTAAAAACCGGAGTTTACCCCTGCTTAACAGCGGGCAGGCTCCGGTTTTTTGTTTTATCTTTTAAATGCCCCATATATATGGGGCATTTATTTTTTAGTCTATTTCTTCCTCCAGCAAATACCTCGTCTCAACTAAGCTATTCAAAACTCCTCACCTCGCAATTTATAGATATTTAAATTAAGGAAGTCCGAAAACCCTGGTCAATTCATAATTCATAATTCATAATTCGTGATTCGTGGCTATCTTATCCACAACATGGTTTGTTGAATGATGGGCAGGGGTGGAGTATAATGTCAGTACAGTATCATAGAAGTGGGGAATTGTGGATAAAGCTGTGGACACTGTGGATAACTTCCGAAAAATAGGAAGTGAACGCAGTAAACGATTATATTTTCCGAGAACCGAGCACTCAAATTAATAATATTGACCCCAGTCTTCGTTATCACTCAGACTGGACACTCAAATTTAATATTCATTTCATTCATTTAAATTTGGCGCATGTTAATAGGCGAATTTACACATAATATAGATACAAAAAAGCGGGTTGCCGTCCCGGCTAAGTTTAGAAAAGAAATAGGCAAAAAAGCGGTTGTTACCCGTGGTTTTGATAATTGCTTGGTAGTTTATCCAATGAAAGAGTGGGAAAATGTCGCTGAAAAACTAAGCACATTACCAATGGGGCAGGCAGATAATAGAAATTTTGCTAGGATGTTTTTGGCTGGCGCAGTGGATGTTTCTTTGGATTCTATGGGTAGGATTTTGATTCCTGATTATTTGAAAAAGTTTGCTGGCCTTGGCGAGAAGGTTGTCATAACTGGTGTTCATAAAAAATTGGAAATTTGGGATGAAAAGGCTTGGGAGAAATACAAAAACAAAATTGAAAAAGAAACTGATATTTTGGCAGAGAAATTGGGCGAAGTAGGAGTTTATTAATCATAAAACATGAAGCTTGAAGCATGAAGCATTATTAAAATTTAAAAAAATTTTAATATAATAATTTATGTTTTAGGTTTTATGTTTCAAGTTTCATGAGAAAAATGACGCATATTCCAGTATTACTGAAAGAAACCATAGAGTATCTAAATCCAGAAGCGGGAGATATTGTTCTGGATGGTACACTCGGTGCCGGAGGACATTCCGCTGAGATTTGTAAAAAAATAGGCGAGAGTGGACTGCTTGTGGGGATAGAACAAGACGAAGAAACTCTAGAAAAGACAAGAATTAAGATTCAAGAATTAGGAATTAAGAATATTTTTTTAGTTAATGAAAATTTTCGGAATTTAGATAAGGTATTAGAAAATTTGAAAATTGAAAAAGTTGATGCGGCGATATTTGATCTAGGGATGAGCTCGATGCAGCTGGATAAATATAAACGTGGTTTTAGTTTTCAAAAAGATGAACCACTTATTATGAATTTTAAAGTAGAATTGGAGCCGATAGATTTAACCGCAAGACAAATTTTAAATACATGGAGCAAACAGGATATTTTTGAAATTTTAAAAAATTATGGTGAAGAGAGATTTGCAAAAAGAATAAGTGAAAATATTGAAAAGCGGCGCGAGGAAAAAGATTTTGAAACTACTTTTGATCTGGTAGAAGTAATTAAAGAAAGTGTACCAGTGGGTTATACCAAGAGACGCTTGCACTTTGCAACAAAAACATTTCAAGCACTTAGGATTGCGGTAAATGACGAGCTGAATGTTTTAATTGATGCTTTAAGTAAGGTTTGGGATTTTTTAGGAAACGATGGAAGGCTGGTAGTTATTTCTTTTCATTCACTAGAAGATCGGATTGTTAAAAATTTTTTTAGAGATAAAAAGAAAGCAGGGAAAGGCGATGTTTTGACGAAAAAACCGATTACAGCGAGTGATGAAGAAATAAAGGAAAACCCAAGAAGTAGAAGTGCCAAATTAAGAGCAATAGTAAAGACATAAAACATGAAGCATGTAACATAAAACAAACAAAAATTTTAAAAAAATTTTTGTCACAAGAAAAATGTTTCAAGTTTTATGTTTCAGGTTTCAATAATAATTATGGATATTTTTATAAAAAAAGAACAGTGGCAAATATATTCCAAATATTTTTTTGGGGGTTTTTTTGCACTTGTTATTGTTCTTGGTTTGCTTTATGTTTATTTTATAAACATAGCTGTTTTAAAAACTGCTGAAAGAAACAAAAATTTGGTAAGATTGAATAAAACAGAGGGAGAAGTGCAAGAACTTGAAATGGCTTATATAAATAAATTAGAAAAGTTAAATATTCCTTATGCTGAAAAACTTGGTTTCGTAGAAGCGGAACCGACAGGTTATATTTATATACAAAAATCTATAGCGCAATATGTCAGGTAGTTTTAATTTTAGAGTACGTTTTGTTAGTTTATTTTTTTTCATTATAGCGGCGATCTTGATTGGGCGCTTATTTTTTATTCAAGTACGAGAGTTTGATTTTTACTCTGAAAAATCTGACAGGCAGTATAGTACTTACAAATCAAAAGAGTCTGTTGCATTGAGGGGAAATATTTATTTTAAAGAAAGAAATAATAATATAATTTCGGCAGCGGCCATAAAAGAAGGTTTTTTGGTGGCTTTAAATCCTAGTCTTATCAAAGAACCAAAGTTTGTTTGTGAGAAAATAGAAAAGATTAATTTAAATAAATTTAATAAGGAAAGCTGTATTGAAAAAGCTAACAAAGAGAATGATCCTTATGAGGTTATTGCACAGAGATTAAATTTAAACGAAGCTCAGAAAGTTAGAAAGATGGATATAGAAGGATTAAATGTTTTTTCAGAGCAGTGGCGTTTTTATCCTGGAAATTCTTTAGCTTCGCAAGTGCTTGGCTTTTTGGGTTATAAAGGGGACAAGCAAGAGGGGCGATACGGAATAGAGCAATACTATGAAGATGTATTAAAAGGTGAAAAAGATGGTTTGAAGAAAGGTAATTCTTTTGCTATGCTTTTTTGGGAACTGGGAAAAGATTTTCTTGGAAGTGAAGTTTATGATGGACACGATATTGTTTTAACAATAGAGCCAAGAGTGCAAAGCCTTTTGGAGAGTACATTGTTAGAGACAATGAATAATTGGCAGGGTGAAAGCGTGGGGGGTATTATAATAAACCCTAAAACTGGTGCGGTGTTGGCTATGGCTAGCAAGCCTGATTTTAATTCCAATTTTTATGGCAACGCAGAAGACTTTTCTTATTTTAGGAATCCATTAGTTTCAAATCTTTTTGAAATGGGTTCGGTGGTAAAGCCTCTTACTATGGCTGCTGCTCTTGATGCGGGCAAGGTAAAACCAGAAACAACTTATTTTGATGTTGGTTATGTTGTTCTTAATGGTAGTAGAATAGAAAATTACGATGGAAAAGGTAGGGGATTGGTTGATATGCAAACAGTTCTTAATAAATCTTTAAATACAGGGATTATTTTTGCCATGCAGGAATTAGGTAAAGAAACTTTTTTTGATTACTTTAAAAATTATGGTTTAGACGAAATTACAGGAATAGATTTGCCGGATGAATCAGAAGGAAACTTAAAGAACCTTTTTTATATGAGGGACATTGAGTATGCGACAGCTTCTTTTGGGCAAGGTATTGCAATGACACCGATTCAGTTTGTGATTGCTGCTTCTTCGCTTGCAAATGGTGGTGTGATTATGGAGCCGCATGTTGTCGATAAAGTTTTGATTGCGGGAGGCAAGGACGATGTTTTTAAGCCGGTAACAGGGAAGCAAGTTTTAAAAAAAGAAACAAGTAAAAAGATTTCAGAAATGTTAATAAAAGTTGTTGACGATGCTCTTTTGGGTGGAACAGTAAAATTAGAACATTATAGTGTGGCAGCTAAGACGGGGACTGCACAGCTGACAAAACCAAAAGAAGAGGGTGGAGGTTATTATGAAGACGAGTATTTTCATTCATTTTTTGGATATGCCCCTGCTCTTAACCCAGAGTTTTTGATCTTTCTTTATGTTAAAAAACCACAAGGTGTAAAGTATGCGTCACATACATTAACAGAACCTTTTATGGGGTTAATGAAGTTTTTATTAAATTATTATGAGGTGCCGCCGGACAGGTAAAACATGCTTAAAGAAATTTTAAAACAAATCGTAGTGTTTATCATAACTTTAGAAGCTAAGGCGGTTTTGTGGCGTTATAAACCTAAGATTGTTTCTGTGACAGGGAGTGTTGGGAAAACCTCTACCAAAGAGGCGATTGCTGCTGTTTTAAAATCCAAATTCAAAACAAGAAAAAATCAAAAAAGTTTTAATAGTGAAATAGGAGTGCCGCTTGTTATTTTGGGGTGTGAGAACGCATGGCTTAATCCATGGTTATGGTTAAAAAATATTTTAAAAGGTTTATCTTTGTTTTTATTTAAAAGTGATTATCCAGAATGGTTGGTTTTAGAGATGGGAGTAGAAAGACCCAAAGATATGGAGAATTTGGTTTCGTGGGCAAAGCCAAATGTTACGGTGTTTACTGCTTTGGCTGATATTCCTTCTCATGTAGAATTTTTTGCCGGGCCAAAGCAGGTAGCAAGAGAAAAATCAAAGGCTTTAAAATGCTTGGATACAGATGATTTTGCTATTTTAAATTATGACGACGACACTGTTTTTGATCTTAAAAAATTAACGAAGGCTCATATTGTTGGTTTTGGTTTTGGAGAGGGTGCAGATTTGAGAGCTTCAAATTATAATATTAGCCCTAAAGGTATTAATTTTAAAGTAGATAGTGATGGGGTGAGTGTGCCTGTAAGAGTGAATAATGCTTTTGGGAAACATCATGTTTATCCTGCTTTATCTGCTTTGGCTGTTGGTAAAGTTCTCGGTCTTAATTTTGTAGACATGATAGGAGCTCTATCAAATTATGAAACGCCTCCAGGCCGATTAAAGCTGCTTGAAGGGGTTAAAGATAGTTTTGTATTAGATGATACCTATAACTCTTCGCCGATAGCCCTGAGGGCTGCTTTGGACACCTTAAAAGATATTCCTGCGCCAAGAAAGATAGTTGTTTTGGGTGATATGCTTGAATTGGGCAAATATACTGTGGAGGCTCATCAAAGTATGGCTGAATTTATTATTGACGCTAATGTAGAATATGTTTTCCTTGTCGGATTAAGAGCTAAGTTTATAGGAGAATCATTGATTGAAAATGGATTTAAGAAAGAAAATATTTTTGAGTTTACTAGGTCTGTTGATGCGGTTCCGGAAGTGGAGGCCATCCTCCAAGAAGGTGACCTGGTCTTAATAAAAGGCTCTCAAGGAATCCGAATGGAAAAAATTGTTGAAGAAATAATGGCCCATCCGGAAGACAAAGAAAAACTACTTGTCAGGCAAGAAAAGGCATGGAAGAATAAGAAAGTTATTTAATTATTTTAAAACAACCTTTTGACCCTATCGTCTAGTGGTTTAGGACGCTGCCCTCTCACGGCAGTAACCGGGGTTCGAATCCCCGTAGGGTCGCCGAACACAAATCGTCACTACTTTGTATATAAAACTCACGACCGTGAGTTTTATATACTTTTTATTTACATAACTCAAAACTTATGTTATTCTTTTTTTAAATTTAAAGATTCTTGAAAACCAGTAACAATCCGTCGTAAATTTCATATACAGGTCTGCCTACCGGCAGGCAGGCGGGCAAGGAGAGGTAAAAATGAAAGTGATACTTCCGAAAGAGTACATAGGGCAAGAAATTGTAGACGCTTTTAAAAGCGCGGCTGAGGTAAGAGATTCTAGAACAAAAAAATGGCAGATAGAAGAGTTTGTTCATGGGTATCAGTATGAGCGCAGCGAGGCTGGTGGTGTTTGGTTGCTTTCTGCAAGTAAAGGAGTAAAAATTACCTCTTGGGCTTTTGAAGATGTAACAACCGGATTTTTTTCTAGGAAAAAAAGAAAAAAATGGGTAGAAAGCAGCGACTATACAGTTACTCTTCAAGCGTTGGATTTGGCCAAAAAACATAAGGAAGTGGATATTGAGCCAAGATATGTTCAATTTTGCGGAATACACTACACACATGTTGTCACTTGCCCTCACGATCATGGCTATGAAGCTATTCGACCTGATTTTGAAGTGCTTTTAGCAAGATTTTATACTGCTCTTATAAAAACAAAATAAAGAATTAAATCCGCCTAGCAGAAATGCCTGGCGGATTTTTTTTATGGGACAGGTCTATGGTATAATTTAACTAATGACTGCAGATTATAAGCAGAAATTTTGGCATAGTCTGAGCGCCAAAGATGTATTAAAAGAAATAGATTCTTCACTAGAAGGGTTAAGTTTTGGCGAGGTAAGTTTGAGGCTAGAAAAATATGGCCCAAATACATTTGAATATATTGAGAGGTTTCGCCTTTTAAAATTATTATGGCGACAAATTAAAAGTCCGCTTGTTTTTATTTTAATAATTGCAGGTCTCGTCACTTTATTTCTTGGGGAATACACAGATTCTGTTGTTATTTTGATTGCGGTAACAATAAATACTATTATTGGTATTATTCAAGAGGGAAAGGCATCTCAGGCCTTTGCAAAATTAAAAGGATCTCAGAAAAAATATGCCACTGTTGTTCGTGATGGTAAAAAGCAAGTCATTCTTGCTGATAGTGTTGTGCCGGGAGATATGTTGATGCTAACAGTTGGTGATCAAGTGCCAGCTGATGCGCGTCTTGTAGAAAGTAAAGGACTAGAGGTCAATGAGGCTGTTTTGACTGGGGAGTGGATGTCTAACGCCAAAAATGTCAGAAAAATAAAAAAAGATACACCTCTGGCTGATAGGACTAGTATGGTGTGGATGGGAACTTTTGTGACAGAAGGATGGGGGACTGCAGTAGTTGTTGGTACTGGTTTTGGGACAGAAATTGGTAAAATAGCTCAGTTGCTTGGAGAAGAAAAAACGCCACCTACGGATTTTCAGAAAAATATTAAAAAACTGGCGACTTTTTTGGGGTTCTTGGTTTTGGGTGCTTTGATTCTTATTTTTACTTTAGGTATTTTGCGAGGAGAATCTGTTTCGCAAATGTTTTTTACTTCGGTTGCTATTGCGGTGGCGGCTATTCCTGAGGGGTTGCCTGTTGTGGTTACTGTGGTTTTGGCTATTGGTATGGAAAGAATTTTGTCTACCGGAGGATTAATAAAAAGATTAAATGCCGCAGAAACACTAGGCTCGGTGGATGTTATTTTAACTGATAAAACAGGAACTTTAACTCAAGCGCTTATGAGAGTTTCAGGTATTGTTACCTTGGAATCCTTGGGGGGTGATAAAAAATCAATAGTAGAATCTGAAGAAAAAAAGAAAATTTTAGAAATGGCTTTGTTTAGTGCTGGAGGATTTATAGAAAACCCGGAAGATAATTTGGCTGATTGGGTTGTGCGAGGTACTCCTGTTGAGCAGGCTATAATTGTTGCAGGAATAGAGTCCAAGCTTTATCACCACGCATTACTTAAAGAAAATCCGAGAGTCGACTTTTTGGAATTTGAATCTGAGAGGCGTTTTTCTGCATCTTTGCATAGTTTGAAAAAAAATCATAAAAATCGTTTTTTCATTACAGGGGCACCCGAATTAATATTAAGTTTATCTAAAAAAATCTATAAAAATGGGAAAGAGATAAACTTAACCCAAGAACACAAGGAAATGTTTTTGGACATATTAGAGAAACAGGCTGCTTTTGGCGCGCGTTTGGTGGCAGTTGGGTATAAAGATTGTGATTGTCTAGAGCTTTCAAGAGATGATGGCGATATGTTTAAGGATTTAGTTTTTGGTGGATTGATTGTTTTTTATGACCCATTAAGGCCAGATGTGAAAGAATCTTTAAAAAAGGCTGAGCAGGCTGGGATTAAAACCATAATGATGACGGGTGACCACAAAAAAACAGCTCGAAAAATAGGTGAAGAGGTTGGTATTTTTAAAAAAGGAACCAGGGTTATTGATGGCAAAACACTCGATACTTTGTCAGATAGTGATTTAAGAAAAGCAATAAAAGAAACCACTGTTTTTGCTAGAGTGGTGCCACATCAAAAAGTGAGGATTGTAAAAGCATGGCAGGCTCAAGGGAAAAATGTAGCCATGACCGGGGATGGGGTTAACGATGCACCATCTCTAAAAAGGGCAGAGCTAGGGATATGCCTAAATGATGGTACGGAGGTGGCAAAAGAGGCTTCTGGTATGATTCTTTTAAACAATAGTTTTTCCGTAATAATTTCTGCCATAGAAGAGGGGCGAAAAATTTTATTAAATTTTAGAAAAGTTTTAGTTTATCTGCTTTCAACCGGACTAAGTGAAATAGTTTTAGTGGGAGTTTCTTTAATATTTGGGTTGCCTTTACCTATCTTGCCGGCGCAAATTTTGTGGACGAATCTGGTGGAAGAGGGGTTTATGAATTTTGCTTTTGCGTTTGAGCCTGGGGAGAAAGGTCTTATGAAAAGATCACCAAAATCTTTTTCTTCAAAAACTTTTCTAGTCAGCGATGTTAAAAACTTAATAGTTATTTTATCCTTCTTTACCAGCTTGCTTCTAATAATAGTTTTTTTAGTCTCTCATCTTTTACTTAAAAATCCATTAGAATATACTCGTACGATTGTTTTTGCTGCACTTTCTGTAGATTCCATTTTTTTTGCTTTTTCTTTAAAAAACCTTAGAAAGCCAATTTGGAAAATCAATTTGTTTTCTAATCGTTATTTAATAATTGCTGTTTTTGTTAGTTTTATATTTTTAGCTGGGGCTTTGTTTGTTCCGCAGTTAAGATATTTACTTTCGCTACAAAAAATCGGTTTGTCTGATATTCTTATAATATTGTCTATTGGAGCTTTAAATATTTTTGCTATTGAGACGGCAAAGTATTTTTTAACTAATCGAAAAAATAAAAAATAATGTTTTATTTATATATTTTAATTTTTGTTGTCGCTTTTATTGTCCTTGCCAGGTCAAGTGACTTTTTGGTGCGTTCCTTAACTGGTTTGGCTAAGTTTTTTAAAATTTCAGAATATATGGTGGCCTTTATCTTTATGAGTATGGCCACCTCTGTGCCCGAGCTTTTTGTAGGTTTGTCGTCAGCTGTTAAAAATATTCCTCAATTTTCTTTAGGTACGGTTTTAGGGTCTAATTTGATTAATATTACTTTAATTTTGGGTCTTACTATTATTTTTGGGAAAGGGCTTAAAGTGGAGAGTAAGATTTCTAGGAGAAACTTTTGGCTTATTTTTATGCTTTCTTTTTTCCCGATTATGCTTGGGAGTGATGGATTGATTTCTCGTGGCGATGGTTTACTTTTAATTTTGCTTTTTGTTTTTTATATAACTCAATTAACTAAGGAGCGAGAGTATTTTACCAAAAAAGTTAATGATTTTCCGCGTAAAAAAATGGCTTCACAGGTTTTTAAACATTTTTCATATTTGTTTGCTGGAGTAGCATTGCTTATTTTAAGCTCTATTGCGATTGTGTGGTCCGGAGAAATAATTGCTAAAAGTGTGGCTATAAGTATTTTGTCTTTTGGTATTATTTTTGTGGCCCTTGGTACCTCTGTTCCTGAAATAGTTTTTGGTATTCGCGCCAGGATGCTCGGACACGACTCTATGGCAGTAGGCAATGCTTTGGGCAGCAATGCGTTCAACGCCACCTTGATAGTAGGTTTAACTAGCTTAATAAACCCTATTTCTGTAACCTTGTCCGCCAATCTTATCTCTGTTGCGATATTCTTATTTTTCGCTTTTATCCTTTTCAATTTCTTTGTTTACAGTCGCGAATTTTTATCCAGAAAAGAAGGCTTGGTTTTAATCTTGATTTACGTTTTGTTTTTGGTTTTTGAGTATTATGAGTATTTTATGTAATATATAACTTGTAACATGCAACACGATAAAAATATAATTAGTATTCAAGGGCCGGCTGGTGGTGGTAAAACCACTGTTTCAAGAGCTCTTAGTAAAAAACTATCTGGGAGGACGGTTAATGTTTCTATGGATGTTTTAAAGAACATGACTCGTTTAGAGGTTGCAAACCAAGAAGAAGCAGATAAATATATTTTGATGGCAAAAGAGTCGGTCGTGGGTTTGGTTAAGTTTTATTTAGAAAAAGAAATAAATAATATTATTGTAGAATTTTCTCCTCCCGTGGACACAGATAAAGGAGAGACAGATAAAAAAGTTGTTCAAGAATTAAAAAAACTTGGTGGCAAGATGTTTTTATTAGAAGTTTCTTTGGAAGAAGTAATTAAAAGAAACAAAGAAAGAGAAGACGTTCTTGGTAAGTGGGGAGGTCCTTCTTTGTCGGAAGATCTTGTTAGAAAATTATATAAAAATTATAAAGATTTTATTGATAGAGAAGATTTTGTGGTGATAGATACAAACAAGATAGATGAAGAAGAAACAGCATTAATTATTTTAGAAAAAATTTAATCATGGATATTATTTTAATTTTAGTTTTGATATTTGTGGGGGTGGCGCTTGGTGGCGTTGCGGTTTGGTTTTTGTTTGGCAAGAGAGAGTCGCAAAAAGATGATGGTGGTAATGCTTTTATTATGCTCCAAAAACAGCTTGAGGAGATCCGCTCTACAATGGACGAAAAATTAACCAAGTCTTCGGCAGATACCATGAAGGTTATCCAAGAGCAGTTTGGGCAGAGCGCTAAAATAATCGGCAACGTAACAGAAAAACTTACTAAATTAGACGAAACAAACAAGCAGGTTTTAAATTTTTCAGACCAACTTAAAAACTTGCAGGACATTTTAAAAAACCCAAAACAGCGTGGTGTGCTCGGTGAGTATTATTTGGAAGAAACACTTAAAAATGTTTTACCCCCAAATTCGTATCAGATGCAGTATAAATTTAAGGACGGAGAGATTGTGGATGCGGTGGTATTTGTAAAAGATAAAATTGTACCAATAGACTCAAAATTTTCTCTGGAAAACTATGAAAGAATCTTAAACGAAAACGACGAGACAGAAAGAGAGAAGCTGGAAAAATCATTTAAGCAAGATTTAAAAAACAGAATAGACGAGACATCTAAATATGTTCGCCCAAGAGAGAATACTATGGACTTTGCTTTTATGTTTATCCCGTCTGAGGCTATTTACTATGATCTATTGGTAAACAAGGTGGGGGCGGTAAAAATAGCCACTCGTGATTTAATAGAATATGCCTTTAAAGACAAACATGTGATTATTGTGTCGCCAACCAGTTTTTTGGCGTATTTGCAGACAGTTTTGCAGGGATTGCGTGCGCTTGAAATAGAAAAATCAGCAAAAGAAATACGCAAAAATGTAGAAAATTTAACTAGGCACCTAAAGACCTATGAAGATTTTATGCAAAAGATGGGTGGGCATCTAGGCACAACAGTAAATACATTCAATAAAGCCTCAAAAGAATTTAAAAAGATAGACAAAGATGTCATGCGTATAACAGGCGAAGATATGGAGGTAGAGCCGATAAAAATTGACAAGCCTGGAGAAATGTGATATTAAGAACTAGAAATAGTTTTTAATTGAAAAATAAAAAATGAGGGAGGAATATCATGAAAATCGACTGGGAAGAAAAAATGCAGAAACAAAAAGCAAGAGACTTATTTACTTGGTTAATTGATATGAAAATAAGAAGGTTAACGCAATGAGAGAAATAGCACATAAAAGTAGCTTTTTCTCAGACATATTCGCTATTGTTTGGGCTTTTCTTATTTTGGTAATGCTTTTTTCTTTTGTTTATTTGGTTTACGATGAGATTGATTATCAGCTTTGGTTGTTTAAAAATGCTAATGATGCAGCCGAATTTTTCGGCGCAGGATAGGAGAAGAGTATGGTTTTTATAGATTGGGCTTTTCTGGTGTTCTCTGTTCTTTTGGTTCTTTTATTGTTTAAGTATTCTTATATTTCTTCGAGAAAAAATATGGTTATTGGATGGATATTTTTTATTATCTCGTTGGTTCTTTTTGCGGGCATTTATTGTTTTGATTTACCTTCTGAAGTATCAGGGGCGTTTGGAGTCATGCTTGTACCACTTGGAGCTGGATGTGGTCTATGTATCAGCAACATCCAAAAATGGCGGAGAGAAGAGAAAAAAGAAAACGAAAAAGGCTAGTTTAATTAGCTAAAAGCGGTGTCAGGGTAAAACCCTAACACCGCTTTTTTTTTTTCGTTTAAAGAAATTTTTTATAAAGCTCTATTTAGCACTTATTTGCTATCGCGCATAAGTGCTAAATTCTAATATTTATGATAAAATTAAATTATGTCTAAAGGATTGGGAAATACACAGAGAAAAATAATACTTTTGCTTTCAGGGGGGTTAGCCATTGGACTTTCTGGCTCTCCAAAGGTTGCTTTTAAGATTTTAAAAGGAATTACTAAAGAATGGCAGGATATAAACAAGCAATCCTTAGAGCGTGCCATAAAAGGTCTGTATAAATCTAAGATGGTTAAGGAAGAATATAATAAAGATGGGACTATTACAATTGTGCTTAGTGAAGAGGGGAAGAAAAAAGCCTTGGTATATGATTTGGATAAAATGAAAATTAAAAAACCCAAAGAGTGGGATAAAAAATGGAGGATAGTGATGTTTGATATTCCTGAAGAAAAGAAGAAAGAAAGAGATGGGTTGCGTTATCGATTGAAAGATCTAGGGTTTTATGAATTTCAAAAAAGTGTTTTTGTACATCCTTTTGATTGTAAAAATGAGATAGATTATATTATAGAGCTTTATAAAATTAAAAAATTTGTTAGGTTTATTCTTGCAGATTTTTTGGATAACGAATTGCATCTTAAGAAGTATTTTGAACTAGTATAGTTTTGGTGTGTATAATTATTTTAGCACTTATCAACGATCGTTGATAAGTGCTAAAATAATGCACAGTTTAATAGCTTGACTTTATTTTCAAAGCGTTTAATATTATTAATTATAGTAATTATGAACAAGACAAATACAAATATCACAAACAACTTTTTGTTTACATTTAACTTTTTTAGCTTCTTTAGCAAAAAGGGCGATTTTGGTTTGTCGGATATAAGTAAGAGATAAAAAGAAAAATATATTTATTAAACCAAAGCCGCCCTGAGCTAAGTCGAGGGGCGGTTTTTTAGTGGTTAGTTCTTTGAAAATAAGATTCAAAATACTTAATAGGGTAAAAATAAAGGAGAGGATAGGTATGAAAAAGATTGTTGTTTTGTTGATGGATATGCAGAAAGTGTTTTTAAAAAACATAAACAAAGAAGAAACGGAGAAGGTTATAGAAAACCAGCTTAAGATTTTTGAAATTTGTAAAAAAAGAGATATTTCTGTTATTGTTTTAGAATATAGTGATAGTGGAAGAGAAACAGTTTCTGTTCTACGTAGATATTTAGAAGGGATGAAAGTAAAGCTATTGAAAAAAGATGATCAAGATGGATTTACAAACCCAAAACTTTTAAAGATATTGAGAAGCTGGAATGCAAAAAATCTTGTATTGATGGGTGCACTTGCTGATTATTGCGTGAAAGATACTGCTGAATCTGCAGTAAAGAAAGATTTTGAAATTACTGCCTCGTATGACCTGATGTTAAGTTGGTCAAATTTCAGTAAGTGTAAAAAATGGTTTGAAGCTCATGGTGGTTTTGTGGATATAAAGTTTGTAAAAACCTTATTGAGAAGTGCGTAGTTTGAAAACCCGATGTTGTTAATTTAAAACAATGTCGGGTTTTATTATTGCATTTTTTTCAAAATTGTATAGAATATATTGATATAAATAACATGGTTGAAGAAACAAAGAAAAAAGTTGCTCCTGCCAAAAAATCAGCAACGAGCAAAACTAAAAAACCTATTGTAAAAACAGTTAAAAAATCTGCTCCAAAAGCGGATACGTTGGCGGTGATTGAAACAGGTGGAAAACAATACCTGGTAAGACCCGGAGAAAAAATAAGAATAGAGAAGATAGAAAAACCTGCAAAAGGTACAACTATTACTTTTGATCAAATTCTTTTGGTTGCAAAAGGTGACGATGTTAAAATTGGTACACCTTATGTAAGTGCAGCAAAAATAAAAGCAGAATGGGTTGCTGAAAAAAGAGCAAAGAAAGTAATTACAGTAAAATATAAATCAAAAACAAGACAAAGTACCAAGAAGGGTCACCGTCAAATTTATACAGAGGTAATTATTTCCGATTTTTAAAAGCACTGGCGATAGTTTCTTTGTCGCTATATTCTAATTCAGTTCCAGTTGACAAGCCGCGTCCTAAGCGGCTTATTTTAATGGGAAATTTTTTGGTGATAGGTTCTAAAATTTTGGTTGTATAGTTGGTGGTGTTTTCTCCTTCCGGAGTAGCACTAAAAGCCAAGATAACTTCTTTTAGATTTTTAGAAGAAGCCTCTTTTTTTATTTTTTCAAATAATTCTCGCATTTTTACTTCTTTTGGTAGCTCAGCGCCAATAGGAGGAACAAAGCCTCCCAGCACAAAATATAATCCATTATAAAAACCGGCCTTTTCTATATTATTTAGATCAACATCTTTTTCGATAATTAGGAGAGTGTTTTTATCTCGGTTTAGGTTGCTGCAGATGGAACATTTGGTATTATTTCCTTTGATTTCGAAATAACGATAGCATCCAGGGCACGAGATAGTATTTTTTTTAAGGTTTAAAATAAGAGTGGAAAAATCATTTAGAAAAGGTTTTTCCTTGTTTAATAGAGCATAAACAAAGCGGCGGGCTTGGCGAGGGCCAATTCCTGGAAGTTTTTCAAAATATTCTGCTAGTTTTTGGATTGATTGGTTCATTTTAATTAAACTCTAGACTTGCCGGTTCTTCGTTTGAGTCATCGTCAACCATGGTTTCATCTGCCATAAGGTCGTTCTTTATGCTTTTTTCCAGGCTCATAAAACTTGCTTTTTCTTGATTAAAGTAAAGCTCAGCTCTGCCAGTTGGACCGTTTCTGTGTTTCTCTATCATTACGTCGGCAATGTTTTGCCTATCAGAATCTTTTTTATATTTATCTTCTCGGTAAATAAACATCACTACATCGGCGTCTTGTTCAATAGATCCTGAATCACGCAGGTCGGAAAGACGGGGGACTGGAGGGTGTCTTTGCTCGACTGCACGAGAAAGCTGAGAAAGGGCTAATACAGGTACATCTAGCTCACGTGCTAAAGATTTTAAGAAGCGAGAGTTTTCCGTCATTTGTTGTACGAGATTATCTATTTCTTTTCGTGGAGTCATTAGTTGAAGGTAGTCTACAATGATTAATCCTACTCCATGTTCGGCTTGTAAACGTCTGGCTTTGGCACGCATTTGAAGTACGTTTGCAGACGGATCGTCGTCGATAAATATAGGGGCCGTGGAAAGCTTTTCTAGCGCTTGGCTGATTCTGTTAAAATCATCACCTTGTTGTGAAAGTTTGCCGTTTCTTAGTTTCCATAGGTCAACCTGGGCCTCTGCTGCTAAGAGGCGATCTACTATTTGGTGTGTTGCCATTTCTAAGCTAAAAATACCAACAGGTACATTGTGTTCACAGGCTGCATGTCTTGCCATATCTAGTGCCAAAGAGGTTTTACCCACAGATGGCCTAGCAGCAAGTATAACCAGGTCTGATTTTTGAAAGCCAGCTATCTTGTTGTCTAGTTCTGTAAAGCCGGTGGGTACTCCTCTTATTTCATTATCTGATTTATGTAGTTTGTCTATTCTATCCCAAGTCTCACTTAAGACGCTTTTTACATGGGTAAATTTTTGAGAAGATATTTTGGCTATTTTGAATATTTTTTGTTGAGCTTTGTCTAGAAGAGAATCTACATCATCATCTTCTTTGTAGCCCAGGTCACCAATAAACTGAGAAGCATTTATCAAATTTCTAAGAGTTTTATTTTTGTGAATAATTTCTGCGTAATATTTGGCATTACTAGCAGAAGGGACACCGTTTACAATATCAGTTAAAAAAGTTCGCCCTCCTATTTTTTTAAGGAGTTTTTTTTCTTTAAGTTTAGTAGAAACAGAAAGAATGTCTACAGGCATACTGTTTTGGGAGAGTTCTTTTATTGCTTCAAAAATAATGCGGTGTTTGTCATGGTAAAAATCTTCTTCATCAATAATATCGGCTATTTGGTGAATAGCTTCGGGGTTTATCATCAAAGCACCTAGTGTAGATGTTTCTGCTTCTAAGTTGTGTGGTGGAATACGAACACTCATAGTATTTTGTTTAGGGGGGAAAACCTTATCTATATTCTAGCAAAAATTAAAACCCTAGTTCAACTAGGGTTTTTGTGGTAAATGAGAGTAAAAGGGGATAAGATGTGTATAAAAAAAGCCCCCCAGGTGGGGGGCTATTATTTTTCGTGCCCGAGTTTGGGGGCGCGTTTTGTTCTATCTTTACTCGGGCACAAAGATAGACGCGCGGGGTCCGATCACAAAATCCTTTGGTGGAGACGAACCCACAATGTCCTCCACTAGGATTCCTTTGTTTTTATATCAAATTTCGAAGAATTTAGCAAGAAATTTGTTAAGAGCTGCGAGTTGGTTTTATTTGAGGGCCTTTTTCTGTGTCTTTTACGGCCCAGCCGGCTTTTTCTATTTCTCCACGGAGTTCGTCGGCTTTTTGCCAGTCTTTTCCCTTACGGGCTTGTTCGCGCTCGCTGGCTAAAGTCTGGATTTCGCTAGGTACCTCTATCTTTTGTGGTTTTAGCTCTAACCCTAAAACTTTATCAAAATCCAAAATAGTCGCGAACTTGTCTTCGTTTGATAAGTCTGATTTAAGTACGCTTTGCAAAACAGCCAATGCTTGAGGTGTGTTTATGTCGTCGTTTATTTTTTCGATAAATTCTTTTTTAAATTCTTCGCTTATTTCACCAGCTTCAGTTTCAATTTCACTAATTTGTCTTTTTAAATTTTCTAATCCTTTTTGTGCGGCCTCTATTGCTTCCCATGTGAAGTTTTGTTTTGATCTATAGTGTGCCTGGAGGAAAAAATATTTTAAAGCCAGTGGCTCAAAGTCTTTTTTTATGACATCTGATAGGCTAAAGGATGTCCCTTCGGATTTAGACATTTTCTTTCCATCTACAGTTAGGTGTTCGTTGTGTAGCCAGTAGTTGGCAAATTTAGTCTCGTTAGCGGATTCGCTTTGGGCAATTTCGTTTGTGTGGTGAACGGGAATATGCTCAATACCTCCCATATGTATGTCTATCGTATTAGCTAAATATTTTTTTGCCATAGCAGAACATTCTATGTGCCAACCAGGAAAACCTTCTCCGTTTTCAACAAGTGGTGACTTAAAGGGGGACGGCCAATATTGTAAAGCATTTTTATGTTTTCCTGCCTTGAAAAACCAAAGTGAAAAATCGGAAGGATGTTTTTTGTCTGGATCATCAGCTTTTATTGTTCGTTTTTCTTCTTCTTTTTGTCCTGATAGTCGGTTATAATTTTTGAATTTTGAAACATCAAAATAAATTGCTAAATCTGTTGCGTAGGCAATATTTTTTTCTAACAAAATTTTTACCATTTCAATAATTTCCGGAATGTTTTCTGTAGCTTTTGGTTTTCCCCAGGGCTCCAATATATTTAAATCTCTCGTATCTTTTTCGTAGATTTTTATGTATTTTTCTGTAATTTCTTCGGGTGATAGCTTTTCTATTTTTGCTCTTTTTTCTATTTTACTTTCGCCGGCATCGGCATCGGATGTTAGGTGCCCGACATCTGTGTAGTTTCTGATCATTTTTACTTTGTAGTCGTTGTATTCAAAGGTGCGTCTTACCACATCAGCACAAGTCGAGCCTCTTAAGTTTCCAATATGTTGAGTCCAATAGGTTGTTGGGCCACAATAATACATTAAAACCTCTTTTTCTTTTAGAGGTTTAAATTCTTCTTTTTTCTTTGTGATTGTGTTGAATAAATAGATCATTTTCTTGAAGCATGAAGTATTTTTTATTAACGCAAAATTTTTTTAAATTTTGCAAATGTTACATGTTTCAGGTTACATGTTACATGATCAGAGCCATTTTTTATATTTAAAGAAGCAGAACATGGTAAAGGTGGCCAAAATCATCACACCGGTAATAATCCAAAAATCACCCTTCATACCTAAAATTGGAGTAGATATGGTATTCATTCCAAACACACTGGACAAAAGCATGAGCGGGAAAGTGATAAAAGCCATTATTGTTAAAATCTTCATCACTTCGTTTGTTTTGTTTGAAAGAATCGATTCGTTGGTGTCATGAAGTGTGTCGATTGTTTCTTTGTTGTTTTGTATTAAGTTTTTGATTTGAGCGTGTTCTCCAATAAGAGCATTTAGGCGAGTTTCAAATTCTGGTTCAAAAAAATCTTCGTGATTTTTTCTTTTAAATGATTGTTCGAAGGAGGATAGCACATTGCCGTGTAGGTAAAAAGATCTTTGAAAATCTAAGATATCTCGCTTGATGAGGGAGATTTTTCGCAAGTTTTCTTTTTCGTCTCCTTCAAATATTCGATTTTCTATTTTGTTTGTTTTGATGTGTATTTCATCTATCTGATGCATTGCTGAATCGTATAGTTCTTTCAATATACTTAAAGAAAGAGAGCTAGCCTTGTCTTTGAAAAACTGATCTCTTAAGTGTTCTTTTCTGCTTATGTTTTTGGTGATTTTTTCCAAAGCAGGGAACTGGCTATATTGTACTGTTATTAAAAAATTTTTGCCGATTACAAAATCCACTTCGCAACTTGGCGCCTGATTTATGGTAGGGAAATGAAGAACAAAATAGAGATTATCTGGATGGATATCCACTTTAGAGCGCATAGTAAGACTAGTTAGCTCTTCTGCAACAAGTGGGTGAATAGGAAATTCTTTTTCCAAATCGTTGATTTCTTGTACACTTGGTGATATAAGATTTATCCAAGTAATATTGTTGTGTTTTGTGGTAGACATTTTGATTATTTAAGTTTATTTTGTTATTATAATTATAACATATTTTGTTTTAGTATGACTAATATTATTAAAAAATCTTTTTTTGCCGGTGGGCTGACAGCTATTTTGTTGGTTGTTTTTGTTGGTGGTATCTATTTAGGTTACAACAATAGACCAGAGGCTCAAAAAGTAATTTCTGTCTTAAATAAAGAGGATATGATTGTTTCTCAAGAGGTAGATTTTAACTCTTTTTGGAAGACCTGGAATTTTATAGAGTCTAAATATGTTTCTAACAATGGATTAGATAAGCAAGAAATGTTGTGGGGGGCCACAGAGGGTCTAGTGGCTTCTTTAAATGATCCATACAGCGTATTTTTTCCTCCAAAAGAGGCAGAGATGTTTGAAAGTAGTGTTCGGGGTAATTTTAGCGGGGTGGGAATGGAGATTAGTACAAAAAATAATATTCTAACCGTAATAACCCCTTTAAAAGACACTCCTGCATATAGAGCGGGGATAAAAGCGGGGGACATTATTATAAAAATAGACGACACTCTTTCTGCTGATTTAACAATAGACGAAGCAGTGCAACTGATAAGAGGCGAAAAGGGGACTGCTGTTAAGTTGACCATTTTAAGAAAAGACAATGGAGATGAGCCACTCGAAATAGAAGTGGTGCGAGACACAATACAGATTCCGGTTATAGAAACAGAAATAAAAGAGGGTGGTGTTTTTGTAATTAGATTATTTAGTTTTTCGGGCCGTTCTATGAGTGAGTTTAGAAATGCCTTACGAGAAATGATTGAATCTGGTAGTCATAAACTAGTTTTGGATTTGAGAGGTAATGCCGGTGGCTATCTAGAGGCAGCTGTGGATATAGCTAGTTGGTTTTTGCCGCTTGGTGAGGTGGTGGCTCGAGAGCAATTTGGTGATGGAAGCGAACAGATCTATAGCAGCAAAGGCTATGATATTTTTAGAGATTTGCCAATGGTTATTTTGGTAAACGAGGGTTCTGCTTCTGCTTCTGAGATTGTGGCCGGCGCATTAAATGAGCATGGCATAGCCACTTTGGTGGGGAAGAAGACTTTTGGAAAAGGTTCTGTGCAGGAGTTAATTCCTGTTGAAGGCGGAAGTTCATTAAAACTAACTATTGCCAGGTGGCTTACACCAAACGGTAAATCTATTTCCAAAGATGGATTAAATCCGGACGAAGAAGTAGAGTTTACCGCAGAAGATTTTGAAGCAGAGCTTGATCCACAAATGGATAAGGCTTTGGAGGTTTTGAAGGATAGATAGTTGACAATTTAAAATAATTAATGTATCATTGCACTAGAATAAAAATTTGTAACTTATAAGTAAAAGGAAAGGAGTATTTTATGGGTTCGGTACACAATAATACTTTTAGGGTTCAAAGGGCTTACTATATCCCAACAAGGTTACCCCAAAAAGCAGAAAAGCTGCCTCCTAAAAAAAGAGGTAAAAAAGAGAAGAAAGAAAAACCCGGTTCTGAAAAAACACTTCAAGAAAAGATCGTCGATATTTTTTCTTAGGCAATGTGCCACTAGCCAAATGCCCCGATGGTCCGGGGCATTTTTTTTTGCCCAAAATCCTTGAAAATTTCTTCGTGTTGGTGTAGGATAATTTTATGACAAAAGTAATTTTAACTAAAGATGTTCCTGGTTTGGGACAAAAAGACGATGTAAAAGATGTTAAGCCTGGCTATTGGCGTAATTTTTTACTACCACAGAGTGCAGCTGTCGAAGCTACTCCCGGTCTTTTGATTCAGACCGAACACAAACAAAAAGAGAGAGACGAAAAGAAAGAATTCGAGGCCAAGCAATTGACCAAGATTCTTGCAGACTTAAAAGGCAAGGTTTTGGAAGTTACCAAAAAAGCCGACGAAACCGGCAGCTTGTTTGATAAGCTGGATGTAAAAGAGTTAGATAATCTTATCAAAGAACAGCTAAGGGTAGATATTCCTGAGGGTATAATTAAACTAGAAAAACCGATAAACAAGATTGGTACTCATGAGGTGGTCATTGGAGATTCAAAATTAACAGTAGAAATCAAGTCAGAATCTGCCGAAAAGTCAGAGCCCAAACAGTCGGACAAAGACAAAGAAAAGAAACCCGACACAAATCCTACGGATAAACAGGCGGGCAAGGAAGAAAAATAATCAACAACAAAAAACAGCCAAGCGATTCGCCTGGCTGTTTTTTAAATTATTTTTTTGTAGGAAGTACGCTTATTACAGGTTTTGTTTTGGTATGTCCTGTAAAGGATGTCTTTCTTTTTTTAGTAAATTTTACAATTCCTTTTATTAGGGAAAAAATAGTGTGGTCTTTGCCTTGTCCAACATTTTCACCTACCATATACTTATTACCACGTTGGCGTGCAATAATAGAACCAGGTTGTGCTGCTTGGCCATCGTATAGTTTGATACCTAAATACTTAGGGTTTGAGTCTCTAACATTTTTAGCTGTACCACCAGCTTTTCTATGTGCCATTTTTGCTTATGAACGCAGTGATTAACTGCAAGTAAAATTTGTAATATGAATAATATAAAGGAAAAATTAGAAAAAATCAATAGCGACAATATAAACAACACAATAATTGTTTTGATAATTTTGTTTGTAGGGTTTATTTCTTTTGGTTTAGGGCGACTTTCGGCTCTTTCTGAGAAAAAGTCCCCAATAACAGTAGAAGGTCAAAGTCAAACAAGTAATATAATCAAGTCAAAAACGTCGATACCAGGGGTCGATGTAAATGGAGAAAGGCTTTATGTGGCCAGTAAAAAAGGCACCAAATACCATTATCCGTGGTGTGGCGGCGCACAGAGAATAAAAGAAGCAAATAAGATCTATTTTGATACAAAAGAAGAGGCCGAAGCAGCCGGCTATAGTCCAGCAGGGAATTGCAAGGGGTTATAGTTTTTTCTTGAAAAAATAGTAAAATCGTGTTAATTTAATATTGGAATGGAATGAGGCTAAATTCCTAATTTTAAACAAAGGAGAGGATAAATGAATCAAAGAGGAACAACAACAGGAAAAGAAGAAGGCGAACAGGGCGGATGCTGTGGTGGTAAAAACGAAGACTGTTGCCAGAGTTCCGGTTCATGCGGAGGTTCCGGTACATGTGGTGGTGGATGCCAGGATGGTGGATGTCAGAACAGTGGCGATTGCTGCGGCGGCGAAGAAGATGAATGCTGCCAGGACTAATTAAATCTGATCCCCGTTTAACCAACAACTTCTAACTCGATTAACTCGATGTTTAACTAAAATGCGTTAGGACAAAGCATCGAACCCAAAAGCCGTCTT
>CAZPYD010000004.1:6912-44253 GCA_964590835.1 uncultured Candidatus Saccharibacteria bacterium | reverse complement strand
AATTTTCAGGCAAAACAAACCCTACTCCTTTTTTCTGCTGATATTGCTCCCATGCATAATCACCCACCACTTTTAAAATAAATTTTTTGCCTAAAATTTTAGAAGCCAAACAAGCTGGCAAACCAACACTCACAGGGTCTTGTGCATAAATAACATCAGCCTGCCTGCCTGCCCTTAAAACTTTCAAAAAATAAACAAAATGTCGAACTATTTTAGGCCATTTTCTAACTTCACCAAAACTCAAAATACCCACCCTTAAGCCACGCTTGGGCAGTTCTTCAAAAAGCAACTTGCTGTATGTCGCAGGTCCGCCAATATCCGGCGGATATATACCTGTTGCAATTAAAACTCTCATGCTTTATATTTATAAAATAAATAATAAACACAGTCAACCACAAAACGTTTATTATTTGTAGATTAACATGTATCCTTAATTATAGGATTATTTAATGAAAATTATAATAGCTACACCACTATTCCCGCCAGAAATAGCCGAACCGGCTCCTTATGTAAAAAATCTGGCAAGCAAATTAAGCAATGAACATAAAATTGCGATTGTTGCCTATGCCAACTTCGTAGAAAAAATAAAAGAGGTAAAAATCAAAAAAACAACCAAAAAACAACTTCTTCTCTTACGACTGCTAAAATATACATACCTACTATTAAAAGAGTCCGCCGGTGCCGACATAATATATTCTCAAAATGCTGTAGCATCTGGGTTCCCTGCAATTATTGTTGGTTTTTTAAGAAGAAAACCTGTAATAGTAAGATTCTTAAGTGACGAAAGCTGGGAAAGATCTAAACAATTAAAACTAACTCGAAAAAATCTTAAAAACTTTTTCAAAAAACCACCTAAAAACTTAAAAATAAGACTCTTAATACCTCTCCAAAGATTTGTATTAAAAAGATCTAAAAAAATATTTGCACCAACAGAAGAACTAAGAAAAACTCTAATAGAAAAATACAAAATTAAAAAAGAAAAAATCTTAATCAATACAAACCCAAGGAAAAAGGTATTAGAGTACCCTTTTGAAATTATTTCTGCTGAACAGCAAAACTTAGAAGAAAAAAAGAGCAAGGAAAATTCTTCTTGGGGAAAACATATTAAAATACTCCTAAAAGAATTTCGAAAAATAAAATAACATGAACAAAACAGAAGACTGGAAAAAACAAATAGCAAAAGAAATGGAAAAAACCTCGTCAATTTTAAATGATCTGGGCTTTTCATTGGAAGAAAGTCAAATTCATGTATTAGGTGAAAGATATTTGATTGGTGGCAAAAAACTAGTCCTTTTGGGCAGAAATAAAAAAACAAACGATAAAGTTATTATCAAAGTAAGTAGTCATCCTTCCGGTATAAAAGAAATAAGAAAAGAAAGAGCATCGAAAAATATTCTAGAAGAAATAAAATTCGCATACCATGTTTTCAATTTTCCCAAAGAAATATTATTTACTCAAAAAAATGGTTATCTGATTTTAGTAACCTCTTTTATTGAACAAGATAAAAAATTTTTAGAACACTCTCTTCGTGAACAATTCTTCCTTGCTCTTAAAATTTTTGAAATCCAAGAAGGGGTCCACGCAACAACATCTGAACATTCCAAAACAATCAAAAAATATTTTGGCCAAATGAACGCAAAAGATTATATTAAGTCTTTTAAAAACAATCAAAAAAATATTCTACTAAAAATCAAAGACTCAAAAATAAAACGATTACTGTCTGAAGCACAAAACAAACTAGAAAAAAATGCAGATACAATTAATCTATACTTCAAATTTCTTTCTCAATTGGTCATTGTGCCTTAAAAAATTATTATAAAAAATGGAGATGTTTATCTGTTAGACACATCTTCTTTTAGGTTTGGAAACAAGCATGAAGGATGGGCAAGGTTTCTTAACTTTATGACACTCTACAATAGGCCACTGGAAAACGCATTGGTTTCTTATCTTCAAAAAAATAGAACAAAGGAAGAGCGCCAATCTCTGTGGCTAATGAGAATATATAGACTAGGAGAAATAATCTGGTATTATACAAAACTTCTCGATAAAACATCTGATAACATCAAACTTCTCACAGAAGCAAGAATTGATTTTTGGACAAAAGTTCTAGAAGCAACACTTGCTCAAAAACAAGTATCCAAAGAAGAAGTAAATAATTATATAAAAATAAGGAACTCACTACGTAGCGAGGAAGAAAAAATCCGACAACAAAAACTACATTGATTTTAACTTTTTTAAGAGAGACTTATATTCATCAACCAAAGGAAAATCCCAAGAATTTTTCAAAGCCTGAAGAACTAAATCCTCAAACCAGATTTTCTTTTCTTTGCCTCGACTAAATTTTTCCCACAATCCTTCTCCCTCTCTCTTGTAGGCTTCTATCATATTTTCCATATTATGAATCTTGTCTGCAACTGAAACAGCCTTAGTCTCAATCGAAGCTTTAGCTAAGTCTTGAGCATATCTTTCTTTTCGCAACTCCCATTCTAAATTTTTATCTTCAGAAATTGCATCAATGATACCAACAACACCTACCCCCAGCTCTTCAACTAATTTTTCTCGAGTAAAATCAGAGTCCTCTAAAATATCGTGTACTAAACCAGCCGCAATTACTTTATCTGAAAAACCATATTGAGCTAATTTATTAGCAACCATAAAGGGATGTATAATATAAGGAAACTCATCATCTTTCCTTTTTTGATCTTTGTGGGCCACAATAGCTATACGAGCGGCTTTTTCTACAATATTCATAATTATTTTATAACTTGATCAAAGACTTTTTCTTTCATATCTTTGGCCACCATATCCCAATTAAATTTCCTCAAAACCATCGCTCGAGCATCTTTGGTGATTCGGGCTACTTTTTCTGGGTTAGCTAAAATATCTTTAACAGCTTCTGCAATTTGTTCCGGCTTATCTTTTTCTACCACCCAACCCGTTTCTGTTTTTTCTGGATTGTGTTTTTTATCAAACAAAAATTCTTTTATTCCTCCTGCCTGAGTAGCAATCACCGGTAATTTTGAAGCCATGGCTGAAAGAAAGGCGTTACCAAGACCTTCAGAGCGACTAGGGCATACAAAAATATCCGAAGCCTTTCTGTAATTTGAAACTACTGAACGATCTACCATTCCGGTAAAAATAACCCTATCTTCCAAACCTAATTCTTTTACCAAGTTTTTAAGCATTTCCTCTTCATCACCTCCTCCTACAACCAAAAACTTTACATGCTCCGGCAACATCTTTAATGACTGAATAGTAATATTGGTCGCTTTTTGGTAAGCCAATCTAGCAGTATTAACTAAAAATATATCCCCTTCTTTCTTACCTAATTCTTTTTTAAGATTTTCAATCTCCTGCTCATCAAAAACAGCCGCCACATCTCGTGGGTTCGCTCCATTATGTATCTTAATCACTTCACCCTTATAACCACGTAATTTTGGCCACTGTGCAAGGTGACTTGATATAGCCTGTACTAAAGAAGCATTCCTAAACCCATAATCCAAAAGAGGGGCAAGAGGTCTAATAAAAAACCTTTTAAAAACTTTATCAAAAGAGTCTCCGTCCTGGAGAGTTAGAACATAAGGAATACGCAAACCCAAAAACCTCAAAAGAGAAACGGGAAAAAGCATGTATGTCATCATAGACCATATGGCATCAAATTTATTTTCTCTATGTAACTTAAGTGCTTTTAATACCGCTAATGGAATAAACAATATCTTTGAAAGATACAAAGATCCAAAACCCACCCTATGGATATCAACATTCCCTATTTTTTCATGGCGACCAAGAGATTTATCAAACAAAAGAGTTATCATATGAAATTCATAATCACTCGGATCAGTCCTGTCTGTAATTTCTTTTATAGCAGCTTCTGCCCCACTAACATTACTAGGATAGTACGCAAGCGAAAATATCAATATTTTTTTCATAAAAATTATTTAATTAAAATTAAAGCGATATTTTAATTATAACAATAAAAAGCAATAAAAAAAGACGGCACAAAGTGCCGCCTTTTAACTACTTTTGGTTATCCAAGATATTTTTTCTTTTCCTTTTCAAGAAAAGAAACCAGATCAGCATTGAACCGCTGGGCATTTTCCTCAGAAATCTTCCTAGCAAACATGGCCAGTTTAAGGGTTCTATGCAGAGGAATCTCGGCTCGATCACCACGATGAGGAGGTTCAACAATCAACACATCAGCTGGTGTTGAACCCGCATAACAAATATCAGACACCATTGCCACGATCTCCAGGTCTTTAAAACCCTGCTCAAAACGAACCTTCTCTGCGCACTGCAGACACCTTGCGATATGTGTAGAAGAAGAAACAAGAATCAAACGTTCAATCTCTTTTTCCCGACAAACATGAATAGCACCTTCTACCTCCTGAGGAGTATTCTGAGAAACAGTATCGATATACGAATACTTCCCAAAAATTTTCTCAATTTGGTGGGTATCAAATCCCTTAAAACCGGGTAGTTGATTCGCTCTTGCAAGAGCATAATCAAAAGAGTATTTCGCTTCCTTCTTGCCATCTTTTTCAGAAGCGCCAGTACCCCAGTAAATCAAAGCGACATTTTCTTCTTTCCAAAAAAGATCAAATGCTTTAGGGGCACGACCCAAAATACCTTTCTGAGGATCTCCCCAAAAAATGTTTTTCCATCCGTTTGCCTCCAGATGGCACCCGTGAATCAAAATTGCTGTTTTCAAAACAACCTCCTTTTTTTACAAGGAGTAATTGTATTATGAACGAATACAAGATATCTATTTTTTTAAATTCGGGTTCCGGTAAACCTGGAGAATCCACAGGAATGACAATGTTTGATAGCGAAGAAGGATTTAAAATATCTTTCAACGATATTCGTGACTATGTAAAAGTCACTGATATAGAGAAAATTATCTTATTCAAAAACGGAGTTGAACAAAAAGAATGTCCTCCTATATGGGTGAACCATAAGGGGTACATTTTTTCAAGCAAAGGCCTTGAAAGGGTAGAACCTTGGGACCCCAAAAAGATAAGCGCCATGGATGCTGACTATTTTGTCAATGAGGAATGCGACAAATTGGATGAGATGACGTCGTGCCTAGATATGGACAAAGTTTCCGAATTTATGAAACGGAATAAGGTAAAATCTTTTGAGATTCCACTTGATGGAGCTCAAGATAATTTTCTTTTTAGATTACTTTCTAAAAAGTAATCTAAAAAGAAAAATCAAAAACCCAGAGGGCAATCGTCCTTTGGGTTTTTATTTTTTAATTTTTTGCCTCCTCAATATAATCCTCTAGTTTTCTTTTTTGCTTCCAGCCGAGGGCTTCTATTTTAGTGGTATTTACTACTGACTTTGGTCTAGTTGTTTTAGTTGGGGGAAGTATTTCTACTTCTCCTCCATACATTTCAGCCACATCAAGTAAAGAATAGGATTCTTTTGCGCTAATGCCAAAATTATCTCCTTCCCCTTTTTCTCCCACAAGAACAATTCCATCAATAGTATCATCAATATGTGTAAAGGTTCTTGTTTGAGTTCCTGGCCCACGCACTTTGTGTGGTCTGTTGTTTAAATAATTTTGTTTAAAAATTTCTATTAGTGTGCCGTACTTATCACTCCTTTCTCTGGAGCCATACACATTATAAAAATAAGTAATAGCGTATGTTAAGTCATACCACTTGCTATAGTTTACTACTAATTCACTATTTATCGCCTTTGCCCAAGTATAGGGAGCCAAATCACGCCCACTTACACCGTCATCGCGCGGCCCAACAGACTTTGTAGAAGAACCAGCGTAAACAAGCTTACATTTTTGCTTTCGCCAAAATTCCAAAACAGCAAGTGTACCCGCCATATTCAAATCCCAAACCAATTCCGGCTCTTCTAAACTAGCTGCAACACGAGAATACTCACCAAGATGATAAATAATATCCTAATTCTCAAAAATATACTTTTCTATATCTTTTGTGTGACCCTCTCGATACTCAACACCCTCTACGTGATTCTCTTTTGAACCAGTAAAATAATTATCCAAAGAAATTACCTTATGGCCATCACAAACAAACCTCTCACACAAATGAGAACCGATAAAACCGGCTCCGCCAGTCACTAAAATTGTCTTTGAATTGACTTTATTCATAGATATATGTTTTAATTAATAATACAACAAACAATGGAAAAATCAAGCAAAATAACAACACTTTACGTAATAACTAAATCTGTTTGGGCAGGTGCGGGAAAATATACTTACGACTTAGCCACTAGCTTGTCTAGTGATAAATTTGACGTGCACGTTGCAGCAGGTGGACAAGGTGTTTTGGCACAAAAAATAAAACAAAAAAATATAACCTATCATGAAATAGAAAGCTTTCAACGTGATGTTTCTTTTTTCAAAGATTTATCCGCTTTTTTTGAAATTCTTGCCTTACTTTTTAAAACTAAACCAAACGTGGTACATGTTTCTAGTTCTAAGGCTGGTGGTATTGCCGGAGCTGCTATTTGGGCTTATAAAATCTTCAAATCACCAGTAACTATATTCACTGCTCATGGTTGGGCTTTTAGTGAACCTCGCTCTAAAATACAGACAAAACTTATAAAAATATTTAGTAAATTTACTTGCCTGTTTTACGACAAAATAATCTGCGTATCAGAATATGACAAACAAATCGCACTTAAAAATAATATTGCCCCAAAAAATAAACTCATAACTATTCAAAATGGAATTAAATCCGAAGACTACACATTTTTATCTAGAGAAAAAGCGAGAGAAAAGTTATCAGTAAACAGCTCTCAGCTATCAGACACGGGTGATCAAATCTGGGTCGGAACAATCGGTGAATTTACAAAAAACAAAGGCCACAAATATTTAATTGACGCAGTTAAAATGTTACATGCTTCAGGTTACATGTTACATGTTTTTATAATTGGTTTTGGTGAAGGAAAAGAAAAACTAGAAAAACAAATAAAAGACCTAAAATTAGAAAACAACGTCTTTTTGATTGATAGCCAGGGTAACGAAGCAAATTACTTAAAAGCCTTTGATATTTTTGTTTTACCTTCTGTTAAAGAAGGTCTGCCTTACGTTTTACTTGAAGCTGGATTAGCAAGACTACCTGTTATAGCAACAAACGTCGGAGGTGTATCTGAAATCATAGAAAACATCTCAGAAAACTCTAGAGTAATCTCAACTGGTCTGCTTGTAAAACCTGCTAACCCACAACAGATAACAGAAGCCATAGAAAAACTTATAAAAGAAACTGAACTAAAAAACAACTTAGCCACCTCTCTTTGGGAAAAAATTTATAGAGAATTCAGTTTTGAGAAAATGCTGGAGTCTACCCAAAATCTTATCGCACAAGTAAAAAAAGAATAGATTCTCGCTTGCTGGCTAAAATTTCCAGTTTTTGACTGCAAAAACCAAAAGCCTTATCAATATATCTAGATATTATTTCCTAGGCTTTTGTCTTTTTCGCACAAAAACATGAAAATTTTATCTCAACATAAGATTTTGAGTAGACTACCAAACTCTACTCTTGCGACGTATAACATAAATTCCAACACCCGCAAAAACAATTAAAACCAAGACTCCAAGATAATAATACTTCTTATTTATACCATCGCCACCACCAACAGTAACAATGTTTGCTTGTTGGTTTTGATTTAAACCCGCATCTTCTTTAAGCACCTTTTCCTCTTTATCCTCTCCTTCTCCAACTATCGAGGTTGGACCTCGATAGTTGGAACTAACTTCACTAGTTTCTACTTCCCTAGAAATGTTCAAAGTTGAACCTTGTCTACCGGCAGACAGGTTTCGAACATTTGTTTGTTTTTGAATTAATTTTTCATTTTTACTTCCCGGTGTTTCTTTAGTAATACCTATATTATCGCCGTTCCGAGAAAAACTCTGATCTTTCAAAAGATTCCCGCCATACACAAAAGAATCCGCCAACAAACCACTAGAATAAAGAAAATCTACCTTCCCTTTTCCCGAATCAAAAATTATCCCCGAAGAATAAGATGGAATCACCAAATAGCTATAAGGCCTTATAAAACTATTTTTTGAAAAAGTAAATTTTTGATTACCTGAAACAAACCTCCACCCAGAAATGTCAATTTCCTGACTAGATGGGTTTCTAAGCTCCAAAAAAGAATCAACTCCTGTCTTAATCTCCGAAATAAAAATCTCATTAGGGACTACTTTTAAAATCAAAATATCAGAAACAGAATAACCCCCCGAAGACACATCCAACACCACTCTATACTCTCCTGGATATTTATAAAAATGAACAACATTCTTTCCGTCTTTTAATGCGCCATTACCCAGGTTCCACAAATATCTTGCATTATCAAGCAACTCATCCTTTAAACCGTAAGCTTCACCTTCAAAACCAGTCATAGCCCCAGCTATCGCTGTTTTATCTTTGCCTGCATAAGCCTTAATTTGAGGCAAATCTTCTGGCTGAATATATTTAGAGTCAATCGAAATTTCATCACCAGCACTCTCGTTACCACCCCCTTCTTCGATAGACTCATACTCTTTTTTGTTTTCTTCTCCCGGTGTGGGAGATCCGACCTCCCACAAATTGTTTATTTTTTGAAGAGATTTGCCGTCTTCGGCACCCAGCTCAACATCATAAAAGATACTGTCTACATCATTTAATTCATCGTCTCTTAATATTATTTCCTCTCCGCTATTTTTAAGTGAAAAAGCGCTATCAAAAATAAGACCTGAAAAACCAGGCCAATCTTCTAAAAACTTCGTTGGATTATCAGCAACCACAGCATAGCCGCCAGACGAAATAACAAAACTTCCCTCTTCGTCAAAGAGATTTATTTTATGATTAGTATCGTTTTCAAAAATTTTCCATCCACCCAAATCCACACTCACGCTACCACTATTAAAAACCTCTATCCACTCACGCCCACTATCCGCTCCTTCCACGTCATACATTATTTCTGAAATATAAACTTGCCCACTAACAACAAGTGGAAACAAAAATAAAAATAAAAAATAACCTAATTGCTTCATTACAATTAGGCTATCAAAGTAATCATTTAAGGTCAATTTTTAGAGCCTATTCAAAATCTTATCGCAAAAGTAAAAAAAGAATAAATTCTTGCTTGTTGGCTAAAATTTCCAGTTTTTGGCTGCAAAAAACAAAAACATTAAAATTTTATTTCAACATAAAATTATGAATAGGCTCTAAAACTTTATTGTGTCGCCAGGTTTTAGAGTTTTTTCACTGCCTGGTTCAAAATCTTGCTTGGGTTTTACTGTTTCTTTTAATGATTGCTTTGTTTCTTCGCCAGGTGTCTTTTTAGGCGCTACATCTGCAAGTAATTCTCTTAAACCCTTAAAATCCGGAGTTGATTTTTCTCTTTTCTTAAATGGTTCTTTTTTAAATTCTTTTGTACCACCACCTAACTGACTCAAAGAAACCTCTTCTTTACCCGCCTGCATCCGTAGGTTGCGGCTGGGCTTGCTCGCCTGCCTGCCGGCCCGCTTCGCCGAATCGAGGCGAGTAGTCGATGAAGTCGGCATATTAAGAAACTCTCTTTTAGGTTCGGATTTTTTAACAGTTTCTTTTGACTTAGGTTTAGTTGGTGTTTCAGTAGAAGAACCTCCACCCTCTGTAATATAAGCTCTGTGCTTCTTACAATAAATAGGCTTGCCTTCTATTGGCTCAAAAGGTACCACTGTTTTTTTACCACAAACTGAACAAGCGGCTTCAAACAACTTAGGCGCTTCTTTTTGTTCTTTTTCTGGCTCACCCTTTTTACCGTCTTTTTTTTTAACTGGCGCATGCCATTCCATTATTTGTTTTTCAATATCTTCTATTGGTGTACAATATTTTTCTCTAGAATAATCTATTATTTGCTGCTTAAAAGATTCTACATTTTTTTTAAGTGGTGGAAGTGTGGTAGCAGAAAAGGGCCTAGATGGCTCCCCATCCACAAGAAGCTTTAAGTAAATATTGGTAAAACCAAGATTAACAACATCGTCAGCAGTAAACTCTGGGGCAAACTCTACCTCCAGCACCCTGGCATCTTCCGGACCAACTCTAAAAACTATGTGCGTACCCACATTACCAAAAACAGCATCCTTCACACCGTCTGGCATCTGAGTAATATATTGGTGGGCCAAAACAAGCGCAAGACCATATTTTCGTGATTCTGATAAAATATTTTCAAAAGATTCCGCAGCAAAGTTTTGAAACTCATCAACATAAAAATAAAAATCAGGAAACTCTTTTCCAGGCTCTTTAGCTCTACTCATAGAAGCCAAATAAATTTTTGTAACCAAAAGAGCACCAAGCAAGCTAGAATTTAATTCCCCGATTCGTCCCTTAGATAAGTTTATTAAAACAATCTTCTGTTCATCCATTGCAGTCCTAAAACTAAAACTGGATTTAGGCTGACCTATAATATTCCTTACAAGTGGATTAGAAGTAAATTGACCAATTTTATTTTGAATGGCCGGAGTAGCTTCTGCAGCAAACCTCTCTGTATAGCCTGCATACTCCCTTGCCCAATAATCTTTTACAATCGGATCCTTTACATTATCTACCACCGCCTTTCTATAATCTTTATCTGTATACATTCTATTTACTCCCAAAAGGGTAGAATTTGGATACTCCAAAAGAGCCAACAAAGTATTATTCAAAATATATTCCATCCTTGCAGACCAAACATCCGGCCACATTTTTTTAAACACACCCATAAGACCGGAGGCAACCAAATGCATTTGATCACCGTCTACATCTTCCATGATATTTAAAGCAATCGGATGATCCATGTCCGACGGGTCAAGATATATTACATCTTTTATGCGCTCCTCTGGAACATAATCAAGCATTTTTTCAACAAAAGAACCATGGGGGTCTATAACAGCAACCCCTTCTCCATTACGAATATCTTGAATTGCCATATTTTCTTGCAATGTTGTCTTTCCAGTACCAGTCTTACCAATGATATATGTATGTCTAGTTCTATCTTTTTTCTTAATACCAAACTTGGTCTGTTCGTTTCTAAAATTTGTTTTGGCAAAATATGTTATTCTATTTTTGTCCATTATTTTATTGATATTAAATAGGTAAAGTTGAAGGCGGCTCACCCTTCTTTGCACCAATTCTTTCAAAAGTTGGAGTTTCGGCAACAGTACCTGGATAGTGATAAATAGTAGCCAATTCCTCAGTATTTAAAATAAAAGGCTTTCTGTGATGAGGAATAGAAAAATAACATCGTTTACGATAAGCATCTAAGATTATTTCTTTTCTTACAGCCTCTCTTTTATCTTTCATAAAAAATTTAAAAGGCGCAGGGTCCAATTTCCAAATTGACTTAAAACCATTCAGATCCACCGTATTGTATTGATTCATAGAACCCATTATAGCCCCAACGTTTGCCTTATTAAAAATATCTCTTTGAGCAATATAAATAGTTCTAACTCCTGTCTGAAAACCATACTTAATAAAACTTTTTTCAACAGCAGCGGCCACCTCCTTTTCTCTTTTTGAAAGTTGTTTTGCTTCTTCAGGGGGCTTGTCTCTTCCCAGTAGCTTCTCAACAACCTCTTTACCTTCCTTTACCCAATCATTACCAGTACCTCTTATCATTATCTGAAACCAAACCTGCTCACCACGCTTTAAAGAACCCAAAAACTCCAAAAAAGAAACTATTGGATCTATTTTTTGCTCTTCTTTTCCTCCCTCAAGTCCAAAATCAACATAAGTTTTTATAGGATAAGCGTCCTCTTTCACTAAACCAAATTCAGTCCCCCACAAGCTCCACTCATCTAAATCTTCAAAATTAGAAGCATATACATAATCAACAGCCTCAACAACCTCAGCGCTTGGGTACTGAGCATAAATCAAAGATTCTATAAAATTACGAGAACCCTTAGGGGTGCGTATAAAAAAATGAATACCACCATTTATACCAACAATCTCTAAGCTATACCAAGATGCTAGATTACCTTTATACCAAGGACCATCTGAAGAAGGCGAATAAATAGAATTTAAAATTGCCTCTATTGCCTTAGGGCTTTTAAAAATTTCCTTTGGAATTTTAATCTCCAAAAGAACCCATTCCATATCTCTAAAAAAAGATAGTTTTTTTTGGGTTGACCAAAGGTTTACAAAAGCAAACCCCAAAAACAAAGGCAACCACAAAAACCATAGGCGACTAGCCCACATAAAAACTCCTTGAATAAGCGGATCATTTAAGATATATGAAATTAACTCCACTATTTTATTTTAGCGTTTTTTTAGAAAAAAGAAAAATTAAATTCTATAGTTTTACACAAGGGTATAACGACCCTGATTATCTCTTTTGAAATATTTTTTGTTTTGCAAATTTACTAAGATAGTATTTTCTTTTATATATCTCTCTTTCAAAACTCTTTTAATAATTTCTTCTTTAGGTAAATAATTATTCTGAGTCAATATCTTTTCAATAACATTTCTTACTACCCCACCTTCGTAGCCCCAATCTTTCAAAGCATACAAACCACGTCCAACCAAAACGAAACGATTATCTTTTATTAACTCGTTGTGAACTGTTTGCATGTGAGCTTTTCTGTTGAAAAGTTCTTTTATGGCGCTTGCTGTTTCTGTAAAATGCATAGGAGAACCATGTCTTCTCATTACCAAAAATGCATAATCACGCATACCTCTAGGATTTACATAAGGAGAAGAAGCAACACCCCATTCCCCCAACTCATTAGGCTTAACTACGCTAGAAATTTTAAGTAAAGAACTCAACACATCTCCTTTTATTTTTTCTTGAGTAATTTTTTCTAAATGACCAGACAAAATAGACAAAACTTCTTTCTTTGAAAATAAATTATCGCGATTTATTTCTTTATGCAATAATTCTACAGCTTGTTTTGTTTTTTGAGCTTTTTCTGTATCAGTCACCCATGAACAATGAAAAGAGGTATCCTCCTTCATTTTTTGAAATAAGTCACTTAAAACAAGCAAAAACAACAGATGTGATCTTTGATCTTTGGTTTTAACCTTGTTTTCTAAAAAGTCTTCTTCATTCACGATTCCACCTTTAGAATCTATAACATCTTTAATTTCAGTAAAAACATCTTCTGTATTCAAAAACTCATCTGATTGACGAATTTTATTTAAAGCAAAAGCTTCAATCTGTCTAACTCTTTCCCTTGTAACACCATACTCTCTACCAATAGACTCTAATGTTCTTGGCTTAGAAGAGTCTAAACCAAAACGATAAACCAAAACTGCCCTTGGTCTTTCATCCAAGGTGTTAAGCATTTTCTTTGTTATTAAATTTGGGTTAAAACTTATATTATTCATTATACTTATTAGAGACAAGAAACATTTGTTTCCATTTAATTGTTTATAATAAAATTATATGGCTATGTCTTTATCTCTTTAATAATCCCAAAAGGTTTAAATAAAACTTAAATCTCTATTTGGATTAATATTTTTATAAGATAACACAACGGCAAAACAAAGTCAACACCCTATAGTAAAGTTTGAAATTTTTTACAAAACAAAATTAATTAGCTTATTTTTAACAAAAATTATCTTTTTTATCTCTTTATCTTCAAAGTACTTCTTAAACCTGTCATTTTCTAAAACCTCCCTTTTTGTATCATCTTGATTCATATCTTTATTCATAACCATTCCACCTTTAAACTTGCCGTTTATTTGTATAACCAACTCAAAACTACCTTCTTCTATTTTAGAATCATCATACTCAGGCCACGGCTGCTTAAAAATAGATTCAGCCTCCTTATTTCCAGGCAAGCCCACCCACAGCTCTTCTGTGATGTGCGGAGCAAAAGGCGTCAACAAAACAATAAACTTCTTATAAACACCTATTGATATCTCGTCTTGTTTTTCAAGCTCATTAACTAAAATCATTAGCTGAGCAACTGCAGTATTAAATTTCATGTTATCTATATCCTCAGTAACTTTCTTTATGCTTTGATGTAAAACTTTTTCAACTTCTTTGTTTTCTTCAACATTCTCATTAACCTTATCTTTCAAAATCCAAACTCTTTTTAAAAACCTATGTACACCAATAACACTATCTGTATTCCAACCAATTGCCTGATTAAAAGGACCCATAAACATCTCATACACCCTAAGTGTATCTGCACCAACTTTTTCCACTATTTCATCGGGGTTTATCACATTACCCAAACTCTTAGACATCTTCTTACCATCTTCCGCCAAAATCATTCCATGAGACCTCCTTGAGGCATAAGGCTCGCTTGTGGGTACAAGACCTTGGTCATATAAAAACTTATGCCAAAAACGAGAATAAAGAAGATGCAAGGTAGTATGCTCCATTCCACCATTATACAAATCTACCGGTAACCAATATTTTAATTTTTCTTCGTCAACAAATTTTTCATTGTTTTGTGGGTCTATATATCTCAAGAAATACCAAGAAGACCCTGCCCAGTTAGGCATAGTATCTGTTTCTCTTTTGGCATCGCTGCCACACTTCGGACATTTAGTATTTACCCAATCTTCCATAGCAGCCAGAGGTGATTCGCCTGTTTCGGTTGGTTCATACTTTTCTACATAAGGAAGTTCTACCGGCAGATCTTTTTCTTTAACTGGTACGATGCCACACTTGTCACAATGAATAACCGGAATAGGTTCACCCCAATAATGCTGTCTAGAAAAAATCCAATCACGTAATTTATAATTTACAGCTTTCTTGCCAATATTTTTTTCTTGAAGCCATTTAATAATTTTCTCTTTTGCTTCATTTGTCTCAAGCCCATCAAGAAAATCAGAATTAACATTTAAACCTTCTCCAGAATAAGCTTCTTTTTGGGGTTCGCCTCCGCTAATTACTTCAACAATATCCAATCCATATTTTTTAGCAAACTCAAAGTCTCTTTTATCATGCGCTGGCACAGCCATAATCGCACCTGTTCCATAATCCACCAAAACATAATCAGCAATAAAAACAGGTATTTCTTTGTTATTTGCCGGATTTACAGCCATCACACCTTCCAATTTAATCCCTGTTTTTTCTTTATCTTCTGCTGAGCGTTCAATCTCTGTTTTCTTTCTTGCTTCATCAATATGTTCTTCTACTTCTTTTATATTTTCGATTTTATCTTTTAATTTCTTAATTAAATCATGTTCCGGCGACAAAACCATATAAGTACAACCAAACAAAGTGTCCGGCCTTGTAGTAAAGACTGTTACCTTTTCACCTGCAATCTCAAAATCAACTTCAGCACCTTCAGACCTGCCTATCCAATTTTCTTGCTGAATTTTTATTTTATCCAAATAATCAACTTTATTTAAATCTTCAAGCAGCTTATCTGCATACTCAGTAATCTTTAACATCCATTGTTTTATTTTTCTTTTTTCTGTCTCATGGCCACATCTTTCGCATTTGCCGTCTATCACCTCTTCGTTAGCCAAACCTATCTTACAGCTTGGACACCAATTTATCGGCATTTCTTTTTGATATGCCAAGCCTTTTCCCAAGAACTTCAAAAATATCCACTGAGTCCATTTATAATATTTTGGATCAGTAGTGTTTATTTCACGAGACCAATCAAAAGAAACACCCAGCGATTTTAACTGCCTTTTAAAATTAGCAATATTTTTTTCCACAGCAATACTTGGGTGTATACCCTTTTTAATAGCAAAATTTTCAGCAGGAAGTCCAAAAGCATCCCAACCGATTGGATACAAAACATTGTCACCCTGCATATGCATCTTACGAGACATAACATCAAGTGCAGTGTAACTTCGAGCATGACCCACATGAAGACCGTCACCAGAAGGGTATGGAAATTCTACTAAAATATATTTTTTAGGTTTATCGGAAAAATCTTCAGCCTGATAAAAATTTTCTTTCTCCCATTTATCCTGCCACTTTTTTTCTATTTTTTTATGATTATACTCCTTCATTGCACCTCATAATACCACGAAAAACGAACCCTGCCTATCGGCAGGCAGGCCCGCCAGTGTGGGATTTTTGAAAAGAATTAAGTTTTAATTATTTAAAAACTCTTTACTAAACTTATATCCTTTAAATTTCTAATCAACCTTCTAAATAAAATCGTAAACACCCCCAAAGAAACCAGAATAATCAAAGAAGGTAAAATAGCAGTATTTAAAATCGCAGAATACATAAGATTTACAACACCCAAAAATCCACTACTATGAGCGGTAAGCAAAAAATTATCAATAATCTTCATTACAAAAAACTCATTTGCAGTCTCTCGCATTGCAACAAAAAGCAAAAATGGCATATACAAAAAAACCGCAGGAGCCACCTTTTTAAAAAACCAAATCGCATATATCCGCTTCATTATTCTCTTTTTTAATTCATTGTTTTTCATAAAACCTGAAACTTGAAACTTGAAACATTTTAATTATTTAAATTTAACAAAAAATTTTCTTTAAAAATTTTTTAATGTTATATGTTTCGTGTTGTGTGCTACATGTTGCTCATTACTTCTTTAAACTTCTTTCTAGCCCTAAAAAGTTTCATTTTTAAAGCAGGAATACTCATTTGTCTAGCAGAAGAAATCTCAACATAAGGCTTATCCTCTATATAATGCTCCTTTATTAAACTACTTAATTCTTCTGGCATTTTTCTCAAAACACTTTCTATTTCATCTTTCTTTTCTCTTTTTTTAAAATCAGAATCTTTTGGCTCAAGAGCGGTATATAAAATTTCATCCAAATATTCACTATTTCCAAAAGAACGCTTTAATTTACGATACTTTGTAAAAACACAATTTATAAGTATTTTAAAAGCCCAACTTTTAAAAGCCACACCAGGTCTTTTTTGGAATTTACTTGCATTATAATAAATTTTTACAAAAGCTTCCTGAACAGCATCCTCGGATTCGTTTTTATTCTTTAAAACCCTTTTTGCTGTTCGTAAAAAAGAATCCTTATATTTATCTACAAACAACTCAAAAAGCCGCGGATTATCAAGAGAATTTAAAACAAGTTCTTCATCTTTAAAATCTCTATTTTCTTCCGCCAATATCTCATCTTCCAGCTGTAAATAATATTTGTTATTTTTCATACCCGGTAGTATTCAAATTCAATATTTACATCTAATAATTTCTTTTTAATCCAGCACACACTCTGATACTTTTCCCGATACTGTTGTTCTATTTTGCTTGGCTCTGCCAAGCTTATTGAATTTGTACTACCGGGCATAGCTTCTATATATTGTAGAATGCTTTAATTTACCAAAATGTTTCTATGCCTTCTCCACCCTCTCTACATACTCATCCTTTTCTGTGTTTATTCTTACTATATCTCCTTCATTTATAAAAATCGGAACAGTTATACTTGAGCCTGTTTCAAGCTTTACTTGCTTTGTCACACCTTGAGCAGTATTCCCACGCACAGCAGGGGGAGCCTCTATCACCTTCAAGTCAATTTTAATAGGCAACACAACCCCTATTATTTTATCTTGAAATACTTGAGCTTTTACAATAGAGTTCTCTTTCATAAATTTAATCCCATCACCCACCAACTCTTTTTCTAGATTAAATCTATCCCCCGGATTATCCGGAGCACAAAACCAAAGTTCATTATTTTTAGGATTTGTATAAAGATACTTTACTTCTCTTTCTTCTATGTCAGCCTCCTTGATTGTATCATTTTGAGTAAATGCTTTTTCTACAATACTACCTGAAATTAAATTTCTTATCTTTGTCTGCACGGTCGGCTTTTGCCTTTGCTTCTTTTTAAAAGTGTAATCCAAAACAACATAAGGATCGCCCTCTAGAATGAATTTTGTCCCAGGTTTTAAGTCTGTATATGTAAGCATGTTATATTTATAATAAACGTGATGTTTATCTATCTAGCCCTATAAATGGACTAGCCTGGCCCCAATATGTTGGAACTTCACCATCCCATTTCTCTATCCAGCGGAGCTCTACCACTTTAGGATTAGACCTAAGGGCTTGAGCTTCGATGCGGATAGCTTGAGCTTTACCCTCTGCTTCAGTAATTTTTTGTGCTTTTTCAATTTTTATTCTTTCCAAATCTCTCTCGGCCTTAAGTTTCAATTGTTCGGCAGTAACTTTAGCTTCAATTGCATTGTTGAATGCTTCTGAAAAATAGAAGTCAATTATATTAAACTCATCAACTATAATAGCGTTTTCCAACAACCTTTCTGCAAGGTTTGCCTTAATTTTTTCTTTTACCTCTTCCCTTTTTGTAATAAGCTCTTCTGCAGTAAATTTTGCAGTTACCGCCTTTACTGCTTCTTGAATAGAAGGAGCGATAATACGAGTGTTATAATCCTTTCCTATTTCCTGCCAAATTTTGTTTACTGACTCAGGAGCAAGATGATAATTAAGAGCGATTTTAGATGTTACTATTTGTAAATCCTTAGATGATGCGCTGGCAGCAACCTCATCCTTTTTAATCTTTACATCCATTTTCACAACCTGATGAATAAGGGGTAATTTGAAATAAAGCCCTTCTCCAAAGATCTTGTCTTTAACTGCTCCAAATTGAAGAAGTATTCCTCGTTCTCCTGCGCCAACAGTACCAAAACTACTAAAAATAATCATAAGAACGAACAACCCAATAATCACAGAAGAAACAAATTTTTTAAAATTTATTTCTTTAATTTTTTCATCCATATTCATAGAATTTATATATTTTAACTATTATTTTCCTTTATAAATAAACTTATTTGCGTTTTTTGTTGGCCTTTTTTGCCAACCCGCTTCGACGCGAGGCGAGCATTTCACGCTTTATCGCAAGTCTCTTTTTAGTCTTCTTTGAATGAGACTTCTTTCTCTTTCCTACCCCTGTGTTTCTTTTTGCCATAAATAAATATAATTATTAACTATTAGTAATTTTCTTATTTAATGTCTTTTGCCGCCTCGATGTCGTCTATCTCATACATCCTTCTTAAAGCGACTTTCTTAATAAACTTACTTGCAAAATATCCTATCACAGCAAGAGCAAAAAAGTAACCCACTCCAAAAACCGTAAACTCTGGTGGTTCTTCAGAGAATAAACCCATAAGAGTAGCGCCCACCCCCATCGAAGTAATAATTGTTAAGTTTTCGACAGATGCCTCAGTGCTTCTCGCCTGGATAGAAGAAAACAAATCCAGCGCAGAATTAACATAATTTTTTGTCATCCTCCAAATATCTTTTATATATGAAAGAGTATTTTTTAAAGTATCATATTTAAAATGCAAAACCTCCCAAAATTTCTCCATAGCAGGATTATCTTTCAATACAGACTCTCTTATTGAAATATATGTCCCCATCTGATTTATTCTTGCATCAATCAAATTTATAGTCTTAGAATAACTTTCAACCTTAGCATTAAGCGCACCCACCTCACTACCTCTTATTTTTCCTTTTTCTTTAACATCCGCTATCTTTTCCCAAATTATACGATGCAAATTTAAATAACGATGGAGTTGCCCCTTAAATTCTCTTACAAATATTCTTTCTTGAATAAACTTTTCAACGTCCTCAATTTTTTCAGAAATATTATTTAAAATATACAGCTTGTTACCGCGATAAATTTCAAATGTTTCTTTTTTAATTTCAAAATGTTTTTCTTGTCTAAAGTCGTTTAATAAATTCTTAACGTCTTCTTCTTGAGCATCTTTTAATACAACAAAATAAGGATAAATAGTTTTTATATCAGCAAGCTCTTTTGGAAGTGGAGCTCCAAGAGAAAAAAAATAACTAATAGCCTGTGACAATTTTTCTTCATAATAAGATGTTAGATCTGCGATATCAATTTTAACATCTTTTTCGTTTTTCTTGCCAAGCAGGATAAGCCCATCTTCAAAAATTTTAACTTCTATATTTGTTGTACTTGTTAATTTAATATAATCCAAATGGCCAACCTCTAGTTCCACATTCTTTATCATCAAAGCATCACGAAGATCTTTCATTTTCTGTTTATCCAAGTCCAAAGGAGAATCAGCTTCTTTCAAAAAGTCGTATATCTCTGACAAATGCAAGGTTGTCCTCTGAAACCAGCCTCCCACAAATATTTTTTGAATCTCCATAATTTTATTTTTCCCAATCTTTAATAATAATTCTTTTACGTTTTTTATCTATTTCAATTACAACTTTTTGTTTTTCTTTCCACTTAAATTCGCGAACAGCATCAATCGGCAAAGTAACATAATAACTACCACGCCCAGCTTTTGATATTTTTCTAATATTTTTATCTTCTAGTTTTCTTCTTGCCATAAAATTATTTACGTATTAAATTACGTAATTAATTACGTAATTTAATTTTAGCAAAAAATTTGGGAAATAAAAACCAATAGTATTGAAAAAAGTCTCAAAAGATTGTATAAATAAAGTATCAATTGGGCCCGTAGCTCATCTGGCTAGAGCACTGGTTTTGCATTCCAGAGGTGGCAGGTTCGAGTCCTGTCGGGTCCACGAGGAAAACAGGAACACCCTTAAATGGGTGTTTTTGTTTTGCTCGATAGATTGCCGACAGGACGAGAAAGCCGGACTGAGTGAAGCGAAGGAGGCGGGGTCGGCAAGCCCAAAAAATAACGAAGTATATTTTTTGAGGACTTGTGACCGAGTCCTGTCTAATCCACAAATAAAACAAGAACACCTTTAGTAGGTGTTCTTGTTTTATTTATTTCTGTATTTTACTTACTCAAAGCTTGCTGTATTAAATGGTCAAGTAATTGAGGGAACTCAAGCCCTGCTGCAGCAGCGGCTTTTGGCAAGAGAGATTCAGAAGTAAGACCAGGAAGCGTATTTACCTCAAGCAAATAAATTCCCTTTGGAGAAAAAATAAAATCAGCGCGAGAATAATGCCTGCACCCAAGCGCCTGATGAGCCAACTTAGCCATCTCACTAATTAATAGCTTTGTGGAATTATCAAACCCCGCCGGGCAGATCTCTTTTGTAGAACCATCATATTTTACTTTGTAATCAAAAAAAGTGTTTTCTGGGGGGATAATTTCCACTACCGGTAAGGCGTAATAGTTTTCACCTCTGTAATTTTCCAAAACTCCACATGTCGCCTCTCGCCCTTTTATACACTCCTCCACCAAGACAACACTCCCATAACTCGCCGCTTCTCTTATTCCCTCTATTAATTCTGGATAACTATTACAAATATTAATCCCTACAGAAGAACCAGTAGAAGCCGGCTTCACTACCCAAGACGGAGATATTTTATTAAAAACTTCTTTAGCGCATTTTTCTGAACTTTCTATATCTGAAAAAACCAAAGCCTGTGGGACCTTTAATCCAAATTTAGAAAAAGTATCGCGAGCGCGGTGTTTTTGCATCGCTATTGCCGAAGGAATAATTTCGGAACCAGTGTAGGGAATATTATGTGATTCAAAAACCTGCTGAATCTTTCCATCTTCTCCAAACTCCCCATGCAAAGCATTAAAAACCACATCAACCTCATTAAAAACTTTGGCAGGACTAGTCGGAAATCCTTTCAAAAACCAATCTCCCTCTTTATCCAAAAGAATATCTACGCCATTATTTTTTTCAGAAAGATGACGCAAAACTTCGCCCCCTGTTTTAAGAGAAACATCATATTCGGACGAAGGCCCGCCACGCACCACACCTACTTTTATTTTTTCCATACTCTAATTATAACCCAAAAGAAAATAATTAAGTAACAAAACAAATCAACCCTTCTCCAAACCACCAACAACTCCCTTTTTTCTCACTAGCCTAAACCCCTCCCCAAACTAAAATCCAAAAACAGACCGTATGACTGTGTTTTCATCAAAACGTGAGGAGTTATACTACTCAGAAGTGTTGATACCTGACAATGAAATGGAATTGCTTGGTGTAAAATGTTTTTGTGATTTTGTTTGGTACGGGGCTTCCCGGAACCCAAACCTCCACAACTCTATTTTCGAACTCTGCGGAAAGAATTAGAACCTGCCTGCCGGCAGGCAGGAATTAAGGAGTGGAATAGAAAAATTCATCCTGTGTGAGCCTCGCATGGCGAGATATGAATTTTTCGTTAAGTGGAATGACTATAATTTTCTATTCTTGGATGCAAAGAGAGAAAAGGGGGTTTGTGGTGGTTTGGGGAAATTTATTCATGCCTCAATGCATCAATCGGATCCATGCGTGCTGCCTTACGAGCCGGATAAACTCCAAAAATAATACCAAAAACAAAAGAAAAAATTGCAGCCGTAACAAATGCCTTCAACGGTACTACAAAACTCCAATCAAAACCAAAAGCTGTAGCCGCAACAAAAATTAAATATGAAATCAAAATACCTACCACCACACCAACAAATCCACCCCAAAAAGTAATCAAAACAGATTCCATTAAAAACTGCCTCATAATACTAGCATAAGTAGCACCAACAGCTTTTCTTAAACCTATCTCCGAAGTACGTTCGTTTACTATCACATACATAACATTCATTATTCCTACTCCTCCCACAAAAAGAGAAATAGCAACTATGGCAAGAAGCAAATAAGTTAACGCCCCCGTAACAATCCCTAAAATATCCATCATTTCTTCCATAGTCACTACCCTAAAGTCATCCTTACCAGTATCAGCCCAACCCTGACGAGCTTCTGTAGGTGGCTCTATGTCATGATTTTGTCTTAATAAAACTCTTATATCTTCGGCTGTCCTATCGGCCAAAGAAAGATCGTGAACCTGGTGAAGCATATACTGAATATAATTTGTACCCAAGACTTTCTTTTGCATAGTTCTTATGGGTGCATATATAAAATCATCAAAGTCCAAACCAAAAACCGCACCCTGTTCTTGTAGCACACCAATTACTCTAAACCTCGTATTCCTTATCTTAACAAACTTACCAAGCGCATCCCCCTCCCCAAATAATTTTTCTTTTATTTTAGGGCCAAGAACTACTACCTGAGAAAGTCCTCTATTTTCTGTTTCAGTAAAAAAACGACCGTAATCAATTTCACTACGATCAATATTCACAAAGCTAGAACTAACACCAAAAATAAAAGTTCTGCGCAATTCATTACCATATGTTGTAGACTCCTGAACCATCACCGCACCATAACCGTTTTTAATATTTGGTAGTCTTTTAACATCTTCCATGTCATCAAGAGTTAAAGTGGTTATTTGTATTCCTGTTGCCAAACCTGCTCCACTTTGAAATTCACTCGCAGCACCCTTTTTACTGCTTGGAACTTTTACCTCTGTTTGAATTGTCTCAGCCCCAAAAGACTCAACCTGTCCAACAACCAAATTCTCAATACCAGCCCCCGCAGAAAAAACAATAATAACACTGGTCATACCAATCATTACACCCAAAACTGCCAAAGCTGTTCTAACTTTGTGTAAACCAAGTGCCTTAAGTGCGATTTTAAATGAAATTAAAAATTTATTCATACCGTAACGCTTCTATTGGATTTAACCTAGAGGCTTTATAAGCCGGATAAAGGCCGAAAACCAAACCAATAGCCGTAGAAACAACAACCGCCAAAACTATTGAGAAAAAAGAAACAACAAAGCTCCAATCGTAACCCAAAAACTGAATGACCATAGCAACCAAAAGGGAGGCTATTATTCCTAAAATAATTCCTATTAAACCACCCAACAAAGTAATTGTGACTGACTCAGTCAAAAACTCCTCCATTACTGTAGAGCTAGGCGCACCAACAGCTTTTCTCAATCCTATTTCACGCGTCCTTTCTGTAACTGTTATAAGCATAATATTCATAATCCCTATTCCACCAACCACAAGAGATAAAGCCGCCATAGCTGCCAAGAAAAATCTTAAAGAATCTGTAATTACGGTTATAATCTCTAGTGCCTCAGCTGCGCTCCTTACTGTAAAATCATCACTTCTGCCTGATGGGTCTTGTATATCATGTCTTTCTCTTAAGGTGGTTTCCACATCAGCTATAGCTCTTTTAATATTTTCTTCACTATCTACTTTTGCCCGAAGAAGTCCTATATGATTTACCCCTAAAAGTTTTTGAGCAGATTTTATAGGAAGTAAAACCTGATCATCATAATCCTGCAAAGCAACCACTCCTCTTTCTTTCATAACCCCTATTACCTCAAAGCTTTGGTTTTTAATTCTTACTTTAGTACCAATAGCATCTGATTCACCGAAAAGTTCTTTTTTGACGCTATACCCTAAAACAATAACTCTAGCAAAATTTCTCTCCTCATCATCTGTAAAAAATCTACCTCCTGCGAGCTCTCCCCCTTCCACTATCATATATCCGGTAGTAGCTCCGTTAATTTGGGTGTCGTAAGAATTGGCACCCCAAACCACAGATCCGGCACCTTTACTATATGCAACTACATCTACAAGGTTAGGGACATTTCTCTTGTTAGTAAGCGCCTTTGCATCTTCATAGGTTAAAGTAGTCACCGAAAAACCAGCCGCCGCACTAAAAGGACTATCCTCTTCCGAATGTCCAGGTAGCACCCCAATCAAGTTACTACCCAAAGTTTTTACCTGGTTTAAAATAAGACTCTGCGCACCAGCACCCACAGATACAATCATAATCACAGCAGCCACACCTATTACAATACCAAGCATAGTTAAAAAGCTCCTACCCTTGTTGGATAGAAGGGACTTAATCGCCGTTCTAATATGCTGCCTTAAAATTTCAAAAAAAGAGCCCATTATTTATTTAACAATTTTGTTCTTCTGTTTTTAACTATTTTGTCGCTAACCAATTCACCGTCACGAACAAAGATTATTCTTTTTGCAAATTCGGCTACTTCTTGTTCATGAGTCACAACTACCACCGTATGGCCTTCTCTATTAAGATCTTTTAATAAACCCATCACTTGATCACCACTTTTAGTATCCAAGTTTCCTGTTGGTTCATCAGCTAGAATAATAGAAGGTTTATTTATAAGCGCACGAGCAATAGCTACTCTTTGTTTTTCACCACCAGAAATTTGATTTGTAAGATGATCTAATCTATGTGAAAGACCAACACTCTTAAGAACTTTTTTAGCTTGTCTGTCGTGATCAAATTTTTTCTTACTATAAAGCAATGGGAGTTTTGTATTTTCTAAAACAGACGTCCTGGCAAGCAAATTAAAAGCCTGAAAAACAAAACCAATCTCTGCACTACGCATCCTTGCCAACTCTTTATCTGATAAGGTAGTTATATCAACATTATTTAATAAATACTGGCCACTTGTTGGTTTATCTAATAAACCAACAATGTGCATTAATGTAGATTTTCCAGAACCAGACGGCCCCATTATGGTAACAAACTCTCCTTTTTCTATGGAAAAAGAAATATTTTTAAGTGCTTCTGTTTCTACATCATCTTCATCATCAATACCATAAATTTTTCCTAAGTTTTTTATATCGATTAAGCTCATGTGAATCATTTTAAACGAGCAAAGCGACTATTAAAATGATTCATCTAGAATTCAAATATTCCTTATTTGAATTCTAGGGTCCTAATTAACAATCAATTGCTCCTTATTTTAAAAATAAAACTTACTTTATATATGTAACAACATTATCACCCTCACTGATTCCTCTTAAAATCTCAACCTCACCATAAGAACCGCGAAGGCCAGTTTCCACTTCCACTTCTTCTGTTTTTTGTTTTCTGTCATCTATTACAACTCTCACTATTTTCTTACCATCTTTTCTTATTACGGCTCTCTGAGGAATGACGATCACATTCTCCAATTTTTCAGTTACCACATCTATATTAGCTGTCATACCAGAACGAATACGGCTATCTTCCTCTTTAAATTCTAAAGTCGTGGTATAACTTGGCACACCTTCAATGATTGTCTCTGCCGGATCAATTGCAACAATTTCGGCTAGGAAAATAACATCATCGCCGTAAGCATCAAGTGTAATATCAGCAATATCACCTACTTCTATTTTAGCCACATCCACCTCTGGAATATCTGCTTCTATTTTAAAATTATTGTCTGAAATAACAGAAATAACCGAAGTATTAGCTGCCACAATCTCCCCAACTTCGATTTCCTGTTTAGTAACAATACCATCTATTGGAGTACGAATAATTGTCTTGAAAAGTTTCGCTCTAACATTTTGAGCATTAGCCTCTGCTTCTTTTATTTTCGCATTCTGCGAAGAAACATTTGCCTCAGCTTGTCTTACTTTTGCTTTTTGAGCAAGGATTTCTTCTGGAGTACTCCCCGCTTCTTTCAAAGCCAAAGTCTGTTCTTCTAATTGTAAGTTTGACTCTGCACCACTTACTTCTTCGTCTGCGGCAGATAAATTAGCAATAGCGGTGTTAACATTTGTCCTTGCCCCAGAAATAGCTGTTTTCCATCCATCGATTGTGGTTTGAGTTAAAGAGCCTCCAGCAACCAAAGAATTAACAGCAAAAGAAACATCTTCTAAAAAACTTTTTACTTCATCTAAATTATCTTTCGCAGTAACTACATAGGGTTGCAAACCAACTGAGGTGTTCAAACTTACAATAGAGGTCTGCCATGTATTCAAAGTCCCTTCAAGCACAAATCTATTAAATTCAATTTTTGATTCCAATTCAGAATTAGCAATTAAAAAATCCAGTTGAGGATTAGAGCTTCTTGGATTACTAATAAACTGATCCACTTTAAATCTAATAGCATCATCTGATTTTGTATAAGCATCTTTTATTTTATCTACCAAGTTTTGTTTTGCATCTATCAAAGCCTCTTCCGCATTTGCAACCTTAACTTTCTGAATCTCTATTTCTTCCGGTCTTGTGCCTTTTTCAAACTCGGTTAATCTAGCTTGTTCTGTTTCTAAAGCAGCAGTATATTGCTCTAATTGCGCTTTGGCAGATTCCACTCCAGCCTCTGCTTGCGCCAACTGAGCCGACAACTCCGAGCTATTTAAACTTATCAAAGCCTGACCTACTTTTACCCTGTCTCCAATATTTGCATATATTCTAGAAATGGTTCCACTCCGCTCAAAAGCAAGATCTACATCGCCAGCAGGCTTAACACGCCCAGTCACACTTATTTCTTGAACAACTTTTCCTTTTTCAGCTACAACAAATTCATAAGGTAATTCTTTTGATCCTCCAAAAATAAAAAAGAGAATTATAATCAAAACCACAGCCCCAATCGAACCAAAAATCAAAAACTTTTTATTTATATTTATTTTTTTCATTTAATAATTTCGATATTATTTATAATTACATCTTCAATTGGTTGATCGCCAGCCATTTTATTTGTTTCAGTATTTTCAATTTTGGTTACAACATCCATCCCCTCCACAACTTTTCCAAACACAGTATGTTTTGTATCTAAAAAATTATTATCCGCTGTATTTATAAAAAACTGGCTTCCATTTGTATTAGGTCCGGCATTCGCCATAGAAATTGTCCCTGTGTTGTTTTTATTATTTGAGTGAATCTCATCAGCAAAAGTATAGCCTGGTCCACCAGTACCCCAACGAGACCTCATTGATTCTTCTTTACTTAGAGGATCCCCACCCTGAAGCATGAACCCTTTAATTATTCTATGAAATCTTATACCATCATAAAAATCACTCTCAATTAAAGTTACAAAATTTTCTACTGTATTTGGTGCATCTTCACTAAATAACTCCAATTTAATATCCCCAAAATTAGTTTTTAAAACTGCAAACATATTATTTTCTTCAATTATAATTATAGGCGGTTGTTCATTTTTATTTTCAACATCTTCTTTTGTAAAAAAATAAAAACTACCGACCACCAAAACTGATAATATTACTATAGTTAAAATTATTTTATTACTCATTGTTTTCATTAGACCTATCCCTAAATAATTTTTCCGCTCAAAACATAAAAATTTTCATCGGAATCTTATTTCGGGACAGATCTATTTTTATTTCTTAACGGAAAAACCAATAAACCTAAAATAGCACCAATTGTTTGAAGTGCCATATCTTTTTGAGTATCCCAAACATCCCCCTGCAAAGCCAAAAAAGACATTCCCATTTCCGGAACCGCAAGAGTACCTGCAGTAAATTCACCTATTTCATACACTGAACCCAAAAACACAATTATGCTAACAACAAATAAAAAAGCAAAAAACTTATTTTTTGGCAAAAAACGATAAATAAGATCCCACAAAACACTGACTGTTAAAAAACCAAAAGAAAAATGAACAATTCTATCATAATTATTTCTCTCAAAATTAAAAATCTGGCTCAACCATTCACCAAAAGGTATTCCGCTATATGTATAATAAGAACCAAAAATATGCATAACCCCAAAAAGAAAAATTAAAAAATAAGAGGTATTCGTAAGACGAAACTTAAAATAACTTATAATAAAAAGTGGTAAAAAAATTAATACAACAATATTTTCCAAAATCCACACACCTCGGTGAACAGGGTTAAGAGCAAATACAACCCATAAAACCACATAAATACAAAAAAGAACTACGGGAAACTTATTATTTTCTTTCATAAAAAATTAAAAAGGTAAAAACACACTAAAAGTTATCCCGAGATAATAAGGCCACAAAATTATAGCCAACACACCTTTCCAAAAAGTAAGCTGGAGAAAACCGACTGTAAATAACCAACCTGCACACCAAGAAAATGCAGTAAAACTGTTTTGCTCAACCTTAATTTTTTGCATATTTTATTTTAATTAAGTTAATAAATAATTACTGCCAGACTAGGATTCGAACCTAGACAACATGCTCCAGAGGCATGGGTCCTACCATTAGACGATCTGGCAAATTAAAACACATACCTATTATTTAGTATAACTTTGTAACATTTTTAAGTAAAGAAAAACAGGGCATTGCCCTGTTTTATTTTTAAACCAACTTGAGTCTTCTCAAAAAAGACTCTATTTCTTCTTCTGGGATGTTCATTGTTTCCCCATGTTTAATAATTCCTTTGATTTGTTTGGCTATTATTTCACCCCTAAATCCAACTTTTTTTGTATCTAAAATTTGGACAGGAGCTTGTTTGATCTCATACAAAAAAGCAATCAAGTCTAAAAGTTTTTGGTCTTTTTTAAGCGACTCATCTTCTACAATACCCAAACCAGTTAAAATCTGTATCTGCACCTCATTAAGTTTTTCTTTAACTTCTGGTGTTTTTAAAAAGGGCAATATGTCCCCTGTAACAGACTCGTGAGTATCGTGTACCAGTAACTGAACTACCAACTTGTTTCTTTTATCTTCCGACCAACCTCGCTCTCTGGCCCAATAAATTGCCAACATTGCCGCAAGGAAAGAATGCTTAGCTACACTCCAAGTTCCGTCGAACCCCCCAACAGCAAACACTCTTTGAGTTCTAAACAAATTCATAATCAAATCTAAACCCGGCTTCTTTACAACATCTCCGAGCCACCCTTCAGATACAAAAACATTCTTTAAATCAATACCATTTTTCTTTTTAATATCCACTGCATCCTCCTTGTTTTTAAAAATCTACAACTAGTCTAACAATTAAAAACTTAAAAATCAAAAACCACACTATTAAAAAATAATGTGGTTTTTTTGTCTATATACTTAAAATCTATGCTTTTAAATATCTTCTGGTGGCAACCCAGCTTGAAACAACCCCCAAGAAAATGCCTACCACAAAAAGAATCAAAAACATTTGGAAAAAATTATCAAGGTAATAATAAAAAATATTTACTCCACCCAAAAACCTTTCAGACAATGGTCCGAGCCAATACGTTAAAGGGTAAAATAAAATCATCGTAATAATACTGGAAACTAATCCATACAAAACACCCTCCACAACAAAAGGACTTCTAATATATCTATTTGAAGCACCAACCAAACGCATTATTTTTATCTCTTCCTTGTTTGTATAAATAGCCATTCTAATTGTATTAAAAGTAACAAGCAGTGCTACAAAAATAAAAACAAAACTTATTCCTGCACCAAGTCTCCTAGAAGATGTTAAAATGTTTGCCAATCTATCTATGACTACTTTGTTTTGTTTATAATTTATCTTATCCACCCCCGAAAAAAGACCCGCCTCCAAAAAACGAGCAATACTTTCATATTGTTCCGGATCTTCTGCTTTTATATTCAAGCTCGCCCCAAGAGGATTATCTTCCAATTCATCAAGAGATTGTGTTATCAAATTATTTTCCTTGTGTCTTTCACGAAAACTAAGCAAGGCATCTTCACGAGAAATATACTCCATGTCTTTTACTTCGTCTAACTGCTTTAAATATTCCTGAAGAGAATTTACATCACCCTCACTAGCATCTGTTTTAAAATAAATAGTAATATCAACCTTGTCTTCCAGTTGATCTAAAACTGCCAAAAGAATAGCCTTACCAAAAATCAAAGAACCAATAGTAGAAAGAGTAATTACCATTATCAAAATAGTTGCCACTGACACCCAGCTATTTCTACAAAAATTTACAAAACCAGTTTTTGTTATTCTTTTTAAATTTGTCCAAATCATAATTAAATTGATACTAATATACTAATTTTACTAATGATACAAATGGATACGAATATTAGTATTATTGGTATAATTCGTATGCATTCGTATATTTGTATCGCATTACACAACGTATTTACCTTTTTTATCGTCTCTAGCTATTTTACCTTTTTCTAAGGTAATCACTCTCCTATCAAGCGAATTAATTATATCTTTATTGTGAGTTGTTAAAATCACCGTTGTTTTAAGTTCGTTTACTTTTTTAAAAAGATCGATTATTTCTTTTGCATTAATTGGATCTAAGTTTCCGGTTGGTTCATCTGCAATAATAACCTCTGGTCTGTTAATTATGGCTCTAGCAATTGCCACTCTTTGTCTTTCCCCTCCAGACATTTCATTTGGAAAATGATGACTTTTATCAATCAAGTCCACAACATCCAAAACTTGAGGAACATTTTCTCTTATTTCTTCCTCTTTCCTGCCAGCAGCCTGCATTGCAAATGCAATATTTTCATAAGCTGTTTTTGTAGGTAAAAGACGAAAATCCTGAAAGACCATTCCAATCTTTTTTCTCAATTTATGCTTATCTTTTTTAGCCAATGTATGAACATCCAATGAATCAAAAAAAACACTTCCCGAAGTCGGCTTATCTTCTGCCAACAAAAGTTTCAGCAAGGTTGTTTTACCTGCGCCAGAATGACCCACAATAGAAACAAATTCACCCTGTTTAATGGTAAAAGTTACATTATTCAAGGCAGTAGAAGTGTCTGTATAAATTTTTGAAACTTTATCGAAATAAATCATAAATTATATAATATATAACATGTAACATTTAATACATAACATGTAACATTTTTTTAAAAAATTTTTGTTACAGGTTATATGTTTTGTGTTATATGTTCTTTTGGGCTTCTATAAACTCATCTAAATCCCCCTCTAAAACACTTTCAACATTGCTTGTCTCTACTCCTGTCCTATGGTCTTTCACCATTTTATACGGATGAAAAACATAAGACCGAATCTGATTTCCCCACTCTGGTTCTGTTTTTACAGTAATTTTCAGATCTTCAATTTCTTCTTTTTTATGATCTTTATATAAATTAAATAACCTGGATTTTAAAAGCCTTTCTGCTACCTCTCTGTTGGCTAATTGAGAACGTTCTGTTTCAACATGCACCTTTATTCCTGTAGGTTTGTGTTTTAGTCTAACAGCCGTTGATCTCTTGTTTACATTTTGTCCACCAGGTCCAGAAGATCTGGCAAAATCTACTTCTAGATCTTCTTTTTTTAACTCTACCTCAATATCTTCGACAATACGCGGCATTATCTCCACCAACGCAAAAGATGTGTGTCTTAATTTTTTAGCAGAAAAAGGAGAAACTCTTACTAATCTATGCACCCCCATCTCACCTTTCATTTCACCATATACCATCTTACCCGATAATTCAAAAGTTATATTTCTTAAGCCGCCATAATCACTTCTATGTTCGTGCAAAATAGCAGATCCCCAACCCTTTTTGTCTGCTAGCTTATGGTACATTTCAAAAAGGATATTTGCCCAATCTTCCGCATCTTCACCTCCCGCACCAGCATAAATACTAACAATAGCATCGCCTTTGTCATATTTATTTAAATTAGCCTGCTGTGCCTTGATATTATCTATTTCCTTAAGAACTTTTTGGGCTTTTTCTTTATCAACCCAAAAATCAGGCTCTTGCAATTTTTGCTCCAATTCTTCTAAACGATCTTTTTGGTCTTCTGTATTCATTACTACTATTCTACTTTGAATTTTTAATAATTGAAAGTCTCCAAAAATGAGCCAATGGACGGAATCGAACCGTCGACCTTACGCTTACCATGCGTATGCTCTAACCAACTGAGCTACATTGGCTTGTATATATTATTTTATTTTAATCCAAAAAAATCAATGGCTGTCTGGGTTGTGGTCTTTGCAACTTCATCAAAAGAAACACCTTTTATATCTGCCAATCTTCGTGCAACTTCTTTTACATAAGCTGGCTCATTTCTTTTACCGCGGTGGGGAACTGGGGCAATAAGAGGTGCGTCCGTTTCTACCATTATTTTTTCAAGTGGAATATTTCTAATCATGTCATCATAATCTTTTGTAAAAGTGATTATCCCTGTAAATGAAATATAAAACCCCAAACTCAAATATTTTTTTGCCTCCTTGAAGTTTCCTGTAAAGCAATGAATATTACACTGAAGCTCAGCTTCAATATTTTTATAATTTTCTAAAATTTCCAAAACATCACCATGAGAGTCTCTGGCATGTATCATCAACGGCCTATCTAACTCCAAAGATAATTCAATTTGTTTTTTAAAAAGTTTTTTTTGCTCTTCTTTATTTTTATTATTATGAAAATAGTCCAAACCACATTCCCCTATTCCTACAACCTTAGGGTGTTTAGCTAGTTCTTTAAGTTTATTTATATCAAACTTTTGGTCTGCTTCCTCTGGGTGTAAACCAACACAAGCCCAAATTCCATCATGCTTTTCAGCAATTTTTACAGCCTCTTGAGATTCTTCCCACGAAGCTCCTACACTTATCATTCCAATTCCTTCATCAAGCGCACGTCCAATAACTCCCTTCCTGTCTTCGTCAAAATCACGAAAAGGCAAATGACAATGAGTATCAATTAGTTTTAAATTCATGTCCAGTTATTCTTTTCTAGGGAAAAGATTTTCTACCTCATTTAGTTTAAACTCCTCCCAACTGTCTTTATGGTTCTTTACCCCCAATCCGGCCATTATTTTTTCTGCTGTTTCCGGCATAAACGGATATATCATCCAAACTATATTAGCCAGTCCACAAAGCAAACTCCACAACACAGCTTCTGTTTTTTCTTTATCTGTCTTAATCAGTCTAAAAGGCTCATAATCTTGTACGTACCCATCTAATATTGAAATAGCTTCCCACGCCACATCCGCCGCCTTGTTTATTTTCATCTCTTTCATATTCTTTTGGTATTTTGGCCAAAGAACTTTATCAAAAACATAAGGCACGGAATAAGTCTCTTTGCCATCTTCTTTAATTGAGATTTGGCTCAATAGAACATCGTCCGGTTTTTTAATAGAACCCTCAAAATAAGTAAACGCCATTTTAAATACTCTACTGACATAATTACCCAAACCATTGGCCAAGTTAGCATTATATGTTTCTTTAAATTTTTCTTCTGTAAAATCTCCATCTTCAAAAGGAGTTAATTCACGAACAAGATAATAACGCAAAGCATCCACACCATAACGACTGGCTATATCTGTAGGATCAACCACATTACCCAAAGTCTTAGACATTTTCTTGCCACCAGAGTTTATAAAACCATGCGCCAAAAGAGATTTTGGTAATTCTAAACCGGCAGACAAAAGAATCGCCGGCCAAACAACAGCATGAAAACGCAGAATATCTTTGGCCATAATATGAATATCTGCCGGCCAAAATTTTTTATACAATTTTCCTCCACCTTTGTAATCCAATGCTGAAAGATAATTAACCAAAGCTTCGGCCCAAACATAGAGAGTATGATCAGAATCCCAAGGAACAGGTATGCCCCACTTAATATCTTTAGCTGGCCTTGAAATACTAATATCTCTCAAACCTTCGCCAATAAAAGACAAGACTTCTTTCTTTTTACTTTCTGGATAAATTTTAAATTCATCTTTTTCAATAAGATTTTTCAACTCATCTCCATATTTGGATAATTTGAAAAAATAATTTTCTTCTTCTATTTTTTCAGGCTCTTTGTCGTGGTAAATACATTTCCCATCTACTAAATCTCTTTCTGTAATAAAAGCCTCGCACCCAACACAATAAAGCCCTTCATATTTTTTCTTATAAACATCTTCCTTTACTCTTATCTTTCCCCATATTTTTTGAGCGTTTGGCCAATGCCTTTCTTGATCAGATGTTCTTATGAAATCATCGTTTGAAATATTAAGTAATTTAAAAAGCTCTTTAAATTTTGCAGAATTTTCATCAACAAAATCTTTTACGTCCACACCCTTGGCCTCTGCGCTGCGGCATATTTTAGCACCATGCTCATCTGTTCCAGTCAAAAAAAGAACATCTTTTCCTAAAAAACGATTATACCGCGCCAAAACATCCGTCAAAACAGAGGTATAAGCATGCCCTATGTGAGGCACATCATTCACATAATAAATAGGAGTAGTGATATAAAATTTATTGTTTTTTTGTTCCATCTTTCTCAACAACGGCATGATTTAAAACCTCAGTTAAAACTATTGCCGACGGAATTGCTAATAAAACTCCAAAAAATCCAGCTATTGTTCCACCCGTAATTATAGACAAAATAACAAGTATTGGTGGAACGCCAACAATCTTTCTTACAACCAAAGGATAAATTAAATGATTCTCAAACTGTTGAATAATAACGAAAAGAACAAGAACAGCAAAACCTAAAGTAGGATTTTGCAAAAAGGCAACAATAATAGGAGGAACAGAAGCCAAAATTGGTCCAAAAATAGGCATTAACTCAAAAATAGCGGCCAATATAGCAAAGCTTAAAGCGTATTCAACACGCAATATGCTTAATCCTAAAAAAACTAAAACTCCAACCAAAACACCAAGCAAAATCTGTCCTTGCATCCAACGCCCTATTTTAACCTGTGTTCTTTTCCAAAGATTAAGCACATAACTCTCATACTCTATAGGAGTAACAACTCTTAAAAAAACCTCCAAAGCATTCCTCTGAACAGTAAGATAAAAAGATAAAACAATCATTAAAAGAAAAGACATTGCTCCACCAAAAACATCAATAGCAACTTTCAAAAAACCACCTGTAAATACCCCTATTTTATCTTGTAAACCAACAAGAACTTCTTTAAATAAAGGGAAAAGAGAATCACCAGAAAAAGGCACGTACTTAAATATTTTCTCTAAATAAACAGGGTCTTCAAAAAATTGAGGTAATTTTGTGGCAAAACTAGAAATCTCAGAAACCAATCCCGGCACCACCAAATAAAAAGCTGTCCCCAAAATTGAAAATACAATTACATAAATAAGTAAAATAGACAAAGGACGTGGTATTCTTTTTCGCTCAAACCAATTTACCGCCGGCTCTATAGCAGAAGCCAAAACAAGAGCAAAAAGCACTATACCCACTATATTTCTAATATAATAAATACCCACCAACAACAATAAGAGAAATACAGTCTTATAAACTGTTAGCATGCTTATTTCTACTACCTTTTTTTCTATTGAATTATTTGTCATATTTTAGAAAATAAATTTTTATAAAAATCTTCTTTGTTATTTTTATCTTGTTTACCAATAACAGCCATATTTATTCTATTCGGCTTAAAAACTTCATTGGCTACTTTTAAAATATCATCTTGAGTTATTTTTTCAATCTTTTCCAGGATTTCCTCCTGCTGCATTATTTTTTCATAAAAAAGCTCTTGCCCTCCACAAAAACTGGCTACCTCACTAGAAGTTTCCATCCTAAGAGCAGACTGCCCTCTCAAAAAGCTTTTTGCAAACTCCAAATCATCCTTGGAAATACTTTTTCGTTTGATTTTACTCAATACGTCTGAAATCTTTTGTATGGTTTTTTCTAAATTATCCCGACTCACACCAGTCCCTATACCCAAGTAACCACAATCCATTGCTTGGTCTCCTGCAGCAGAAACATAATAAGCCAACCCTCTTTTTTCTCTAATCTCTTTAAATAGTTTTGAAGAAGAATTGCCTCCCAGATAAACAGCTAGCAGGTTTAAAGCATACTTTTTCTCGTCATACATATCATAGGCTCTAAACGCCAAAGACAAATGAGTTTGATCAATATCTTTACCTATAATTTTAATGCGTGGAGTTTTTTGATTAATTTGAACCTTTCTGCAAGCTTTGTTTTTCCCTTCTTCTACTTTACCAAACTTCTTTTTAATTTTCTCAAAGGTCTCATTTGAATCAATGTTGCCGGCCACCACCACAACCATATTTTTAGACAAATAATTTTTATCCTTGTAGTCAACAATGTCGTCTCTGCTTATCTTTTTAACAACCTCTTTTGGGCCGGCTATATTCCAACCTATCGGCTGATCGCCATATAAGGTATTTTCCAACACTTCCCAAACCTTTCGCATTGGCTCATCCTCGTACATACTAATCTCTTGCAAAATCACTCCTCGTTCTTTTTCTATTTCTTCTTTTTTAAAAAGTGGTTCAAGCAAAATATCTGACACAATATCCAAACTAATATCAAAATCTGTAGTTGCAGACTTTACCCAAAACCCAGTTGTTTCTTTTGAGGTAAAAGCGTTATAGACAGCACCAATTTTATCTAAATCTTTAAAAACTTCTCCTGGATGAGGTCTGCTTTTTGTGCCTTTAAAAAATAAATGCTCCAAAAAGTGAGAGATACCATTTATATTTTTGGTTTCGTATCTAGAACCAACACCGACAAGCACCAAAAGCGTTACAGCCTGGGTGTTTTCCATTGGCGCGGCTATCACCCGCAAACCATTGTCTAAAGTTTTCTTTTGAAATTTAATCATACTTGGTGATACAATTTAATCTAGATACTACAAATTTAAAAAATTTGAATATTACCTAACATATAATAAAATTACCATAAAAACTCAACAAGCAAAAGAAAAAGTGTTATTAACAATTAAAAATTTAATAGAAAAACAAAAAAATGTAAATAAAGTATTTAAAAATAATTATCCAAAATACTCCGACCGCAAAAACTGGATAATATTTTTATTTTCTAATTAAATGAACTTTTCTTCAGCAGAGCTGCGAGGAATTTTTTTTGATTAAAATACCGATTAAACTAATTCGAATTCTTTTTTTAGCCATTTATCATTTTCTATTTTTTCAACAGTCATATATAAAACATCTTTCCCTATTTTAAAGTGCGCTTTAAACATGGTAATAATATCATCACACTCATACGGATAAACCCAAACACTATTTTGAAGCTTCAAAAACCCTAATCTACCCAATTCCAGTCTTAAGCCTACTCTAACATGTCTTCTTTTCTCTTT
>CAZPYD010000004.1:0-6902 GCA_964590835.1 uncultured Candidatus Saccharibacteria bacterium | reverse complement strand
AACCTTATAAATCTCTTTAATATCAAAAATAACGACTCTCCATTTTTTATCCCACTTTTTTGGTTTTTTTATTTTTAATTCTTGCAGTTGATATTTTAATAATTTTTCTTTACCTTTTTCTGTTAAACGTGCAAAACTTTTGCCATTTTTGTTTTCAAACTTTACTAAACCTTGTTGTTTTAATCGAATAACCGTTCTGCTTACCTGGTGATCCAATTTATATTTTCTTTTCTTATTATTAGGATAAAACTTTTCTATATACTGAACGGCATTTGGCGCCAAAAGTGCCACGCTCAAAATTCCGGCTGCAGCTACAGTTCCCAAAATTATTTTTCCAACCATTACTTTTGTATCTTTTTTCATTTATGTTTTATTTATATTATTTGGCCAAAAAAAACTATCCAAAACATGCCGACCGCAAAAATTGGATAATATTAAGGTTAGTTTTATATTATCATAAACTTAACTCAAAAAACATTACCATTTAAAATACTGTCAATTTTAACAAAACAAAAAAAGCGCCGGCCTTAAAAGGCAAACGCTTTTGATTTTATTTTATTCTTTCTTTTCAAAACATTCTGAGCAAATTTTCTCCCGATATTTTCTAAAATAAGCAAAAGGACCATAATAGAAAAATCCTCCATTGTGAAAACAAAAACTTTTACAAAATCCTTTCCTCTTTTTTTTTATATCAAATATCGATTGAGCAAAACTACCCAACAAAGTCCAAATAAACCAGACAATGACAGCAAGTAAAAGGCAGGAAATTCCTATAAGAGGCCCTATGCCTTGTGTTGTAAATTCCATCTAAGCCCTCCTTTTTATCAGTCGAACAAAAATCCTCCGAAACAATCCATACAAACCTTAGGGCGATATCTGCGATAAAGACCAAAAGTCCCAAGAAAAATGAATTTCCAATGAACCTTATTGCAAGTCGATGGAATACCGTGATTTTTTCTAAAGCGATTATCAGCGATCATCATTCCACAACCAAACGATAAATATCCAAAAAGAATCATTAAAAAAATAACAGCATAGCCAAAAACATATTCTATCATCTCTGTTTCCTTTTTCTTTGTCTGAGAAAAGTTTTTAAAAATCTATCTTAATCTTTTTTGAAAATAACCCAAAAGATCTTTTATGTCAACTCTTTCTTGTTCCATTGTATCCCTGTCTCTTACTGTTACCGCGTTGTCTTCCGGGGTATCAAAATCCGCAGTCACACAGTATGGAGTACCTATTTCATCCTGTCTTCTATAGCGCTTACCTATAGATTGAGTCTCATCATACTGACAAGCAAAATTTTCATTCAAAGATTCAAAAATCTTAAGAGCTGGCTTAATAAGTTCTTCTTTTTTAGATAGTGGTAAAACGGCAACTTTAACAGGTGCAATTTTTTTATTAAATTTCATAACAACTCTCATTTCTCCCTTTACTTCTTCCTCTGTGTAGGCATCACACAAAACAGCGAAAACAGAACGCCCAACACCAACCGATGACTCTATAATATGAGGAACAAATCTCTTGTTGTTTTGCTGATCATAGTAATCTAATTCTTTACCACAACCTTTAGAGTGCTGAGTTAAATCATAATTGCCACGTGCATGGATTCCTTCCCACTCATCAAAACCCCAAGGATATTTATACTCTATATCCCAAGCATCTTTAGCATAAAACACTAAATTCTCATGTTGTTTCCATCTTAGGTTTTCTTCTCTTATACCCAAATCAAGCAAAGCTTTCCATCTATATTCTTTTAATTTTTTATATTCCTCCATTTCTTTTTCTGGCTCCAAAAAATATTGCATTTCCATTTGATCAAACTCTCTTGTTCTAAACAAAAATTGTCTTGGTGAAATCTCATTTCTAAATGCCTTACCAATTTGAGCAATACCAAAAGGTATTTTTACACGACTAGAATCTAAAACATTCTTGTAATTAACATAGATACCCTGACAAGTTTCACCTCTTAAATAAGAAGGGTTGTTGCCTTTTTCTGTAAAATCACCGAGATTTGATTCAACCAATAAATTAAACTTTCTAATTTTGGTAAAATTTTGTTTACCACACTTAAAACATTTAATCTTATTTTTATATTCATCAAATATTTTATTTATTTCTTCTTCTGACATTTTTTCATCGGCAAATACATCAATCTCTTCTAACATTTTATCAACTCTACTTCTTGTATTACATTCTTTACACTCAACCATCGGATCAGAAAAACCTTTAGTGTGTCCAGATGCTTCCCAAATTTGAGGATGCATAAAAATACTGGAATCTAAACCAACAATATCTCTTCTTTTTCGAACCATCCAATTCCACCAATGGCTTTTTATATTATTCTCTAACTCAACACCATTTGGTCCAAAATCATAAACGCCCGAAAAACCTCCATATATTTCTGACGATTGATAAACAAATCCTCGACGCTTTGCTAAAGATACTATTTTTTCCATTTTATTTTCTTTTTCCATTATTTCTAAGTTTTAAATTAATTTATTGCGTTATTATACCCAGCGAAGAATCAACAGTAGTTTCTTTTATCGAACCAGTAGTTAAAATTTTGGTTAAATCTCTAAGTATAGAACCGGTAAAATTATCTCTTCCTTCAAACGAAGCTCTTGTGACCAAATCAATAGTACTATCTAACTGATTTAAACTAGGTAAAAATGATATTTGAAATGTAACTTTTTTAGGAGGACTAGACAAGCCCGTGCCAGCCTTTATGTCTCCAATACTCCAAACAATCTCTCCTGCTGAAGGACTATACATAACATTTTCCCCAGATGGAGACACAGAACCAATCCAAGATACATAAGAAGGTAATGATGCACGAACAACTGCACCCGAAACATCATTATAAAAATTAGAAACAGACCAAGAAACAGTATAAACATTTTCCTGCCCAACCCTAGGAGGTAAAGGACCGGAAGAATGCAAAAGATCAGCTGCAATTTCTATCTCTGAATTAATTTTTATTTCTTTTGATATATTACTTTTTACAGTAGCTATTTGACCATCTTCGTCGATCTTAGTACCTGTCATTTCTCCTTGGAGAACAAAAACAAAATTTTTTTCCGAAGCGGTCGTTACCGGAATATCTTTCTTTAAATTAAAAGATAATTCTACTACACCCGAATTACCTGGATAAATTGATTTTAATTCCGGCAAACTAGAAGAATTCCAAACAGCAAGATTATCAAACCCCCTATAAAAACCTTTTTTAACAGACACTGTTCTTGAATCTATTACATCACCCTCCAATTTAACATTTATAACGGCATTTCTTATCTCAACAGGAGAATTATTTTGCCATGGAATAGAAAAATTAAGCTGACTTCCGGTTGAGGTATGACTTATATCACCACCTCCCACCAAAAAAGCAAGATCAAAAACAGATTTTCTCAAAACAACAGAATTAGACGATGTGATAAAAGCCTCCAAGTCTCTACCCTCCTTAAGACTACCCACAGAACCATGAAAAGTTAGTTCCATCAAATCTTGTCCTTCTAGCTTCCCTCTTATCTCCAAAGTCCTTTTCTCTTGAGGCATCAAATCGCCAATTTTCCAAACATTGTTACCTTTAAAAGTGTTTAAACTGGATTCTATAAACTCAAATCCAGGAGGGTAATCCATTTTTAAATAAAGATCTTTCAAGAGGGACTCACTATTAGAAACATACTCAACCTCTAAAACAAATTCTTGATTAACTCCTATTTCTTTTGGAAGTTTTACAGAAACACCAATCGGTGAACGTGATAGTTTAATAGTCTGTTTTATGTCTTTGGCAAAGATAGCATTAGAATCGGTTATTCTATACTCTAAGGTAATTTCTATTGTTTTTTCTTCTTCCTCTTTACCTAAAATAAAAAAAATCAATTCCTCACGTACTGTTTCGCCAGCTATTATTTCACCCAAAGCTCTTCTTTCTTTTTCAACTTCTTCGCTTTGCAACGACAACGCTCCTTTTGGATATTTTATAATAAGATCAGCCAGCTCTAAGTTTGCATCGTTGTTATTTGTTATAGAAATATACCACCTATTACGCTCCCCTGATTCCACCACCAAAGGGCCTTCAATAGCGAGATCAATGTTTCTAGAAGAAACAATCTTAGCGCCAAAGCCAGAAAAACCAACAAAATAATACAAAAAAGCCACCGCACTAACGGCTAACAAGATAAAAACAGAAAATATAATCCAAAAAATAGATAATTTCTTTTTTGTTTTTGTTGGTTTAGGCATTTTTTTAAAATCCTCTTCCTCTTTTTCAATCCAATCAGTCTCAACTTCTTTTTTTTCAGTTTCCAAGCTTCCTCTTTCTGTTCGTTTATCTATCAAAGTATCTTTTTTATATAAACGACTCTTTATTTTTTTTAAACCATTGTTATCTTCCATAAAATTTGAAACATCTTTATTGATTTTATGTTACGTGATTATATTATAACATACTTTGTTTTAAGGCACTTTTAATAACCAAAGAAGGATTTAATCTTACTTCTTCTTTGTCTGCATAACCTAAATGAGCAACAATATCTGCGGCAAAAGAAACTACAACTTTTTTTAAATCATCATTTGATATTTCTTTTTTATCAATCAAAACAAAAAACTTCGCCAATTTATTCCACAATACATAGTCTTTTTCTTCTCCCTGTAATAGGCGATCTATCAAAGAAAATAGCTTCAAACAATATTTTGTTTTAATAGAATCTTTTCTAACCTCATCAAAAACTTCGGTTTCTTCAACATCAATTAGACGCCAATACCCACCCGAAGTTGCCACAAAGGCTATTTTTAAAAAAGAAAAACCAGAAAGACCATACCTCAGCTTAGACTTGAGGTGACGAATACCCTGAGCTTTAATGTTCAATCTCCCAAATTCTTTAGTAAAAAAAGAATAAACACTATCAGCCTCCCCTACATTAAACTTTTTAAAAACAAAAGCTTCTGTAATATAAATATAATGAGACACAGAATTAAATTTTAAATTTTAAAACAAAATCTTCCATCTTTAGTTCTGCACTGTCTTCTGCTTCAGTAAATTTTATAGAGTCTGTGTTTGTTCCTTTTTTGATATCAGCTTCAAATTTTTCTACAAAAGATTTCCCCTGATCGTCGACATCTACTGTTAACTTAATTTTTTCATCCGGAGTAAGACCGGCCTTTTTACGAAGACCTTGAACAAAACGAACAATCTCACGCACCATCCCTTCTTCTTTTAATTCTGGGGTAAGAGTTGTGTCTAGCTCAAACATTTCACTGACACTATCATCAAAAACCACTTCTTTTACATTCACCTCTTCTTTTATAAGCTGCAACAAACCATCTTTGCCTTCTAGGCTCACAATTAGTACTTCTAATATTTTTTTATTATTAAGTTTTATTTTTTGAAGAGGCTGTCTAACCTTAATTTTTTCCTGAAGTCTTTTATCTAAAGTAAGCGAGACAATATTTCTTACAACAAGCATCTCTCTTAAAGATAAATTACCACTGTCATCTAATCCTTCTGCTTTCGGCCAGCTCTCTAGATGCACTGACTCCACTCCATCAACCTTCGCAACTTGATAAACTTCTTCTGCCACAAACGGCATAAAAGGCGCAACTAGTTTAGAAAGTTCTTCCAAAACATATCGCAACGTACTCATTGCAAAAGCAGCATCTTGTCCGCCTTCCTTAAACCTATCTCTAGATCTGCGAACAAACCAGTTTGAAAGATCATCAACAAAAAGCTCAATAGGCCTAGACGCGCGATCAAGATTATATTTATCAAGTTCTTTGGTTATCATTTCGCCTGCCTGTCTAAGTCTCAAAAGAATCCATTCGTCCAAAACATTTTCAGAAGCCTCATCTGTGGTTTCTATTTTGTCTTTATACATCTCATAAAAAGAAATTATGTTTCTTATCTTGGAGACAATCTTCTTGCTTACCTCGTCCACGCCTTTTTCAGAAAAATTCAAATCTTCTGCACGAACAACCGGAGTACTCAAAAGATAAAACCTTAAAGAATCGGCACCGTATTTATCCACTACCTCCATCGGGTCTGGATAATTTTGAAGCTTTTTCGCCATCTTTTTACCATCCTCAGCCAAAACAATTCCATTAACAATCACATTTTTAAATGCCACCTCTCCCTTAATAGCAGTTGCTAATACATGCAGATAATAAAACCATGCTCTTGTTTGATCGATTCCCTCGGCAATAAATTCTGCAGGAAAATTGGCGTCAAATTTTTCTTTGTTTTCAAAAGGGTAATGCATTTGAGCATAAGGCATAGATCCAGAATCAAACCAAGTATCCAAAACATCCGGGATTCTCTTCATGGTTTTGCCACACTCACAAGGTACGGTGATCTTATCAACAATATGCTTGTGCAAATCAATTACCTTTTCTCCACTATCTTTTTCTAAATCAGCTACGCTACCGTACACTTTCTTCTCGCCGCACTCTTCACAAACCCAAATCGGCATCACCGAAGCCCAAAATCTCTGACGAGAAATAGACCAATCTCTCGCCCCTTCCAGCCACTTACCAAAACGCCCTTCTTTGATATGTCCTGGCACCCAACTAATATCTTTTGCTTCTTTTAAAGCTTTTTCTTTTATTTTAGTTACTCTCACAAACCAAGAACTGGTAGCATAATTGATTAAAGGAGTATCACACCTCCAGCAATGAGGATAGCTGTGTTCGTATTTTTCTTTAGCAAAGAGAAGACCTTTGCCTGCTAAATTTTTTAATACTTCAATATCAGTAGCCTGATGATTATCAATCGGCTTCACAGATAATCCCTCTAGTCCTTCAACGCCTTCAATATGTCCATCCATTTTTACATGCTGCACAAAAGGCAACTTTTCTTTTTGCCCTAGCGTCATATCATCCTCACCAAAAGCAGGTGCGATATGCAC
>CAZPYD010000003.1:47546-53187 GCA_964590835.1 uncultured Candidatus Saccharibacteria bacterium | reverse complement strand
GAGAGACAGGTCGTTTCTGTTGGTCTTTGAATCTTCTCTGTTTGTCCAGATATTTTTTATTAGTGTGAAGTAATCAACTTGATTATTCTCGGCAAACAGAAGATTTTTTAGCACCTTGTATTCTTGGCTGTTTATAGTCAAATTACCTTTTGTTTCATTAAAAACAAAATCACCAGTATCTTTATTAAATTTAAAGTTGTTTTGTTTTTTTTGGTTATCTAATTTTTCTAAGTTTAATCTTTTACTTTTTTGCATTGTTTTAGGAATATAATTTTCTTTATTTTCTACAAAATCAAGTTGGTCAAGAAGCCCTAAGTGTAATCTTTTCAAGTGTGTTTTTTTGTTTCTTGACACGAGTGGATTGCTTTTTGCATCTCTGGTTTTGTTCTTCAGACTTTCATAGGCACTGGCTAAGAATTTTAAATTTTGTTGCTCTTCAACATTATCACTAAAGTTTCCTATAAATCCTTCTATGGCTTGATAACAGATGTATATTTCCTCAAATCCTCCCCAAGCTGATATTGGTTTTTCGTTTTTGTGATAATTTCTTATTTGAAAAAATTCTTTATATCTTTCCGATATATTTGTGTGGACTGTGCTATGGTTGCTTCCTTTTATTGGTTTTAGTTCAATATATTCCTCAAAATCATTCTTTTTTCTTTTTTTGCAGAGTTTGGTTAGGATTTCTTCTAGTGTGTCGTGCATACTAACTATTTTGCCTCTTGAGCTGAGAATTTTTCCACTTTTTTGTCCTTTATATTCATCAAAAGCACTTTCGTTTCCAATCCAACTTTTTATAGATTCTTTTTCCTTCTTGCTTGTTTTTTTGCTTATATCTTCAAATACAGCATCTAGCTCTTTCTCCGTTTCTTTTTCAAGTTTATTAAGTTTTTCTAAAATTTTCTTGGGTCTTTCCTGAATTTTTGTTGTTAATAAATAATCTAAAACAGGATGTTTGTTTATGTATTCAATATAGTCATAGATACTAACCACTAAATTAGTGCTGTAGTCTTCTGCGTCTAAGCAGTATTCTAGTCTGCGAGTTAATCCTTTTTGTAATTGTTGAATAGACAAATCTTCCATATTCTTTACTTTACTTAACATTCTGATATTATTCAACATATGAATAATCCATTTACTATTCGTATTTTTGTTCCAGAAGGAGACCCAGAGGGTCTTCGTATTATTGATAGACAAAGTTCTCCTTCTAAATTTTTTGCATTCCCTAGAAATAAATGGGAGCAAATTAAAAATCGTTCTGAACTAACAGGAGCAGGTATCTACATTCTTACAGGTTATTCAAAACCAGAAGATGAAATTCCAACTGTTTATATTGGGCAAGCAGATACTATTTCAACTAGAATAAATCAACATATAAAAAATAAGAACTTTTGGGATAAAGGTATTGTTTTTGTTTCAAATACAATAAATTCAACTCACGCTAAATGGTTAGAATACGCACTTATAAAAAGAGTTAATAAGGCTGGTAGAAGTATTGTTGAAAATGGGAATAGTCCACAAGAACCAACTATTTCTGAAGCAGAAAAAGCGGAAATTAAAGTATTTCTAAATGAAATATATCAAACCTTACCACTTGCTGGCTTGAGGGCTTTTGAGATACCAAAAGCAGTTTCAAAGCCAGTTGTAGAGATTTCTAAAAATCAAAAAGATACTATTGTTGTCCCAGCACAGAAGGAGGGATTTGAAAGAGTTTTTATTGGAGAGAATGCTTGGTATGCAATCCGTATAGCAGGAGGTAATTTAGATAAAATTAAATATATTGCTTCTTACCAAACTCAACCAATATCAGCGGTCACACATTTTGCCCCAATTGAAAAAATTGAACCTTATGGGGAAGAAGGTAAATACAAACTATTTTTTTCAGAACCAGCGAAAAAACTAAAAAATAAAATACCATACGGCGATGCTCCTATGGGTTATATGCAAGGAACAAGATATACTAATTTTGAAAAATTACAAAAGGCTCAAAATGTACTTGAATTATTTGAATAAATAAAATGAAATATGTAACTGCCTCAAAACTTTATGACTATATTCAATGCCCACATAGGATATGGAGGGATGAGTATGGTCCAGAGGAAGAAAAAATAAAAGAAACTAATCCTTTTGTTCAGATGCTTTGGGATAAAGGTGTTCGGTATGAAGATAAAGTAATTTCTGACCTAAAAGGTAAGTATTTAGATTTGTCAGAAGAAGTTGCTGGTTCTTTGGAAGAAAGATTTGAAAAAACTATTGAGGCAATGAAGAAAGGGGAAGAGTTAATATATCAAGGTGTTTTAATTAAAGATAATCTCCGTGGTATCCCAGATTTGCTTAAAAAAGCATCAGATGGGCAATACATACCAATGGATATAAAATCTGGTATGGGGCGTGAGGGTGCCGATGTAGAAAACGGCAAAGAAGGGAAACTAAAAAAACATTATGCCATACAACTTGCTCTTTATTCTGATGTGTTAAACAGGCTTGGTTTTGAAAACAAAAAGCTTGGAATTATTTTTGATATTAAAGGCGACGAAGTTGTTTATGACTTAAATAATCCAGTAACCAAAACAAGTAAAATTAGCTTTTGGGAAGAATATGAAAAAACAAGAGACATTGTATTGGCACTTTTGGAAAATAAAACAAGAAACAATCCAGCTCTTGGTAGTAATTGTTCTATTTGTCCGTGGTATAATAGTTGTAAAAAATGGGTTAAAGAAGAGGATGATTTAACAGGATTGTTTTTTATGGGAGGGAAATGGAGAGATACGATAAATTTGGATTTGGGTATTAAAAAAATTAGCGAGGTTCTAGGACTTAAAACAGAGGAAGTTTTAGAGCTAAAAGAAAAAGAAAAGAAGATAAATAAAAATAAGGATTTTCTAAAGAATATAGGGAAGAGTAGACTTGAAAGCCTTGTCAGGAGGGCAAATGTTTTGAAGAACACAAAAAAGCCAGTTATTTACAAAAAAGTTGATTTTCCAAGAGTTTCTTATGAGTTATTTTTTGACATAGAGACAGACCCAACTCGGGAGTTTGTTTATATGCACGGAGTTTATGAGAGAAGCGATAAGGGAGAGAGGTTTTTAGATTTTACAGCTAAAGACATAACAGCAGACGAAGAAAAACGAGTTTGGTTTGAGTTTTGGGATTATATTAGGTCTTTGCCTAAAGATGATTTTTCTGTTTATTACTACTCTGCTTATGAGAAGACAATCTATGGAAAGATGCAAAAAATATATTCTGATATTGCTTCAGAAAAAGAAGTTGAAGAATTTTTTGCTAATCCAAATACAATAGATTTATACAATGATGTTGTTCTTAAAAATACAGACTGGCCTCTTGGAAGTTATTCAATAAAAGCTATTGCCCAATATCTTGGTTTTGATTGGGAAGACAAGACACCGTCTGGAGCTTTATCTATTCAATGGTTTAACGATTACATAGAAAAGAAGGATGATAAAATTTTAGAAAGAATTTTGATTTATAACAAAGATGATTGTAAGGCCACAATGGTATTAAAAGATGCTCTACAAAAAATGAGTGACGAAATGTAAATTTTGTCTGTTGACTTCTTTTTAGCTATAAACTAAAATAACAGTATTCAAGTAAATTTTTTATTTGAATGGGTGACATTTTAATAGCTAAGCGAGGTGTTCATACAAATAAGTTTTCAAAACTAAATAATTATATAGGATTAGAAGGCTCTAAAGGATGACATTTCGTGGGGGGTAATACTTCCACAAAATGTAAATTGCGTGGAAGTTCAAAACCGAAAGGTTCTGGCTTCCCGAAATGTCACCCTTTGGAGCTTTTTGTTTTGTCCTTTGATTTATGTTTTGGATATATACAGCGGTATAACCCCATCTCTTAATAAATAACACTGACCACATTTAGTGGTCAGCGAGGTGTGGTCAGCCTTGTTTATTTAAGTTTTTATTTTAACTATTATGGCTAAAACAAAAACTTCTACTTACGGAAAGCAGAAGCAAAAAATTGTTCCTGTTCGTGAGTATAAGAGAAACGGCAAAAAAGTTAAGGGACATCGCCGTTCCACTCCTAACTAAAGTTTAGTATAGGTTTTGGTGGGGTTGTATCGTGCTGTATATGTCTAAAACAAAGTAATCTATCTTTTTATTATATATCAAAAACAAAAAAACTAATGTGGACAAACTAACAAGATTTTATTTTGTTGTCAACGAAAATTTATTTATGCAAAAGCGAGCATTAGTTCTGAAGTGCTAGGTTGGGAAACAAGTCCAAAGTATTGCCAAACTGTAAATCGTCCTTTATTTTACCCCAATCTAAAGTTCTAAATACATCCAACAATGGGAGCCATCTATTGACACAGCTGATATAGTTGTGTTATTATGTTTGGAGAAAGAGAGAATAATTTTTTGTTTAATAAAACATTTATTCAAGGAGGTGTTGAAATGCCAGAGATGATTAAACCGTCGGACGTGAAAGGTCCACTCATGGACACAGTGTGGCAGAACAGTGAGAGGGAGATCGTTGCCACAAACATTCTCAAAATGGCACGTTTCGCCAACGATGACCAGTGGGCATCGTTCACTTGGGAAGGATATGTGGACTTTTGCTCGCATACTCCGTCCCACGGCGAAAAAGCTATTCTGGACGAGTTTGCCGAGAATGGCTATCTCAGAAAGGAAAACAATACCTATCACTTTGAATTGAAAATCATCGGCGTGTATATGCAATACTGCTAGTTCGCCGAACATCGCCTGCTTGGGAATCGCTCCGAGTGGGCGATTTTCTTTTTTGTAAAACTTATAATTAGTTCTGAAGTGCTAGTTTAGGAAATAAGTCTAAAGTATTACCAAACTGCAAATCATCCTTTATTTTACTCCAATCCAGAGTTCTAAATACATCCAGTAGGGGGAGCTAGAACCACTTAGGCCCCGATGCGATAGCATTGGGGCTTTTGTGGTTCTTTCTGTCGGCAGGATTCGAAAGGCGCAGGCGGGGTACCCGCAAGAGGAGTGAAGCGACGCTTGTGGGTCGCCGAGCCAGGGTCGTGAGCCATATAAAATCAAGGAGCGAAGCGACTATGATTTTTATGGACCTGCCTACCGGCAGGCAGGCTCCTGACCGAATCCTACTCACGTAATTAGAGAAAAATGGTGGCTGACCCTATTTGTCCATGAACGTTCAATGAACATACCATGGTATGTTCATTGAACGTTCATGGTATGATATAATATTTTTATGAACAAAAATATAAGAAAAATAGTTAAAAATGGGAGAGGGAGTTATTATATAAATGTTCCAAAAGAGCTAATGAAGGAGCTGAGGTGGCGTGAGCGACAAAAAATAAAAGTCCGCAAACGCGGAAGCAAGGTAATTTTAGAAGACTGGAAGAAATAATTTTATGGAAGAAAAAATAAAAACATCTCCTTTTGGAGGTGTTTTTATTTTTATCTATATGTCTCATTGTTGTTTATATGAGTAATATATTCAGTAGTTGGAGGGGTGATATATTGACGTACCATCTCAAATAAGTTATTCTTTGGTGCAAAATAGTTTTTAGGTCGCTCTTTTAAAAATTAACTTCCTTTGCCTTAAACAGCAGGGAGAATTTTATTATTTAATTTTATTTAATTATATTTTGTTATGAAGAATT
>CAZPYD010000003.1:23384-47536 GCA_964590835.1 uncultured Candidatus Saccharibacteria bacterium | reverse complement strand
CACAAATATTCAAATAGCGAAACATTCATATTTTTTCAGTAATGTTTTGCGAAAATTCTTTCTTGCTGTTTGTATAGTAGCCATCTGGGCAGTGAGTTTGATATTTACAACTTCTTTTGTTGAGGCTCAAACAAATCCTTTGGGATCTATTATGATATGTAACATAATAGTTGACGAAAACAACAACATAGTGAGCAACACAAACAAAACAGGAGTTTTTACTGTTACGATGTTGTTATTTCGTCTTTATCTGATTTCTTCAGTTATAGTGATGAATTGTTTACATTAGATCCATCTGATGACATAAACGCAAATAGTAATTCAGACGGGGTTATTAACTTAACTATAAGCAGACCCGACAGGACTTTGGTTGTGTTGAACAAAATAGGAAGTAGTCCTTCAACAGAAGCCTCAATTGTTGCCACTAAAGTAGTTTGTGATAATGAGACAGATTTGCCAAATTGGGGATCGGGAGGACCAGACATAACAAGTAATACAGCTCAAGATTGGGTGAGTAACCATAATAGTTGTCGTTTTGAGCCAAATTGGGAATTTGAGTGGGCTTATCATGGCACATCAAACCCAGGCGATCACACAGAATACGCAGGCGGTGGATGGACAACCTTTGGTCCTACTAATAACATGGGTGTCGCAACAACAACTTTTAACACAGTGACAGCAAGCAAGATTTGGGTTCGTGAGGCTTTTCAAAGTGGTTATTTGGGATTTACTCACGCAACAAATAAAAGTGATGTTAGTGCTGAAATGTATTGTCATAAGGACGTTTTAAATTATGATAACTTCGATTTTATTGTTGGTTCTCAGTCGGTAGGAACTTATCATTGTGTAGCGTTTAACAAACCTCTTGTTGTAAACCAAATCCCAGTAATAACACTTCTTGGAAACAATCCGTTTAACATGACAGAAGGAAGTACATTTACAGATCCAGGAGCAACAGCTGATGACCCAGAAGATGGAGATATCACAGGAAGCATTGTTGTTGGAGGAGACTCAGTAAGTTCTACAACTCCAGCAGGAACATACACTATCAAATACAATGTCAAAGACTCTAAAGGAGCAAGTGCTGTGGAGGTGACAAGGAGCGTGGTGGTAAGTACAACACCACCCCCACCACCCCCGCCACCAATCTATCAGTGTTCAGATGGAATAGATAATGATGGAGATGGTTTTATAGACTTCAATAAAGATAAAGGTTGTAGTAGCTCGACAGACAATGATGAGACAGGTCCAGGAGGAGGAGGAAGGATAATTATTCCAGTTAAACCAGTTCCTAAACCAGTTCCTAAGCCAGTGCAGTGTAATTATTTATTAGAATTCTTGAAAAAGGATGCTGATAATAATCCTGTAGAGGTAATGAAGTTGCAATCATTTCTTTATTCTTATGAAGGATTTGAGGATCTTGAAGTGACCGGATTTTTTGATCAGGAAACTTTTGATGCTGTGTCTATTTTCCAAGAAAGATATAGAGATGATATTCTTAATCCGTGGACACACAATAAAGCAACAGGCTATGTCTACATTACTACTAAGAAAAAAGTGAATGAGATTTATTGTCAGAAAGAATTTCCTCTTTCCGAAGATCAAAAAGATGAAATAGATGAATTTAATAATTTTGTCAGAAAGACAGTTGAGCAAATTGGGTCTGAAAGATTTGAAAATGAATTCCAGGATGTTTTTCAAGAAATTGGACAGATAAATGAAGAAGAACCAGAAGTGATAGTATCCAGACCAAAAGAAGAGAAGAAAGGCGAGAAAGATCTAGAAAAAGAAGACCTAACTGCAAGCGTTGGATTTATGAAAGATTCCAATTTGAAATTGAGAGACAAGCTCAAAGAAAAGATGTTGGATATCATGACCATTGCTAAGAACAATAAGTTTGAAGCAGCAGCGGTCATATTTGGATCTCCATGGACTTTTATCTTTATGCAATCAAATTAAAATTTGATTTGTATTAACAAAAACACCCCCCTACATAGCTGTGGGGGGTGTTTTTGTGTTTTTATTTTTAGTGAAATATTATTATAATATATATGGTAGATAAAAACTAAAAGATTTTAAATTTATAAAATAAAAAATTATGAAAATTGCACTAATTATTTTAGGTATTATTATTTTGGCTGTTATTGTCTTTCTGTTTTATATGGGAATGTTTTCTGGGGTTTTAATAGAGACTAGAGAAATGGGCCCATACACCTTTGCCTATGTTGAACACATCGGTCCATATAGTGGAGTGGGTGAGCCAATGACAAAACTAGACGAAGAAATGCGCGGGGCAGGGTTTAATTCTGTAAACGGTATAGGGGTTTATTATGATGATCCAAAGAAAACCCCAAAAGAGGAGTTAAGAAGTGAAGTTGGTTCCATAATTACTAACGAAGATATGGATAAAATAGAAGCCAATAAAGATAAATTTAATTTTAAGACCATGGAAAGAAAAAATTATTTAGTTGCGGAATTTCTAATTAAAAACATGCTTTCTTATATGTTTGGTCCTATGAAAATTTATCCAGCATTCGGTAAGTATCTAGAAGAGAAAAATATTTTGGTTCCAGAGAAGGGAATTGAGCTTTATAATATGGAAAACAATAAGATAATCTTTATGATGGAGTTAGATTAATTTTTGTACGCATTTTTTATTTACAAATTTGATTTAATACTGTATTATCTTTTTAGGGTTTTTTGAAAATTTTGTTGATGAGAAAAATACAAAAGGTATAAAAAAGGAGGTTTTTTGGCTGATATCTATAAGGTAAAGATTACTGTTTCTAGGGGAAAGAAAGTGGGTAGAGTTTATGGACCTGGAGGTGAAGGGGAAAAGACTTTGCTGCGTAGAAAAAAATGCTCTACATTTAGAGAGCTTTCGCGAAAATTAAGAAAGGATAATCTAGTCCCTGCTAATGTTGTTTTAAATAAAAAAGGCGAGACAACTTTTAAAAAATAGAAAGAAATCTTAAAGCCGTCCTAGCAATAGAGCGGCTTTTTTGTGATAAGATGATTCTGAGGTAAACTATAATCATGACACAAAAGGAGGCATTAGATATTTTGAAGATGGGGCATAATGTATTTTTAACCGGTTCGGCAGGGAGCGGCAAGACTTTTTTGTTGAACAAATACGTTGATTATTTAAAAAAGAAAAGTGTGAGTATTGGGGTCACTGCTTCTACCGGTATTGCCGCTACGCACATGAACGGGATAACTATCCATTCGTGGGCGGGTATTGGGATAAAAGACGAACTTACAGATAGGGATTTGAGTTTAATTTTAAAAAAGAAAAACTTAAAAAAACGTTTTGAGAAAACTAAAGTTTTGGTGATAGACGAGGTTTCAATGCTTCATTCTTTTCGTTTAGATATGGTTGATAAGGTTTGCCGAATGTTTAAACAGAATCCTTTGCCTTTTGGTGGGTTGCAAGTCGTGCTTTGTGGTGATTTTTTTCAGTTACCTCCAATAAGCAGGGGAGGCGAAGATGCACGTTTTGTTAATAGATCTCAGGTTTGGAATGATATGAAATTGAAAGTTTGTTATTTGAGTGAACAGCACAGGCAAGAAGATGATATTTTGACCAGCTTGCTTAACGATATACGTAAAAATAATACAGGAGAACACAGCCTAACACCTTTGAGAAAATGCTACAAAAAGGATGTTTCCAAATTTTCAGCTGCAATAAAGCTGCATACTCATAATTTTAATGTTGATACCGTAAATGGTCGCGAGCTTGAAAAAATTTCAGGCAAGATGAAAGAATATGCTATGGGATCAAAGGGTAATCGTAATTTAGTAGAGGCTTTGAAAAGGAGCTGTCTTGCTCCGGAAAATCTTGTACTCAAAAAAGGTGCGGTGGTGATGTTTGTTAAAAATAATTTTGAAGAGGGATATGTAAATGGGACTTTGGGAAAGGTTGTTGGTTTTGGCAAAGAAGGGCTTCCTGTGGTCAAAACTTCCAAAGGTAAAAAGATAACTGCAGATTATGTAAATTGGAAAATCGAAGAAGACGGTAAGACAAAAGCAGAAGTATGGCAGATTCCTCTACGGCTTGCTTGGGCGATTACTGTTCATAAGAGCCAAGGTATGACGCTGGATGCCGCAGAAATTGATCTTTCAAAATCATTTGTGGAAGGTATGGGTTACGTGGCACTTTCTCGAATAAAATCCTTAAACGGTTTAAGACTAATGGGATTAAATGAAATGGCCCTGAAGGCAAAAGAGGAAGTAATAGAGTTGGACAAGCAGCTAATTGAAATGTCGGAAGAAGCTCGCAGTTCTCTTAAGAAAATAAATTTTTTAAGAAAAGAAAAGAGGCAAAAAGAATTTTTGTGTTCTGTGGAGCCAACAAAAAAAGAAAAAGAAGCAAAACTTTCTACTTATGAAAAAACAAAATTGCTTGTTTGTAAAAAACTTGCAGTTTCAGAAATGGCCGAGATGCGTGAAATGACAGAAGGGACAATAATAGGTCATTTGGAAAAGATATTTAATGGGGGAGACGGTATGGATTTATGCTATTTGAAAAAAAGTTTTCCAACTAGTCGTTTTAAAAAAGTAGAAGCAGCCTTTAAAAAAACTGGCGACACAAAACTTTCCCCAGTTAAACAAATTTTAGGCAATGATTTTTCTTATGATGAAATAAGACTGATTCGCTTATTTTTGTAACATAATTAAATTAGGTCTAGAAATTTTTTAGATATCTATAAAAACCTTTGCGCAATGTTAGGGTTTTTGTTTTTTTAAGGATTATTATCATGGTATTATATAAATACATAGGTAATAAAAAGAATTTTAAAATGGATACCAATAAAATAAAAATCATATCAAAAGAGAAAGTATTTGAACTTTTAGAAAATAAAGAAGACTTTAAACTCGTGGAAGTTTTATCAGAAGAAAATTATACCTTTGGCCATCTTCCTGATGCAATTAATATTCCTGCTGATAAGATTGATGATTTGTCTACTGAGATGCTTCCTGATAAAAATCAATTAATCGTTGTTTATTGTTCAGGTTTTCTTTGCTCAGCATCAACAAATGTAACAAAAAAACTTCAGTCTATGGGCTATGCTAATGTATTAGATTATAAAGGCGGGAAAGATGATTGGAGTAAAACAGGTCTACCCTTAGTTAGTGAAAAATAAAAATATATATAAAAATTCTATAATAATAATTGCCGGGTTTTTATTTTTTTTCTCGATTATTTTTGTTGTAATTTGGTGGTTTGGTTTAGGGAGTAATGTATCTCAAGAAGCTTATATTAAAATTGATGAGGTTGCATTTGAGGTGGATGTTGTTGCAACACCTGCTGCATTAGCGAAAGGTTTGTCTGGTAGAGAAGACTTATCTTCAAATGAGGGAATGCTTTTTGTTTTTAGTAAAGTGAAAGAACAAACTTTTTGGATGAAAGGGATGAAAATTCCAATAGATCTTATTTGGATAAAGGACGATGTTGTAGTTGGTTTTGAAAAAATATTAAACCGGATTCTTTTCAAAAATATAAATCACATGGGCTGGTGACGCATGCTCTTGAAGTTACCTCGGGGAGTGTTGATAAGTTTAATATAGTCAAAGGGGATAGTGTTATAATTAGATATAAGTAGGTTTTTCGTATTTGTTGTAACAATATATTATGATTAAATATTTTTTCTTAGGTTTTTGGGTTCAGCTGGTGACCAGTTTGGATGATACACTGACTCGTATACCAATTAGTGCAAGCTTAACAAGAACTTTAAAGGGTAAAATTGTTTTTTCAATAGGGAATATATTTGCGGTTTGTCTTGCTGTGATTATTGCTATTTTCCTTTCTTCATTTTTAATAACTTTGTCCTCTGCTCGTTATATTGTTGCCGGATTATTATTTTTGCTTGCTTTGTTAGTTTATATAGATATTTTTAAAGGAAGGGTTAGCACTAAAGTAGAGCATGTGCTTGTTCATCCTATCTCTACAAAAAGATTTATGCGGCTTGTTGGCGCGGGGTTTGTTATATCTTTTATAATGGTTTCAGATGATATAATTACCCTTGCTCCGCTTTTTTTTTCAAGACTCTGTTTTAGGAAAAATTGCTGCAATTCTTGGAATTGCCTTAGCAACTTTTTTTCAAATTTTTATAGTAATTAGCTCGGCAGAAAAATTAACGCGCATGCCTTACAAAAAACATATTGCATCCATGAGTTTGGTTTTGTTTGGTTTGTTAGTATTGTTTGGTATTGTATAATTTAATTACTAATTAAAATTAAGTTAAAAATAAAATTATGGAAATTGATCATTCTCAAATAAAAGAGCTGGAATACGATTATATTACTGACGGTATTTATATAGGCACAAATCAATGTTGCCAAGTTCACTTTGATGAAAATTTGCTTAAAAAAGAGGGGATAACAGCAGATATCTCTCTTGAAAAGAGTAGAGTAGATGCTCCCTTTGGTGTAGATTTTTATGTTTGGATTCCCGTTGAAAATCATGCAGCACCCACAAGGGACCAGTTTGATTTTGGGGTATCCATAATAAAAAAACTAGTATCAATGGACAAAAAAATTTATATTCACTGCAAAAATGGTCATGGTAGGGCGCCAACTCTTGTGGCGGCTTATTTAGTTTCAGAAAAAGGCATGAGCCCTAAAGAGGCTGAAGAGTTTATAAGATCAAAGAGGTCAACAATACACTTAGAAGATGTTCAAAGAGAAGCCCTTGGAGATTATAATCGTAAGTTAAATAGTGGTTAATTTTTATGGAACATAACCACAAAGGTAGCCAAAGTCATCACGCTATGATGGCGGCTGATTTTAAAAAAAGATTTTTTGTTTGTCTTGTTTTGACTTTTCCTGTTTTGGCCCTCTCACCAATGGTAAGAGATTTTTTTGGTTGGGATTTTTCTTTTTTTGGTGATTTGTATATTTTGTTTGTTCTGTCTTCTGTTGTTTATTTTTATGGTGGCCAGCCATTTTTAAAAGGTTTTTTTGATGAATTAAAAAGGAGATCGCCTGGTATGATGACTTTGATTGCCGTGGCAATTACTACCGCCTATGGTTATAGTTTGGCGGTAGTCTTTGGTTTGTCTGGGAAGTTGTTTTTCTGGGAGCTAGTTACCTTAATAGATGTTATGCTTTTGGGTCATTATGTAGAAATGCGTTCAATTATGGGTGCAGGAATGGCGCTTGAGGAACTGGTTAAATTAATGCCTTCAATAGCCCACAGGGTTAAGAGTAATAGAAGCACAGAAGAAGTGGCGATTAATCAATTAAGAGTTGGTGATAAAGTATTAATAAAACCAGGAGAAAAAACACCTGTTGATGGGATTGTTGTTTCTGGGGAGACGTCAGTTAACGAATCTATGCTTACAGGAGAATCGGGATTTATTTTTAAAAAAGAAGGTAATAAAATAATCGGCGGATCCATAAACGGAGACGGATCAATAGTAGTAGAGGTACAAAAAATAGGCAAAGATTCTTATTTATCACGAGTGATTGATTTGGTTCGCCAGGCTCAGGAGAGCAAATCAAAAACTCAAGATTTGGCAAACAAAGCTGCTTTATGGCTTACTGTTATTGCTTTGTCTATTAGTGTTCTAACTTTATTTTTTTGGTCATTTTTTTCAGATCAAGATTTATTTTTTGCTTTAGAAAGAACTGTTACAGTAATGGTTATTGCTTGTCCACATGCTTTGGGTTTGGCTGTGCCTCTAGTTGTAGCAGTGTCTACATCCCTTGCTGCCGGGCAAGGTTTTTTAATTAGAAACCGTTCGGCTTTTGAGAATATGAGAAAAATAAACACAGTTATTTTTGATAAAACAGGTACTCTTACCAAAGGAGAGTTTGGATTAAAAAAGGTTGTTAGTTTTTCTGGTAAAAAAAACAAGGATGATGTTTTAAATTTGGCTGCTTCGGTTGATTCTCGGTCTAGCCACCCAATTGCTCAAAGTATTGTTAAGGCGGCTAAAAATATTTTTCAGATCTCTGGTTTTAAAAATATTCCCGGTAAAGGGGCTTTGGCAACAGTAGAGGGGAAAGAGGTTGTGGTTGCGAGTATTGGTTATTTAAAAGAAGAGAATATAGATTTTGAAGACAAAAGAATTGAGGAAACCAAAGAGCCAGGGAGTACGGTTGTTTATGTTTTGGAAAATAAAAAACTTATTGGTGCTATTTTGTTATCTGATGTTGTTAGACCTGAATCAAAGAAAGCTATAGAAATGCTTAAAAAAATGAATATAAAAAGCATAATGCTTACTGGTGATAGGAAAGAAGCTGCTAAACAGGTAGCAAGTGAGGTTGGTATAGATAAGTATTTTTCAGAGGTGTTACCTGAAGAAAAAATAAATAAAATTAAAGAGCTTCAAGAAAGAGGTTTTGTTGTTGCGATGACTGGTGATGGGATTAATGACGCACCAGCTTTGGCTCAGGCTAATGTTGGGATAGCTGTAGGTGCCGGAACAGATGTGGCGATAGAAACGGCTGATATAATACTTGTAAAAAGTAATCCTATGGATATTGTTGGTGTTGTTTCTTTGGCCCGGTCAACTTATGGTAAAATGACGCAAAATTTGGTTTGGGCAACAGGTTATAATGTTGTTGCCATACCTATTGCTGCAGGGGTGTTGTATAACCAAGGGATTCTTTTGAGCCCGGCTGTCGGAGCTTTGTTTATGTCTTTAAGTACGGTGGTTGTTGCTATAAATGCTTTGTTTTTAAAAAGAGTATAATTAAAATTTGTGATATAATATATTTTATATGTGGTTAGTTTATGCATTACTTGCGTCAATCACTGCGGCACTTGTTGCTGTTTTTGGAAAACTTGGTTTAAAGGGGGTTGAACCAATTTTAGCGACAACTTTGCGATCTGTGGTGATGATGGTTTTTCTTATTTTGACAGCTTTGTTTTTGGGTAAATTTAAAAACTTTTCTTTTGATCTTTTTGATTCTAAGGGATGGCTTTTGATTGTATTGGCGGGAATTTCTGGCGCTTTGTCTTGGCTTTTTTATTTCTTTGCTCTTAAGTATGGGTTAGCTTATCGTATTGTTGCTGTTGATAGATTAAGTTTAGTTTTTGTTTTATTGTTGGCAACTTTATTTTTGGGAGAAGCACTTAGTTGGAAATCTGTTTTTGGTGCTTTGTTAATGATTGCTGGTGCATTTTTGGTTATTTTATAATGTTTTAAAAAAAATCATGCCCAGTAGTACAAATTTAATGCATTGCCAAAGGCAATAGAAGAAATTGTATTTTTGGGAAGTGTTTGTTAAAAGAGTATATATTATTATTAAATAAATTTGATGTTTAAACATTGAATTTGAATACTACTGGGTATGGAAGAAAAAAAATTGTATAAATTGCCGGAATTATCTTATGGTTATGGTGATTTAGCGCCTTATATTTCAGAGGAGCAATTAAGGGTTCATCATCAAAAACACCATCAAGCTTATGTAGACGGTTCTAATAGAATTTTAAGTAATGTAGCAGATGCTGATTTTAAAAAGCTTGCCTTTCAAATTGGTGGCTACAAATTACATTCTTTGTTTTGGGAAAATCTTGCTCCAAACGGCGGAGGAGAGCCAGTGGGTAAACTAATGGAATATATAGAAAAAAGTTTTGGTAGTTTTGAGTCTTTTAGAGAATTATTTAATAAAATAGCTCTTTCTGTTGAGGGTGCCGGCTGGGCTGCTCTTGTTTATGATGAAGAATTGGATTGTTTGCTCGTTATGCAAATTGAAAAACATAATGTAAACATTTATCCAACAATAAAGATTTTGATGTTGCTTGATATGTTTGAGCATGCTTATTATATTGATTACAAAAATGATAAGGCAAAGTATGTTGATGCTTTTTGGTCTTTGATTAATTGGGAAAAGGTCGTAAGTAGATTAGATTAAAATTATTAGTAAATAAAATATTATGCATTATATTTGTAAAGGAGGATGCAAAGGTGATTCAAAAGAGCCTGGTGTTTGCCAGGCAGAAGACTGCTCAAGCAAGGGTCATGAGCTGGAAGAGTGTAATTGTGAAGATGGTATGCATGGCGGAGCATTTGAGCAAGAAGCACAACCCGAGAATCAAACAGAGTAGTAAAATAAAAAACATTCTTAAAGCACCTTGGTTTTTATCAAGGTGCTTTGTTTTTTGTTTGGAGTATTTTATACTGCCAATATGAAAAAAGTATTAAATATCTATAAGCCTGTAGGGGAGACACCTTTTGGGGTTATAAGAAAATTTAAAGAAAAAAATCTAGAATATAAAGATGTCTCCATGACTTATGCTGGCAGATTAGATCCTTTGGCAGAAGGTGTTTTGGTGTTGCTTGCAAGTGGTGCTGTGCATGAAAAAGAAAAATATTTAGGGCTGGATAAGGAGTATGAAGCAGAAATCTTGTTTGGTTTTAAAACAGATACTTTTGATATTTTAGGCCTGCCTATCGATCAAATAGATTCACTCAACTATCGAGGTCCAACCTCGATAGTTGAAAAAAGTGATTTGGAAAAATTAAAAGGTGATTTTGTTTTTAAATTGCCAGCTTATTCTTCTTTTAAAATAAAAAGCCGGCTTACTGGACAGACAGGCAAGCCACTTTTTTGGTGGGCAAGGGAAGGGCGGCTTAGTGAGATTGAAATACCAAAAAGAAAAACAAAAATATATGATATAAAATTAATAGATTCTCACAGGATTGAATCTAGCGAGCTTCTTAATTTAATAATAAATAAAATAAATTTAGTAAAAGGAGATTTTAGGCAAGATGAAATAAAAGAACAATGGCAAAAATTATTATCTGGTAGGCAGGGTCCAGCGGCAGGCTCCAACAGATACAATGTGGTTGATATTAGTGTTAGTTGTTCGAGTGGGACTTATGTTCGCTCTATTGCCAATAAATTAGGAGGAGTATTACTGGATCTCAAAAGAACAAAGGTAGGAGATTTTAATTTTAAAGATAGTATGATAATCTATTAAAATTAGTAATTAGATGGTTTTTAAATTAAATAATAAAATATTATGTTTGATAAACTAAAAGAATTAAATAAATTAAAACAGTTAAAAAATGAGGCTGAGGGCGAGGTGTTTGAAGTAGAAAAAAGAGGTATAAGGGTCATTGTAAACGGAGCTATTTCTGTGGAAGAAGTAATTCTTAATCCTGAAATAACTGACGATAAGCAAGGAAGAATTTTGAGGGAGTGTTTGAATGAAGCAATAAAAAAGGCTCAAATGTCTATGGCAAAAAAATTCTCAGGAATGATGTAAGTCATTTGCCCATGAAAATGAGCCGAAGGTGTAATTTTCATGGTTGCAAATGACTTATCCAGAACTAATTTTTTTCGTAAAATTAGTTCTGGGGTCATTAAAAAAGAGCAAAATGATTTATCTAGGATTAATTTTTAACAAAAAAATTAATCCTAGGGTCTTTTTTTAAACGCCTCGACTAGTCGAGGCGTTTATTGTTTTATCTAAAACGACAAAACTCGGCCGAAGCCGAGTTCTGACGCAGAATCATGGCCGAAGCCAAAATCCCTAAACAAGATACAAAATAAATTATATCCTGTCTAATATTTATTATATAGTCTTTAAGAATTTTGCAAACAAAGATATCCACATATCTTGACAAATCCATATCTTATATATATAATATAAACAAATTGTAATCTTGAAAAATAAATCAAAACAGGTCTTCAAGAGAAGATCGAGGAGGAAATCATGAACGAGATGTATATGACTAACATTATTTTGGTAATCATGGGGATGGCGTTTGTGTTCGCAATCATGTTGTGGGACAACAAAAAGATAAGATTTTATCACATGATTGTTGCTTTTCTGATATCTTATATCTTACCCCTATCAAATCGGAAATAATGTATATTCGATTTGGGGTGGAGTAAACACAAAAGGCTCGGTGTTTTCTCTGTGTTTGGTATTTCAATCGGCAGAAAAAGACGCAATTTCTTTGTTTGGGGTTTCGTTTTACCAAAAAGCTGGAAGGGACGCTAATCAGTTTATCGGGATTTCCGGCTACCAAAAAGCTGGAAGGGTCACTATTCAGCTTATCGGAATTTCTGGATACCAAGAAGCCGAACAAGACACTGGTCAGGTTTTCGGTATTTCCGGCTACCAAAAAGCTGGAAGGGACGCTGATCAGCTTATCGGTATTTCCGGCTACCAAGAGGCCAGTCGCAATGCTGTGGTTGGTTTTGGCATTCCACTTTACCAAAAAGCCGGCAATTATGCTGGCATATCATGGAGGATGATAGATTCTAAATAGAAACTCACAACATAAAACCGCACAGGATGTGAAAACATCTTGTGCGGTTTTTTTATTGACATATTGACATTATATTTTGTCTGTAGTAATATGGTGTTAATCAAATAGGCGCTGTAAGAAAAGGTAGTCGAGTTTTAATTTTCAGTGATTTATATTTGAGCCTGCCTACCGTAGGTAGGGTATTAAAAATTATTTCTTTAAAACAATGGAAGAAGGAACAATTGTTCGCAAGACAGACAGAGGTTTTGGTTTCATTGCTCGAGAAGGTGAAGAGAAAGATCTTTTCTTTCACGCTAACGAGCTTAAAAATGTGGAATTTAACGAACTTCAAGAAGGCGACAAAGTAACTTTTGAAGTAACAGAAGGCCCAAAAGGCCTTAGCGCTACAAACGTTAACAAAGCCTAACTAGAACATATTTAAAAAACGCCTCGCTTTTGCGGGGCGTTTTTTGTTGCTATAATTTTAGGATGAATATTGCTGACTTAAGATTAAAAACAAAAGGTTTTATTAAAAGGTATGAGCACTATATGATGCCTGGTGCTTTTGTTGCTGGTTTCTTGTTGGACAGTTTTACTTTACAGCGCATAGATCTTTTATATGAGAACTTGGTTTTGGTGATACATTTGTTTATTTCTGGCTTGGCGATTTTTCTTTTAAATGCGAGAGAGAAGGGTGTTTTTCAAAAAATAGTCACACAAAAAGTTGTTCGCTTTTTGCCTATATTAATGCAGTTTTCTTTCGGTGCTCTTTTTAGCGCTTTTTTTATTTTTTATTCAAGGAGTGCTTCTTTTGCGGCGAGCTGGCCCTTTATTCTTTTTTTGGTATTTTCGATGTTTGCTAATGAGATTTTTAGTAAAGGGTATAAGCGTTTGATTTTTCAGTTGGCCATATATTTTATAATACTTTTTTCTTATTCAATCTTTGCTGTTCCTGTGGCGATTGGTAAAATTGGCGCAGCGGTTTTTGTGGCTAGTGGTATTGTGAGTCTTGTGTTGTTGGCTTTTTTTGTTTATTTTTTGTCTTTTGTAATAAAAGAAAAATTGATTAATTATCGTCGTTTATTAATTTTTGTTATTTTAAGTATTTATTTTGTTTTTAATGTTTTGTATTTTGCAAATATTATTCCTCCTATTCCATTAGCCTTAAAAGAAAGTGGAATTTATCACAAAGTAGAAAGAATTAATTCTGATAAATATAATATATCGTTTGAGCCGGCGCCTTGGTATCTTCTTTTTAGAGATTTTGATCCTACTTTTCACAGACTGCCGGGGGAGGCTGTTTATAGTTATAGCGCTGTTTTTGCTCCGACTAAGATTGATACTAAAATTTATCACAGATGGTCTTATTTTGATGAGCAAAAAAACGAGTGGGTTGTCACAGATAGGCTTGGTTTTTCGATAGTGGGCGGGCGTGACGGGGGTTATCGTGGATACACAATGAAGAGAAATATTATTCACGGAGAATGGAAAGTGGAAGTAATAACGGGACGCAATCAAATCCTTGGTTATACAAAGTTTAAAGTGAAAGAAGTAGATTTTATACCCCAATTAAAAACAACCACAAGGTAGTGTTTTGTTTGGTAATATTTTTGTATAATAAAAGTAATGTTTGAGTTTATTGCTAAAGAGACGCTAGACAGGGGTGTTTATAGAATTTGGGTGGATGTAACAGACTCAAGGGGCGCTAAAAGTTATCCAACAGATGAATATGTAATCGCTGTAAAATCTAGACTTTTAGATGTGATTGTTTCCTTTTTGACAAGTTATTTATCTTTGATAATTTTACTGATTATAGTTATTTTTGCTTTACTTTCTCTTGTTTGGTTCGGGTGGTATAAGTTTTCTATACTTAAAAAGAAATTAAGAAAAGAAGTTAAAGATGCTGAAGAAAGTTTACACAAGGCATTTGATTTGTTAAAAGAAGATGTTGGGGATCAGATTAAACTTTTAGATAAGACAAAATCAAAACGAAAACTTACTAAAGAGGAAGAAAAAGTTATAAAACATCTTAAAAAAGATTTGAATGATGCTGAAAAATTTATAAAGAAAGAAATTAAGGATATTGAAAAAGAAATAAAATAAGGGGGGGGTGATTTATTAAAATTTTCTTTTGTTTAAATTATTTTTTGTGCTACTATTTTGATAGATTTAAAATCCAAACCCGCCAAAAGTTACACAATTAGGCGGGCAAGAAGGAAGGTGAATTATGGAATTTTTCTTGTCTTTTGATTTTATTGTAATCTTAATTTTTTCAGCACTTATTGTTTCAGTGATAAACTTTTTTTCTTCTTTAAAAAAATATATATTTATTTCTGAAAAATATTTTCATAAATGCTCTCATAAGATACCTGTTTGTTTGAAACTTGAAGAAAAAAGAGCTGAAGCCTATTTTGGTTTTAAGTTTTTTGTTTTTATGATTTTGGTTTTTTCCAGTCTTCTTCTTGGCAAAATATATGTTGTAAGCGGTCCTTATTGGTTTTACTATATTTCTTCTGCGATAGTGGGTGGAATAGCAATAGTATTTTTTGCGAACTTTATTTCTTTTTTTGTTTTGCATCTTAAAAACAAAAACTATCCCAAAGAAAGTGCTTATTTTGAAAGGAAAATGTTTTTTTCTTTTGGTTTGAGTGCTGGGCTTTGGTTGTTTATGGTTTTTTTAATGTTAATGGCATTTGATCATTTTGTTCTATATTAAAAAATTGTACTAAAAGAGGTTTTCCACCTCTTTTTTTGTTTTTAATTGGGAAAATTGATAAAATAAAGATATGCCCGGTAGTATTCAATTTCAAATAAACCCGGTACCAAAAAATAATACTGTTTTTATATAAACTAGAATAAATTGAAAATAATAAAAGTAAATAAAAGAAAAGATTTAAACCATAAGTTAAATCAAAAACATATTGCATAGTATTATTTTTAATGGTAACCGAGTAAAAATTCCGTTTAATTGGCAGCTGGGTAAACATTCTTAAGAAAACTTTGAGCAATCAGCGTTTTTAATAAATTATTAAACTAATTTATGAAATTTAAAATTAAACAATTTGAGATTGTACTACCAGGTATGGATAAAAATAAGAAAACAATTGGAATTATTCTTTTAATGGCAGTGATCTTGTTTGCTGTTTTTTACTGGTTTAAGTACGGACCTGAAAAGAAAGTTGAAAGGCCGCTTGAAAAAATAACAGTACAATTGAAATGGCAACACCAAGCGCAGTTTGCCGGGAACTACATTGCAAAGGAAAAAGGTTTTTATGAAAGAGAAGGCTTGGATGTTGATTTTTTACCATACGAGACTTTTGAAAGGAGAATTGAAGATATTGTTGTCAATAAAGAAGTCGATTTTGCTTTAACTAGCGCCAATAGGTTTGTAGCCCTTAAGGTGGAGGAAGAATTACCCTTAAAGGCTATTGCGGTAATTTATAAAGTTAATCCAGATAATTTATACACATTAAGGGGGTCGGACATAACCAGGCCGGAAGATCTAATAGGAAAAACTATTGGGTTTATTGATCCTAATCCAGATGCCAATTTGTTATATTATGCGATGCTTGAAAAAACCTCGATAAGCAATGCTCAAATAAATGAAGCAACAGCAAGCCCGAGCGGCATAGAGCTGATTAAGGGCGATGTTGATGTTATTAGCGGTTATTCTACCAACCTGCCTTTTGATCCGGTTAGTGAAAGATTTTTGGATAAAACAGAATTTAACGAAATTTTATTCGCTGATTATGGTGCTAAAATGTATAGTGATGTTCTCGTTGTCCACGAGGACACTATAAATAACAGGCCGGATGTTGTTGAGAAATTTTTGCGCGCCACTTTAGATGGTTGGCGTTACGTTATTGAGCATAATGATGAAGCGCTTGATGTAACAATGAAATATAGCGAGAAACCTGTAGAGCATCAAAGGTATATGTTAGAAAAATCTATCAGACTTGTGCATACAGGAGATTCGCCAATTGGCTGGATGGAAAAAAAAGAATGGGAAAATATATGCCGGATCTTGCTTGAGCAAAATATTTTAAAAGACAAAAAAGAAGACGTTGAAACTTTTTATACTATGCAATTTTTGAATAAAATTTATACAGAATATGGCGAAGAATAAAAAACAAAAATTATCGACCAGGCTAGTCGTTTATTTTTTGCTTATTGCTGTTTTACCTATGGTCGTTATAGGCTATGTGAGTCAGCAAGCTAGTCAAAAGGCTATGCAATCGCACCTATTTGACCACTTGCTTTCTGTTTTGGATTTGAAGGAACAAGAAATTAATGAGCGAGTTGATGATTTTGCATATTCTCTTGGGTTTGTTGAAAAATTAATAAGAGATGATGTTAATAAAGCTTATAAAGCCTATAAAAATGGTGGCAAAGAGTACAAAGAGCAGTGTGGGGTTATTGAAAACAAACTTGAACAACTACTGAACAACAAAGAAATATTTTTTGAGTTTTTTATAATGGACGTGCAAACAGGGGAAATATGTCTTTCTACAGATCAAAAACAAATTGGGAAAATAAAAGAAGCAAATTTTTATTTTCAAGAAGGTAAAAGAGATGTTTTTATCCAAAATATATACTATTCTTTGACGCTAGGAGAGCCAGCCATGACTATTTCCATCCCCATAAAAGATAAGTTAGGGAATACTATTGCTGTTTTGGCCGGTAGGCTGACTTTGGATAAATTAAAAAATATTATGAGCCAAAGAGCAGGTCTGGGTGAGACTGGAGAAACATATTTGGTTAATAAATTTAATTTTCTTTTAAGTGGACTGATTGAGAATGATGGAAAAGAAGATGAGATACTTAAAAAAACAGTATATAGTGAGGCGATTAACAACTGCCTTAAACATGGTGAAGGTGCCGGTTTGCATGAAAATTATAACGACAATTTAGTTATAGGTGTTTACAGGTGGATGCCCGAAAGAGATATGTGTATTCTGGCGGAAATTGATCAAGAAGAAGCTTTTGTTCATATCAGAAAGCTGGTAAACACCATGTGGGTCATAATACTTCTGGCCATATTGGCTGCCTTTTTGGTGGGGGTACTTTTGTCCCGCTCAATAGTTCGTCCTTTGAAAAAGTTGACTGAAGGAGCTGAAATTATTGGTAAAGGAGATTTTAAATACAAGATACGCGTAAAAAGAAAAGATGAACTTGGCCAGCTTGCAGATACTTTTAATAAGATGGCGAAAGATCTTGGTAAGATAGATGAAATTAAATCTAACTTTATTTCTGTAGTTTCGCATCAGGTTCGTACTCCTTTAACAAGTATTCACTGGATAACAGAGAGACTTTTGAAGACTTGTGCGGGTTGCACACAACACGATAGAAAATATTTAAAAGACATAGGTGTTTCTGTTCAACAATTATCAGTGCTTGTTGATGAGTTGTTGAATGTAACGAAAGTTGAAGAAGGTGAGATAAGTTTTTTTCCTCAAAAAATAAATGTGACTCATATGGTTCAAAGTTATTTTGACGAATATGAATCTTTGCTGGCTGGGAAAAAAATTAACGTATCCTTGCCGAAAGAGAGCTTTGATGTGGTGTCCGATGAAATGCTTTTGAAAAATATTTTACGAACACTGGTTTCAAATGCGGTGGAGTATACATTAGAGAATGGATCAATAAAGGTTTCTTTAAGTAAAAAAGAAGACACTTTTGTTATAAAAATAAAAGATACTGGTGTTGGTATTCGCGAAAAAGATAAAGCTGCTATTTTTGATAAATTTACTCGAGGAAGCAATGCGGCGGTGGTTAAAACGGGTGGTATTGGTCTAGGTCTTTATATTATAAAGCGTTTGACAGAATTGGCTGGGGGAAAAATTTGGTTTGAATCAAAAGAAAACGAAGGTACTACTTTTTTTGTCGAGCTTCCATTAAAATTAAAAGAAGTTGAGAGAATAAAATAATTTAAAACAGTAATGAAGGATATTAAAAAAATTAAGGGAAAAACAAAAGGTACTCGTGACATATTTAAGGAAATTTGCGATTTTGCCAATTATGGGGTGGCCATAGTTGATCCGGAGGGGAATTTGGAGTATTTAAATAAGACTTTTGCAAGATCTCATGGCTATAAACCAGAAGAATTAATAGGAAAGAATTTAACAGTTTTTCATACTAAAGAACAACTCCTGCGTGTTAATAAATTAAATAAAAGGTTAAAGAAAGAAGGTAAATATTCTCAAGAAGAAGTAATGCATGTTAGAAAAAACGGTGAAGTTTTTCCTATGTTGATGAGTGCGGTTACAATTAAAGATCAAAAAGGAAAAAATGAATTTTTGGTGGCTATGGGTGTTGATATATCTAGTAGAAAAAACGCAGAAGAAGCTTTACGGGAAAGTGAAGAGCGATTTAGTCAAATAGCAGAAAACGAAGGTAAGTGGATTTGGGAGGTAGATGCTAAGGGTTTGTATACGTATGCCAGTCCAGTTGTCAAAAAAATACTTGGTTATAAGCCGGAAGAAATTGTTGGGAAAAAACATTTTTATGATTTTTTTAAGCCAGATGAGAAAGATCAAATGAAACAGGGGGCTTTTGAGGCATTTGCTCAAAAGGAGAGTTTTAGTGATTTTATAAATTCTAATATACATAAAAGCGGCAAGGTGGTTGTGCTTTCGACGGATGGTGTCCCTGTACTTGATGAAAAAGGAAGATTACTTGGGTACAGAGGAGTGGACACAGACATAACCAAACAGACGGAAGCAGAGGAGGCACTTAAAGAAAGCGAAGAAAAATTTCAGCAAATTGCAAATACCATCAAAGATGTCTTTTGGGTGATGGATGCTAAAACAGGACAAGCTCTTTATATAAGCCCGGCTTATAAAAAAATATGGGGCAGATCAGTAAAAGAAATTTATGATGATTCGGAAAACTGGGTTAAAGCAATCCACAAAGATGATAGAGAAAGAGTAGCCAAAGCTTATGCTGAGATGTTTAAAAATGGTGATTTTGATGAAGATTATAGGATACTTCATAAAGATAAGTCCATCAGGTGGGTAAGAGATAGAGGGTATCCGATAAAAAATAATAACGGAGAAGTTTATCGTTTAGTTGGGATTGTGCAAGATATAACTAACAAAAAAGAGATAGAAGAAAAATTAAAAGAAAGTGAAGAAAAATTTAGGACACTATTTAACAACTCAAAAGATGCTTTAATGACCCTAGAGCCTCCTACTTGGAAATTTACTTCAGGAAATCCATCAATAGTAAAAATGTTTGGAGTAAAAGACGAAAAAGAGTTTTTATCCTTGAGACCTTGGGAAGTTTCTCCAAAGTATCAACCCGATGGGCAACTTTCAAATATTAAGGCTAAAAAAATGATTCAAAAAGCACTTAAAGAAGGAATTAACTTTTTTGAATGGACTCATAAAAAAGTTGGAGGAAGAAATTTCTACGCAACGGTTCTATTAAGTAAAATAACTCTTGAAGGAAAAGATTTATTGCAAGCAACTGTCCGTGATATAACAGAAAAAAAGAGTGCAGAAGAAAAATTAAAAGAAAGCGAAGAAAAATTTAGGACACTATTTAACAACTCAAAAGATGCTTTAATGACCCTAGAGCCTCCTACTTGGAAATTTACTTCAGGAAATCCATCAATAGTAAAAATGTTTGGAGTAAAAGACGAAAAAGAGTTTTTATCCTTGAGACCTTGGGAAGTTTCTCCAAAGTATCAACCCGATGGGCAACTTTCAAATATTAAGGCTAAAAAAATGATTCAAAAAGCACTTAAAGAAGGAATTAACTTTTTTGAATGGACTCATAAAAAAGTTGGAGGAAGAAATTTCTACGCAACGGTTCTATTAAGTAAAATAACTCTTGAAGGAAAAGATTTATTGCAAGCAACTGTCCGTGATATAACAGAAAAAAAGAGTGCAGAAGAAAAATTAAAAGAAAGCGAAGAAAAATACAGATCAATTTTTGAGATAGCCAATGATGTTATTATGTTGTTTGATAAAACAGGAACAATAGTGGATATTAATAGTAGAATAAGAAATATAACCGGTTACACAAGAGAGGAAATGATTGGAAGAAATCTTTTAGAAATGCCAGAATTTTTTGCAAGCGAGAAAGATGCAGAACTTATTTTAGGGAATTTTAAAAAGAGGATTGAAGGCGAAGAAATTAAAGATTATGAGCTTAATTTAATCAAAAAGAACAAGAAACCTATTGTGGTTGAAGTTAATGCAGTCCTTTTAAAGAAGGAAGGTGATATTGTTGGCGACTTAGCTATTTTAAGGGATATTACAGAACGAAAAAAAATAGAGCAGATGAAGACAGATTTTATTTCAATAGCTTCTCACCAACTAAGGACTCCCTTGGTTGGAATTAAGTGGGTTTTAGAGAGATTTTTGAAAAAAGAACAGATAAGTGAAGAGGGAAGGGAGTATTTAAAAAATATTCAAGATAGTTCAAGAAGACTTACTGATCTGGTTGACTTGTTGTTAAACGTTTCCAGGTTTGAGGGAGGGAGGATTGTTGTTACTCTTAAACCACTTGATACGGTTGGTTTTATTAAAGGGATCTTAGAGGAAAATAAATCTCTTTCTACAAAAAAAGAATTGAGTGTTATTTTTGAAAAGCGTCCGGATAAACTTGATGTGGTAACAGACCCTACTTTATTTAGAAATATTATCCAGTCGATTGTGTCAAATGCTATGGAGTATACACCAGAAAAAGGGTGCATAGAGATAGAATTAGAGAAAAAAGAAAAAAGTTTCTTGGTTAAGGCAAGCGATAATGGGATAGGTATTCCAAAAGAAGATCAGCCGACTATTTTTGATAAGTTTACTCGAGGCAAGAATGCGGTTACAATGAAAACAGGAGGAGTTGGATTAGGGCTTTATGCGGTGAAAGAATCAATAGATCTTTTGGGTGGTAAAATAACTTTTGATTCGGAGGTAGGCAAAGGTACTACTTTTTATATTGAGCTGCCTTTAGAGTCAAAACCCCAAAAAGGCAAAAAACGTTTGCATAAACATACAAATATTTAGTATAATCTATATATGGTAAAATAGTAGATATTTAAGTAAATCTAAAGTAAAGGCTTTAAAAAAATAAGGTTATAAAAGAGATGAAAAAGACTAAAATAGTTTTAATAGAAGATGATAAAATTTTATCTAAAGTAATCTATGAAGAGCTGAAAGAGGCTGGTTTTGTAGTTCATCGCGCCTACGACGGTATAGAAGGTTTAAAATTGGTTAAATCTAAAAAACCGGATTTAGTTTTGCTTGACCTTATCTTGCCGGGGAAGCATGGATTTAATGTTTTAAAAGAATTAAAAGCGTCTTCAGAAACTAACGGGATTCCTGTGATTATCCTTACCATGCTTGGCTCAGACGATGACATAAAGAAAGGATTAGTTTTGGGTGCAAATGACTATATTGTGAAATCTCAGCACGCTGTCTCTGAAATTATTGAAAAAGTTCGAGATTTTTTGGGACAAGAAGGTGGTGAAATGGTTGCAGGGAAACCAGTACCTCCGATTGAACCAGTTTGAACCAGTGCCTTCGGTTGAGCCTGTGGCACCGGTTGAAACTGCAGCGCCAGTTGAGCCTGAGATTCCGGTTGAATCTATACCTCCAGCTGAGTCTGTTGTTCCTACGTCCCCTCTGGTTGAACCTGAGCCATCCGCGCCTACTGTTGAACCTGAGAGTAGTAGCGAAGATTTTAAAATATAATATTATATAGAAGTATGAAAATAGTTTTAATAGAAGATGATAAAATTTTATCTAAAGTAATCTATGAAGAGCTGAAAGAGGCTGGTTTTGTAGTTCATCGCGCCTACGACGGTATAGAAGGTTTAAAATTGGTTAAATCTAAAAAACCGGATTTAGTTTTGCTTGACCTTATCTTGCCGGGGAAGCATGGATTTAATGTTTTAAAAGAATTAAAAGCGTCTTCAGAAACTAACGGGATTCCTGTGATTATCCTTACCATGCTTGGCTCAGACGATGACATAAAGAAAGGATTAGTTTTGGGTGCAAATGACTATATTGTGAAATCTCAGCACGCTGTCTCTGAAATTATTGAAAAAGTTCGAGATTTTCTTGGACAAGAAATGCGTCCAGAGGCAAAGCAGCCTAAAGAACAAAAAAAAGAAGAAGAGCAAGAAGAAGGGGAGGAACAAGAAGAAATAAAGAAAAAGAAAACAAAGAAAAAGAAATAATTTTTTATTAAATGGAGTATTTTTGTGGGCACCTTTTGATAATATTCTGTGTTGTTTTAACACTTTTTTGCTTTTTTAATCTAAGCAGTGTCTTAATAGATGCTGTTTTTGTTTATAATTTTAATAATTCAATATCATGTTGATAAAAAAAAGAATTTTATCAAAAGATGTGGGAATCTTTTTATCAAAATTGGTATTGATTGCAATAGTTTCTCTTTATCTGTTGGGGGGTCAGCCTATCTTGGCGGCAACCCAAAACTGGACCTTTGATACACCAGCTAATTATACATATGACAGCGCAAAAATAGAAGTAACTGGTGGGCAAGTTCAATTAAAAATTACCTTTCCAGGCAACTGGTGGGATACTAATTATATCTACAGAAAAGAAATTACTCTCACCAATGCGGGGGCTTCAGTATTAACCAATTTCCCGGCGTACCTTAGTGTTACCAAAGAATCTGGCATGCAGAGTGACTATGATGATCTAAGGTTTATAGATGGCCCTTGTGCCTCAGGGGGAGCAACTGTTTTAGATTACGAAATTGATGAAAGTGATGGTAGTAGTGCCGATATTTTTGTAAGGATCCCTTCTTTTTCAATAGGTACAGACACTGTTTGTATGTATTATGGAAATGGAAGCGCAACTTCCGGTGAGAATATTACTGGTGTTTGGGACGTTAATTATTTGGGTGTGTACCACTTTAGTGAAACACCCAATGATACTGCGGATGGATATATTGACAGTACATCAAATGCTCATCATGGAACAGGGGTGAGTATGTCTGGTAACTCTTTGCCAACTGGTATAATTGGTTCCGGTCAAGATTTTGTGCCAACTAGTGACTATATAGATCTAGGGCCTGTTTCGCGATGGCCGTTGGATTCAAATTTTACTTTGGAAGCTTGGGTAAACCATGACGCTGCTGGGGTTGGAAGCGATCAGTGTATTGTTTGCCAGGGATCAGGTAATGAAATTTTATTTTGGATGGATACGGGAGGTTCTGGTGATGGTTTTCAGTTATATCTTTCTGGAAACTATGCGCCAAGTAATGGTTCAGATACTAGTCTAGTTACAGGCACTTGGCAGCATATAGTTGCTAGCTTAGATGAAAGTGTTACAACTACATGGATATATGTTGATGGGAGTCAAATTGGTACAGAAACTAGTTCGACATACACCCAAAGTTCAGATAATTTATGGGTAGGTCATTTGCAGCCTGGTGGTTTTGGTGCTCCTAGAGCTATGGATGGACAGATAGATGAGGTTCGTATTTCTGGAAGCACCAGAAGTGCTGATTGGATTAATCAGACTTACCAAATGATAGATAATCAAGGAACTTACGTTAGTTTTGGCAGTGAGGGAACTGGAGCTTATGCAACCGATAATCCAACTATAAATCCGACAACTTCTTTGAATCCAGCAAGTGTATCAAGCTGGGACTCTTTTACAGAAACATCAACTTTAAATGGCGGGGCGATATACTATCAATTATCAGACGATGATGGTGTTTCTTGGCAATACTGGAATGGCTCATCTTGGGCTAGTGCCGGAGCTAGTAACTATAATACAGCCACAGTAGTAAATACTAATATTAGTAGTTTTTCCGCTACTAATAATAAAATAATGTGGAAGGCTTTTTTGGAAAGCGATGGAACACAGCAAGTGATATTATCTAATATCGCCCTTGATTATACGGCGGGGGATACTACAGCTCCATCTGCTGTGTCAGATCTGGCTACTTCAGGTGCTACCACAA
>CAZPYD010000003.1:21026-23284 GCA_964590835.1 uncultured Candidatus Saccharibacteria bacterium | reverse complement strand
ACGAAGTTCCAAATGAATCTGATATTTCCAATGTGTCGAGTTTGGCTACAGCTGCTCTGGATACTACGGCGCCAAGCGCTGTTTCAGATCTAGCTCTTTCCGATCCTTCTGATTCTGCCATTACTGTTTCTTGGACAGCTCCTGGTGATGACGCTGGTTCTGGAACAGCTAGTACTTATGACTTGAGATATTCAACTGCAACTATCACAGAGGGCAACTGGGCTTCAGCTACTCAGGTTACGGGTGAACCATCACCATCAGTCGCTGGTTCTTCTGAAAGCAAAGTTGTGTCAGGTCTTTCTCCAAATACCACGTATTACTTTGCAATTAAAACCTCAGACGAAGTTCCCAACGAATCAACTATTTCTAATGTGCCAAGTTTGGCTACTACGGCTACTCCCGATACTACAGCTCCATCTGCTGTGTCAGATCTGGCTACTTCAGGTGCTACCACAAACTCAATCGACCTGGATTGGACAGCGCCGGGAGATGACGCTGGCTCTGGTACTGCCACCACATATGACGTTAGATACTCCACGGCGACCATCACAGAAGGCAATTGGGCTTCTGCCACTCAAGCCACAGGCGAACCTAGCCCGAGTGTAGCAGGTTCTTCTGAATCAATGACGGTTTCTGGTTTAAGTGGTGGTACTACGTATTATTTTGCTATTAAAACTTCCGACGAAGTTCCAAATGAATCTGATATTTCCAATGTGTCGAGTTTGGCTACAGCTGCGGTTGCGGACACCACAGCACCTAATTCAGTTTTGGATTTTGAAACTTCAAATCCAACACAAACATCTATGGATTTAATATGGACAGCGCCTGGAGATGATGGTGCATCTGGTACTGCCACCACATATGATATCAGATATTCAACAGCAACCATTACAGAAGGCAACTGGTCGTTAGCTACTGAAGTTACAGGCGAGCCAGTTCCATCAATTGCCGGATCATCTGAATTGATGACGGTTTCTGGACTGAGCGCAGGTACTACGTATTATTTTGCTATTAAAACTTCCGACGAAGTGCCAAATGAATCTGATATTTCCAATGTGTCGAGTGAATCCACCAATGAAGAATCAACGATAACTATAACTGGGGTTGGCGCTGGTGTGGCAGCATCAATAGTTTCTTTTTCCGGGCAAGCTTACCCTGGCAGTAGAATAGAGGTATTATTTAAAAGTGATTTAAGTCCTACTTATAGAAATGTACCGTTGACCACATATCAAGTTTCAGAAAGTGGAGAATTTCATGTAAGTTATACAGCTTTGTTGTCGGGTAGATATTTTTTCGCTTTGAAAGCCAGGGATAGAACTGGCGAAGAAACAGGAGTTTTAACTTTTAGTGTAGATTTTAATACAAAAAGTAGGTTGGTTGTTGAAGACATTTTTATTCCGCCAACTATAGATTTTGGTCAAGGCATTTACGTTTTAGGTAAAGAAGTAAAAATTTCTGGTTACTCAGCTGTGGGTAGTATTATAAAACTGGAAGTAGATGGTATAATAAAAAAAGAAATCACATCTGATAAAAATGGTTTTTATGAATTTCTGTTTAATTCTGAAGAGTTGGGGGTTGGTAGATTTTATGCCAAAGCAAAACAGATAGATACAGAAGGAAAAGATAGTGGATTTTCTTTCCCTCGCGCATTCAGAATTACCGAACTTGCTTTTCCAAAAGCAGACCTCAATGAAGACAGCGTAATAAATATTGTGGATTGGAGTATGTTTCTTTTTAGATGGGGCTCTGAAGAAGAATCTCTTAAGAGAGAGATTGACCTAGATGATAATGGGGAAATTAACATTTTTGATTTTAGTTTATTTTTAAAAGCATTTTCTATTTAGCATTAATAATTATTTTTTAAATTTATGAGACAAAATCTTTTTTTTATATTATTGTTTGCCGTTTTTTTAATTTTTACGCCAAAAGCTGAAGCTGCTGATTTGTTTCTTTCTCCAGAAACCGGCATTTTTAACATTAGTGAAGAATTTAGTGTTGAGTTGAAGGTTAATACTAATGATGCCAGTATTAACGCTGCTCAAGCAGAAATAAAATTTCCTAATAGTATTTTGGAATTGAAAGAAGTGGAGATTAGAGACTCAATATTTAATTTCTGGGTTGAAGAGCCTACTTTCTCTAACGAAGACGGGGTATTAACTTTTATAGGTGGTACGGCTAAGGGGGTGTCTGGTAAATCTTTGTGTATATTGAAGATGAAGTTTAAAACAATAGGCGCAGGGAAGGGAGAAATTACTCTT
>CAZPYD010000003.1:0-21016 GCA_964590835.1 uncultured Candidatus Saccharibacteria bacterium | reverse complement strand
GATGCTGTTGTGACTGCTAGCGATGGGAAGGGAACTAATATTTTATCTTCAATTAAGGGAGGTGGTATAGCTGTCGGAACCAAAGTAATAGCACCTTCTGAGGCTCCTGAACCTCATATTGAAATTTTACAGCCTGAAATTGCAGAGATTCCAGAAGTCGTTATTCAGCTTGAGAGGATTATAAGAGAGGCTGTGATAGCTGAAAAATTACCAGGGAAGCCAAAGTTAACAGTACCTTTGTATCCAGATGAAACAAGGTGGTATAACAAGTCGGGCGATGTTATTGTGTTGTGGGAATTGCCCGAGGATATTATTCAAGTTGCAACAAGACTTAGTCATACGATGGATAAAAAGTCAGGAATAAAGGAAGAAGAATTATTTACTGGTAAAAATTTCGGCACACTAGAAGAAGGGATCTGGTATACAAGGATTCAGTTTAAAAATAACATAGGTTGGGGAGATTTGGCTTATCATAAAATTTCTTTAGATATGACAGCTCCGCTTCCTTTCGAAATAGGGATAGATAATTTGTTGAGTGATAATCCTATTCCAAAAATAACTTTTGAGACTCAAGATAGTTTTTCTGGCATATCTCATGCGCTTATTTTTATAGATAACAACGATCCAATCAGGTCTACTTCAACAAGTATGATGTTGCCTCCACAAAAACCAGGAAAACACAATATTCTTGTTAAGGTTTTTGATTTAGCCGGTAATAGTATTGAGGATGATTTGGAATTTGAGGTTTTACCATTACCAATGCCAGTGGTTGATTTTGTTACAGACAGAGTTGCTCAAGGAGATTTTATTTTTATGTCAGGTTCTTCTATTCCGGATGGTTTTGTTGATGTGAGAGTTTTTGAGGACAGCCAAGAGATTTTTAGGAAAACTGTAAGTAGTGATAGTTTGGGTGGCTGGGAAATTGTTTTAGATGAGTTTTTACCAAGAGGAGAATATAGCTTAGTGGTAAATGCTCGTGATAGTCGCGAGGCTATTAGCTATTCTAGCGAGCATATAGGTATTAGAGTAAAAGCGAAGGTTGTATTCACTTTAGGTTTTATTGATTTGGGCTGGTTTGAGATTTCTATTATAGTAATTCTGTTGTTTATAGCTACCGGTGCAACAATTGCTTGGTATTATATAAAGCGAAGAGAAACAAGTGAGGCTTATAAAATTGTAGTATCTAGAGATATAAAAAAGATTTCTAAATTGATTGAAGATAATCTGAAGGAAATTGAGTATCATCATGAAAATGTGAAAACTCCTACTGCTGCTTCTAATACACAAATGAATACATTGATAAGTAAGATGAAAGTTAATGTTAATAAGATGAAAAAATATTTAAGCAAAGAGATGGAACAACTAAAATAATATAAACTGTTAAAGAAGTGTTTGAGAAAAAATAAAAGAAAAGAGTGTGGTTTGTTTGCTTTAGTCACTTGTGTTGCTTTGGTGGAAGAACGATGATAAATAATATTTATTAATGAAGGTAAAAGATGGTATATTTTGGAGATTACTTTTTGGGCTTATATTAAGCGCTTGCGTTTTTTTTATAAAAGAATGGGCTTGGCAAAATTTTTTATTTAAGGCTCAGTATGAAAACGGGATTCAAAAAGAATATGTTGTCTACGATGAATTAAGAAGAAGTTATATTTTTCATTTACCTAAAAACGATAATTTTTTTGAAAACGAAAGCGTTCCTTTGTTTTTTGTTTTGCATGGTGCAAGCGGTAATGCAGATCAAATAATGGAGAATACGGGAATGAATAAAATTGCTGATAAAGAAAACTTTATAGTCGTTTATCCTAATGGGACAGGTTTATTTAGTGAATATGTTTTGAGTTGGTATGCGGGACAATGTTGTAATTTTATTGAACCCTTGGGGGTTGATGATGTGGGGTTTATTAAATTTCTTATTGATAAATTTAAAGAAGAATATAATATAGATAAAGACAGGATTTATGTGGCTGGGCTTTCAAACGGAGGAATGATGTCTTATCGTTTAGGGTGTGAGCTGACTGATTCATTTGCTGCCATTGCTTCTGTTGTGGGATCGATGATGATTAGTGATTGCAACCCAACAGATTATTTATCAGTAGTTGGTTTTAATGATGTAAGCGATAATGTAGTTCCTTATGAGGGAGGACAAAGCGACAATTGGTTTGTTGATTTGTTTGATATTTATTTTAATTCAGCATCTGAGTCTATTTCTTTTTGGGTAAAACATAATGATTGCTCTGGGTTACCTAAAAAATCAAGTATTGATGGAGTGGATAAGGAAGTTTATACTGATTGTAAGGATAATAAGGAAGTTTTATTTTTTACTTTAAGGAGTGGGGTGCACGATTGGCCAGGGTCTAATTATGAAATTTTATTTACAGCAAAACAAGAGTCACAAAAAACAAGAGCTTCTGAGATTATTTGGGATTTTTTTAAAAAACATACAAAATAAAAAGTCGTAATTATTAGGTATTAATTTTATAAATAAAAATATGCCCAGTAGTACAAATTCAATGCGGTTCGATATTTATCGAACCAAAAAGGAAAAGTACTAGAGTGGCTAATTATTATTAAGTGTTTATTATTAATTAATAGATTTGATGTTTCAACGTTGAATTTGAATACTACTGAGTATGAGTGAAAAAATAAAAGACTATTTAGGGGTTGTGGGGGTTATTTTTTTAGTGTTTCTAATGGGAGCCACAATTACTTGTTTAAGTATTTATAGAGATTCTATTCCGAAGAATTCTTTAAGGAGTTTTACTGTTAGTGAAGAAGGAAAGGTGGTTGCTATTCCTGATGTGGCCATGTTTAGTTTTAATGTTACCACTCAAGGAGGAATGGACGTTAGTTCTTTGCAAGAAGAAAATACTGAAAAAATGAATAAAGCAATTGAGTTTTTAAAGGATAATGATGTAGAAGATAAAGATATCAAAACTTTGTCATACAATATAGAACCAAGATATGAGTATGTAAATAACGGACAGTTTATTTCATATCCAAGAACAGATAGAGAAATCGTTGGATATACGGTAACCCAGACAGTCTCAGTTAAAGCTAGAGATTTTTCAAAGACAGGTGAGTTGCTCTCTGGTGTGGTAAATAATGGTGCTAATTCTGTTTCTAGTCTTTCTTTTGATATAGATGATAAAGAAGCTTATGAACAAGAGGCAAGAGCTAAAGCTATTTTAGCAGCAAAAGAAAAAGCAAAGATTATTGCCGGAACAGGTAAGTTTAAAATTGGTAGATTGATTTCGGTTCAGGAATATTCTTCAGTTCCTTACTTTGGTGGTGATAGGTCTTTTGAGGCAGCTCTTTCTTCCAAAGCTCCTGCTCCTGTGATTGAGGCCGGTTCTCAAGATGTTACTGTAAATGTTACTTTAACTTACGAAATAAAATAGTTTTTTAAAATGAGCAGTTTTATTATTCACTACCATGAATTGGCTTTAAAAGGAGGTAATCGTCGTATTTTTGAAGATAGGTTGGTTGAAAATATTTCTAGGATTTTGAAGAGTAGTGGTAACGTAAGTGTTCAAAAATTACCTGGTCGTTTTCTTGTAAAAATTGAGCCTTCTGATAAAGAAGGTTCGGTTCTTGATATTAAAAAGGTTCTTTCAAAAATACCTGGCATTGCAAATTTTATGTTGGCTTTTGAGACAGAAGCTAATATGGAAGAACTCAGAAAAAACCTAGTAAAAGAAATTGAAAAACAAAAAGACTTGTTTACTGAAAAGAAATTTAGAGTTAGTACCCAAAGAGCGGACAAAACTTTTCCCTTAACATCAGAAGAAATAAATAGAGAAATTGGTGCTTTTGTTATTGAAAAGACTGGAGCGGGAGTTGATTTGGAAAATCCTGAAATAACAGTTTATATAGAGGTAATACCAGGTAAAATATTTTTCTCTTTTGAAAAAATAAAAAGTGTTGGTGGTTTACCGGTGGGCTCGAGTGGTAAAGTGGTTAGTCTTTTGTCTGGTGGAATAGATTCTCCAGCCTCTTCTTTTATGATGATGAAAAGAGGATGTAGAGTTGTTTTCGCACATTTTCATAGTTTTCCTTATTTGGATTATTCTTCTTGTGATAAAGCCGGGGAGTTGGCCAAATTACTTAATAAACATCAAGGAGATTCGGTTTTGTATTTATTACCTTTAGGTGATGCGCAAAAAGAAATCGTATTAAAAGCCCCTGAAAAATATAGGGTAGTTCTTTACAGGAGACTGATGATAAGGGTTGTTGAGAAAATAGCTCAAAAAGAAAAAGCCAAGGCAATGGTGACAGGGGAGAGTTTGGGTCAGGTGGCCTCTCAAACAATCGAAAACATATCTGTTGTAAACAATGTTGCCTCAATTCCAATATTAAGACCGCTTATAGGGATGAACAAAGAAGAGATTATTGATATTTCAAAACGTATAGGCACTTACGAAATATCTATTCTCCATGATCAAGATTGCTGCCAAGTGTTTATGCCTAAACATCCAGCAACAAAGACTAAGTTGGAAGTAATAGAGAGAGCGGAATTAGAATTTGATATTGATAAGATGGTGGATGATGTAATTGAAAGGGTCGAAATTATTAAATTAAGGGTTTAGCGTTTAGGTTTTAGCATTTAGGGTTTAAGAATATTGACTAATTGCTAATTGCTATACGCTAATTGTTAATAAAATATGAAGGAAAATTCTATTATTAGAACAATTTATCTTTATTTGTTTGCATTGCTTGGTTTGGTGCTTTTAACCATTGGCGCAGTTAGATTTTTGGATATGGGCTTAAAAGCTTTTGTTTTTACAAAAGCTGAAGAAGAGCAGAGGATATATTACAAACAGCCTCGAATTGATTATGGTGCCATAGAAAGACTTGAAAAAGTTTCAACAGAAGATGGAGAAGAACTTTCAGTCGAAGAAAAAGCTCAAATTAAAAACATGATTGAAAATTATAATCAATGGAAAGAAGAAGCAGATAAAGTAGATCCAATAACAAGCAGGAGGCACAGAGATGCTTCAATAAATCTTTCTTTAATTATTGTTGGTTTGCCGTTATATTTATATCATTGGAGAGTAATTAAAAAAGAAACCAAAAAGAAACCAAAATAAACTTTCAAACAAAAAACCCCTTTAAGGGGGTTTTTTGTTATTATCCTAGTTGTTTTTTGACTAGTTCGGTAAGTTTTTTAATGCATCCTTCTTTTTCTTTTTCTAGTTTTTGCCAAAATTCTTTACATTCGTCACAGGGGGTGGAATCAGCTAGGTAATTATTTTTAATCCTCCATAAACATTTGTTTTCTTCTGTAAGTTGAAGAAGAAGATTATAAGTGTTGTTGTCTAGCATCTTGAGATAATTAAATTAAGAAAAACGACCTTTGTTTCGTGTCTTATATTTTAGCATATTTTTTGTTATTATATAAAAATGTTAGAAGGAATTATTTTAGGCATTGTTCAAGGTGTAACAGAATGGCTCCCGGTCAGCTCTTCTGGTGTTTTGACCTTAATAGGACTACGATTTTTTGGAAGCGATTTAAGTACTTCTGTTTCTATGGCTCTTTTTTTACATATTGGTACTTTTTTATCAGCGTTGGTTTATTTTTGGCGTGATGTTGTTTTTATTTTAAAAAGAAAAAATAAAAAAGTTTTTAATTTTTTGATTATTTCTACTATTGTAACCGGGGTTGTCGGTTTGCCTGTTAATTTTTTATTTTATAAAACTTATAACAGTTTAGCTGCGGGGGGCGTGGTTGCTTTTATTGGTTTATTTCTTATTATTACTGGTATCACACAGCTTAAAAAACCCAACAATAATCTGAGAACTAAGAGAGATATTAACAACAAAGATGCGATGATCACTGGAGTTTTTCAGGGTATTGCTGTGTTACCTGGTTTTTCTCGTTCTGGATTGACGGTTGCAAGTCTTCTTTTTAGAAAAATACAAGACACAGATGCACTCAAGTTGAGTTTCTTGATGAGCTTGCCAGTTGTTTTGGGGGGTAATATAATTTTAAATATTGTAAATGATGGTATGGTTTTTGATATAACTTCCTTGGTGGCTCTTTTAACAGCTTTTATTGTCGGGATTTTAACAATTGATTTTCTTATAAAAATTTCAAGGAAAATTAATTTTGGTTTATTTGTGATTGGTTTTGGTATTTTGACTTTGGTTTCAGTGTTTTTTATTTAATGGTTTGATAAAATTTGATTATGAAATTAACAAGTATTGCTTTTGAACATAATGGAGATATTCCTTCAAAATATACCTGTGAAGGTGAAAATATTAATCCACCTTTGGTTATTGACGATGTTTTAGAAGGGGTAAAAAGTTTTGTTTTGTTTATAGATGATCCGGATGCCACTGCCGGTGGGACTTTTGATCATTGGATTTTGTGGAATATTTCTGCGGAGACAAGAGAAATAAAAGAAGGGAGTGTACCTGACGGCGCAAGCCAAGGAATTAATGGTTTTGGAAATAAAAATTATGGGGGGTGTTGTCCGCCGGAAGGAGCTGATAAGCATCGTTATATGTTTAAATTATATGCTTTAGATAGGATACTGGATATTTCTGGTGATATAGAGAAAGAAAAAATAGAAAAAGAAATAGAAGGGCACATATTGGATGAAGCAATTTTAACAGGTCTTTTTAGTAGATAAATATTTTAAATATGAAAAAAAATTATTTAAAGAAAGTTTTTAAGTTTTATTTTACACCAAGTCCAATTTGGCAATCATTTTTGGCAATTTTTTATTTGCTTTTCTTTTTATATTTTGCAGTTTTTTATGTTGGTAATATTTGGTTGGCGCTTAAATTTATTTTTTATACAATAGTAAATTCCGGTGTATTACTTGGTCTTTCTTATCTTTTTTGGGGTGTTATTTTCTTGATAAGTTTAATTGTCCCTTTTTCTATTAGTCTGTATTCTGTTCTTCTTTTGTATGAAATTTGGAAAAAAGATTGGAAAAGGGCGGATAAAGTTTTGGGGACACTCATTATTTTAGCCTTGGTTCCTTTTGTGATAATTGTTATGGATGAAGTTGTGAGAATTGCTGTATCACAGGGGGTGTTGACTGAATTTGCTATTGAACATAATTTAAATATTTTAGGAAGGTAGTTACTAAATTTGTGGATAATTTTTTATTTTTTAAACTAAAATAGGCTATAATTAAGTTATTATAGTTTATTTTAATAAAATCTATGGATTCACAAAAAGGTTCTCTAATTTTTTTGCCAATAGTTGCCTTGGTTGTAGGTTTAGCTGTTGGCTATTTTTATGGTCTTGAAATAGGAAAAGATAAAGGACAAAAAATATTATTGGCAGAACAAGAAGCAGCAAGAGGAGAGGAAGCGGCAAAAGCCCTTGAAGAAGTTCAAAAGGCAGCTAATCCTTTTTCTGAGGATGAGCAAGCCGTAAATCCTTTCAAACAAGAATCTGTTGATACTTTTGAGACAGGTTATACTAATCCGTTTAAATAAGATTAACTAAAATTATGAAAAATATTTTAAAAACATATTTAATTCTAGGAATATTTTTTGTTGCTTCTGTTGCTGTTGCTCAAATTAATCTCTTTGATATACAATTCCCAATTTCAGAGTTAGGGAATTGTGGTTCTATGGAAGAATGTAAAGTTTTTTGTGATGACTCTACAAATCACGAAATTTGTTTTGATTGGGCAAAATCAAAAGGTTTGGTAAAAGAAGAGAAATCAACCCCCGCGATTCCTGAAGAGGGTGGCCCAGGCGGATGTAGTAATCGAGAAGAATGTGATGATTATTGTGATGGCCCGGAGCATATGGATGAATGTTTAGATTTTGCTGTAAAAGATGGATTTATGACTCAAGAAGAGGCGAATAAAATAAGAGAGTGGTCACAAAAGACTGGACCTGGCGGATGTGGCAATCATGAAGAGTGTGATACTTTTTGTTCTAATCCGGATAATACGGAAACTTGTATACAATTTTCAGTAGATGAAGGGAGATTAACTCAAGAAGAGGCAGATTTTCTAATAGAAGGAGAGCGAATAAGGAGAGAGAGGCATGAATTTGAACCAAGAGGACCTGAAGGGCCTGGTGGTCCACAGATTGACGAAGACAAAGCGGAAAGGCTTATAGAAAAAATGGGCGGACCAGGTGGTTGTAGTGCAATGGATGAGTGTGAAAATTTCTGTGAACAACCTAAAAATGAAGAAGTATGCTTTAGTTATGCAATAGAACACGGTTTAATTTCAGAGCATGAGCAAGAAAAGTTTAAGAAGATAATGGAAGTAGGTGGACCTGGTGGTTGTCACGGACATTTTGAGTGCGATGATTATTGTAGCCAATTAGAACACCAAGAAGAGTGTATGCAGTTTGCTATTGAAAACGATCTTTTCCCGCCAGAAGAAATAGAGATGATGAAAAAGATGATGGAGATTGATAAGATGGGGGGACCTGGTGGTTGTCGTGGTAGGGAAGAATGTGATGCTTATTGCAACAATCCCGAACACGGAGAAGAATGTTTTAATTTTGGTAAAAAACATGGTTTGATGCCACCCGAAGAAATAGAGAGAATGGAAAGAGAAATGGAAATTATAAGGAAGCTAGAGGGTGGAGATATGACTGGTCCTGGTGGTTGTATGGGTCCAAGAGAATGTGATTCTTATTGTAGTCAACCAAATCATTTTGAAGAGTGTATGAAGTTTGGAGCAGATAAAGGCTTTAGACATGAAGAAGATATTGAAAGAAGAATGGAGGATTTTAGACAGTTTGAGTTTATGATGGATGAGATGCTAGATTATCCCGAACGTAGTCGAGGAGAAGATTTTGAGTATAGAGATCTACCGACTCATATGATGCCATCAGATTCTTCTGGTCATTACCAAGATGAAGGATTTAAGCCATTTATTGATGATTATAAGTCTTTTAGAGAGCATGGGGATGAATTTGAGGAGCAATATAGAACAGAGTATGAAGATGGATTTAAAAAAGAATACGAAGAACAAGAAATGCGATATCGAGAAACATATCGCGAACAATGGCATGAAGGGCCGACTACTTCACCATCAAAATGGAATCCAGAATCTATTGTTTATCCAGTAGACAATCCAACTTCATCAATAGATCGATTTGAGAATAAATGTGATTACAATAACGATGGAAAAGTTGATGATTATGAGCATAAAAGATGTGCTAACGAGCAACAAATAGGTATAGAGCCAATTCCAATGCCGATTATGCCACTCCCGCCTGTCACTAGAGAAATTTTGTGTGATATCCCAGGCACAGATTTTTGTCCGGGTGGTTCGCAAGAATTTATAAAAACTAATGTTGATGAAAAGGGTTGTCCTATCTTTGGTTGTAAACCAAGAAGTGAAAACCCTGATTATTTTATGGAGCCAACACCAAGAGAAGAACCAACGCTATATGAACCAAAAACAAACGAACCTACTTCTGTTTTAGATTTTGCAGGAGCTGTCTTTATGTCTTTATTTGAGCTTTTTTAACAGAGCATGTTTTTGGATATACTCTGAAAAACCAGGATTGTTTTTGAGAAAGGTTTTAAAATCCATTTCGTTTTTACCTTCAGGTTTGACGCGTTCGATTATGAGTGCGCCTGCCTTGCCTACAGGCAGGTCATTCTTGTCTAAGGAGGCTTTGGTTATGATTATTCTTTTGTTATTCCAAAAAGTATAGGTACCGGGCCACGGAGTAAGAGCTCGAATTTGTCTTTCAATTTCTTTGTCTGATTTGCTCCAGTCTATCTCCCCATCTTTTTTGGTAAAAAGCTTAGTGTAGGTTGCTTTGTTGTGGTCTTGCGGAATGGGTTTAATTTTGCCTGTTAACCATTTTGGGATAGTTTCTACTAATAATTTACCACTCAATTCTGCTAATTTCTTTTCTAATTCAAGAAAAGAAATTTTTGACATTTGACACCTATCTGCCGGTAGGCAAGGTTTGAGTTTTGACATTTTTAAGATTGGTCCTTCGTCCATTTTTTCATTCATTAGCATAATAGTTGTGCCAGTTTCTTTTTCACCAAAAAGAATTGCTGATTGAATAGGGGAGGCGCCTCGTAATTTTGGTAAAAGAGAAGGGTGAACATTGATTGTTTTGTGTTTAGGAAGTTCCAATATTTCTTTGGGCAGAATCCTACCAAAGGAGGCGACCACAAATAAATCTGCGTCAAAATTTTCTAAATTAGAATAATCGTATTGAATTGGAATTTTATTTTTTCCTGCCCATTTTTTAACAGGGGAGGGGGTCAGCTCCATTTTTCTTCCTTTTGGTTTATCTGGTGCAGTAATAACAAGTGCTGGCATTAAGTTTGCCTTTTTCATCGCTTCTAGAATCTTTACCGAAAACATTGGCGTTCCAAAGAAAACTATTTTAGGTTTTTTATTGTTTTTAGTCATGTTTGATTTGTAGGATAGTGTAAATTTATTAGATAGTATAACTATATATCTATAGATTGGTTTATATTTGTAAATCGGTATATATTTGTAGAATAGTATAACTATTTAATAAAGTAAATTGTTACCTATTCCACGCTATCGCCACAAATAGGTAACATTTATATTTTGTTCATGTTATCATTTGTTTAATGATGAAAGATAAATATTCAAAAGGTGAACTCGCAAAAGATATTCTAAAAGGAATAGCTTTGGGTGGTTTTATTGCTGTTTGTTTTGTTGCGCCCAACTTTGCTCAGGTGGCCAAATTGTTTGAAACACAAGATGCAAAAGATAAGCGTCGTTTAAAACGGTCTCTTAACAATTTGGAAAAACAAAAATTAGTTAAGATTTCTTATGACAAAAATGGAAATGAAATTATAAAAATAACCGAAAAAGGCAAAAAGCGAGTTTTAAAATACAACTTTATTGATTTAAAAATTTCTATTCCTAAAAAGTGGGATAAACTATGGCGTCTTGTTATTTTTGATATCCCCGAAGTTCATAAAAGAGCTAGAGATGCCGTAACTTTTAAGTTGCAGGATATGGGTTTCCATGCATTACAAAAGAGCGCCTATATTGCCCCTTATGAGTGTAGAGATGAAATAGATTTTATTTGCGAAAGCTTAAAGGTGAGAAGATTTGTAAATTATTTTTTAGTTAAAGAGATAGATAACGAAGATTTTTTAAAAAAGAAATTTAGTTTGTAATATTCAAACAGTACCTATCAGTGGCGATCGCCACTGATAGGTACTGTTTGATTTTTAATAGAAATTATTATTTTTGGTAAATATTTTAATTACGTAATTAATTACGTAATTAATTACGTAATTAATTTTTTGATAGGTTTTTTGCTTTATCTACAAAGAGTATGCCGTCCATGTGGTCTATTTCATGTTGGATGGTTTGTGCTAGCAGGCCAGAGGCACCGCGAGTAAATTTTTCACCTTTTTCGTTATAAGCTTCTACTTTTATTTTTTCAGCTCTTTCCACTTCGCCAAACATATCGGGAGCGCTAAGGCAGCCTTCAGGATAAAACTTTTTGTCTTTGGAGGTTTTTAAAATTTTAGGATTTATGAAAACCATGTTTTTGAATTCTTCTTCTTTTTTGTTGCTTGCAGGGTTTAGCGCCCATTCAGATATTACAGTTATGCGCCAGTTTTCACCAATTTGTGGGGCAGCCACAGCCAAAGCCTCGTCAATTTCTGCAATGACTTGTTCCATCTTTTTAATGATGTTTTGGAATTTCTTAGACGTGATTTCATCAACAGGGATTTCCTTTGATTTTTCTCTCAAAACTTCATCGTCTTCATCTCGCTGATAAATTTTTATTTTATTGTTTTTCATGGTTATAAATCATCTAATGGGCTTTTTATTTTTTTTAAGTTTGGGTTGGTTACTTGCGTATAAATCTGAGTTGTTCTTATGTTTTGATGGCCCAGTAGCTCTTGCACATATCTTACATCAACGCCGTTTTCAAGTAAATGAGTGGCAAAACTATGTCTTAAAGAGTGAAAAGTAGCATTTTTTTTAATTTTTGCATTTTTAATTGTATTGCGAAAAACTTTTTGCAGAGTTGTGGTAGTTAGTCTGCCACCACGGTTACTCTCAAATAAAATGTCATTATTATTTTTGCCTGCTATTAAGTTTTGAATATCGGTTTTAAGTTTTTCAGGGAAAATGGTTATTCTATCTTTTTTACCCTTTGCATTTTTGATATGGATTGTTTTTTCTTCCAGATCAATATCGCTTACTTTTAAATTTGTAATTTCACTGACACGTAGTCCGGCAGCATAACCCAATGATAATGCAAGCTTGTGTTTTGAATTTTGAATAGAAGTAATAATTTTTTCTATTTCTTTTCTTGATAAAACAATAGGTAGTTTTTTGCTTCTTTTTGCGCACTTAAAATTAATTTTAGTAGGGGAGTTGAGAGTTTCGCGGTATAAAAATTTTATTGCGTTAAGAGTTAGGTTTATTGTTTGCGGTGATTTGCCCGCAGCTTGTTTTTTTAAAAGAAAGGTTTCAATTGCTTTATTTTTTTCTTTAATTTTTTTCGTTTTAGCAAAATTTAGATATTCTTTTATGTAAAAAAGATAAGCACCTATTGTTTTAGAACTATAGTTTCTTAATCTTAGTATATTTTTGGTTTTTTCTAGAGTTGATTGCATGGTTTGGTAACAAATGATATATTTTAAGTAAGGTTGTTTGTAGATTTAACATATCATAAGTTTGCATAACATACAATTTTTATATATTAAAAAATAAAAAATCAGTATAAAAACGAGTTATATGAAATATCTGCACATCCGTTACGATACTTCATATAACACTGTGTAACTGACTACGAGAATTAAATTATAATTTATTTTTCTTCTATTATGTCTAAATATCAAATCATGCCTTTTCCTGAACGTGAGTGGAAAGATATTGAAAAACAATTAAAGCATGGTTCATGTTCTAGTGTTCGTAGTTGTAATCAGCTCGACATATATAAAGTTGGTGATATGTATTTAACACCGTGGGGAGATAAAATAATAATTGAAAAAGTAACTAGGTATTTAAAAGCAGAAGATATCCCAACATGGAATTTAATGGATAAAGGCATGAAAATTTCTGTAAGAATGGGAGAACGATATGGAAACAATGAATGGGATCATGTTGTCTTTAAAAAAACAGAAAAATAAATTATAATTTAATTCTCTCCGTCCAAATTTTTGAAATGAATATAAATATTAAATAGGAATTTCAAAAACTTCAGTTACACAGGAACGTTAGCTGAAATAAATAAATTCTTTTCTGCTATCGCAGAAAAATTATTCGGGCAAAATTATTTTATGAATCCAGAAATACCTAATAATATTGAAAAATCAAAATCACAAAAGGAAGGGCAAATTAATATAGATGCCTTATCTTTCGATTTTTGTGATGATGATGTAGTGCGTACTTTTTATGATGAAAAACTTCATTCGTTAGAAGATAAGGAAAAATGGCTTGAGGAAAATAAGGATAACTTGAAACAAAACAAAGATAGAATCGCAAAAGCGGTAGAGGACGGCTTAATTAAAGACCCTCAACCTGAAACTATTTGGCAATTTCAAGTGGATAAAGCAAGAGACGGGCAAAAAAAGGTTATAGAAATTAAGAGAGAATTGGAAAATAAGATTGATGAAATAAAAAAAGAAACAGCTAAAACACTAAGTAAATTTTTACCAGACTGGTCTTCCGATAAAGCTAAAGTTACTTTTACTATGAACGAAAAGGCTGATTTTTGTATTGATGGCGGTTCTATAACCGTAGATTTGGGACGATTATTGTTTGAACAAAATCCAATTGAAAAAGTTAAAGAAGGTGTAACACATGAAGTTTTTCATCATTGGATGGCAGAAAAATCAAAATGGTCGGATTCGGAACAAAATGAAGTGTCCGATCAATCTCTGAAAGACCAAGTTGTTTTTAAAACAGTAGACGAGGGATTAGCCGTTTTGATTAGCAATCAATCGTTAGAAAAACACCATATTAATCAAGGACGGAATTTCACAGAATACACAAAACGATCTTTCGATTCTTTTAACTCTTTCTTATCAGAGGATAATCGTGATAGATTAGAAAAGTATAAAGACGAGGAATTTAAAAATATGGGACATTTTTATGTCGTCGGTAATGAAATTGTTGCTACTGTTTTACAAAACGATGGTATAGAAAGTTTTAGAGAACGAATTGTTGAGGCAAGAGATAATCCGTCAGTATTTCTACAAAGATACAAGGAAATTTGTAAAGAAGACACTAGACTGCCTAAAATTGATTCATAAAATAATTTTGCCCGAATAATGCTCGCTATCGCTCGCGAATTTATTTACATCAGCTAACAGCGTATATCTGGTTACGGCTTTTATACAAAAGCCTCCACCCATATTTTGCTCCGCTACGCTACACAAAACATCAGATATACGCAAACGTTATATTTCAGCTAACAACGCGATATCCGGTTACGGCTCTTTCGAGAGCCTCCATCTAAATTTTCTTCCGCTCCGCTCCAGCAAACTTCGGATATTGGTAAACATTAAATGAACAAATAAATAAGTGTTTAAATTTTTGAGACAATTGATATAATGATAAGTAATATTATTCAATAAATAAAAAATATCATGATTGTTACAACAGGTGAGCAAGTTCTGAATAAACAAATAGTAGAAATATTAGGTGTTGCACGTGGGAGCACTGTACGAGCACGAAATGTTGGCCGGGATATTTTTGCCGGACTTAAAAATCTGGTTGGAGGAGAGATTGTGGGTTATACAAAACTACAAGCAGATGCCCGCGAACAGGCAATGCAGAGAATGATCGAAGATGCTGAAAAAATGGGCGCCGATGCAATAATAGTTATGCGATTAGAGTCTTCTGTGATTATGAAGGGAGCATCTGAAATATTGGCCTATGGCACAGCCGTAAAACTTAGTTAATATGGAAATATTCGAATTTATAGTTTCTTATTTAATCCCGATTGCTTTTGTGGTGGCTATTGTTTATTTAATCTTTAAGAGAATAACCGAAAAGAAAGAAGAAGATTTTGAGGAGAGAAAAAATTAGGGCAACTTAGTTAGAATAAAAAATACCCGTAGGGACAGAGTCCGCTGCGGGTATTTTGATTTGGAAGTTCGTTTCTATTTGGAATCTTGGGAATCAAAGATTCTTACTGGTTGTGCAACCGGTGTACTGAAGCAGACTGCACGGAGTATGCGGGCGGGGTGGTTTTGTCTAAACCAAGACCCACCAAATTTGAACACTACCAGATCGAGGTAGCCGAGAGATCCTTCATTAAAAGTATTGAATATGAGATCATGACATTTATCAGTGCTGGTAAGTTTGTGGCCTATTTTGGTATTGAAGAGAGGAAGTATAAACCGGCAAGTAATTTCGGTAATTGCACCGGAAATAATTCCAGTTCCAAGTGATATTGACCACAGAACCCGAGGGTCGGCGAAATTTTCATGGTAAATGAACCATGAGATAATGGTAACAGCCAAGGTAACCCCTAAGCAGAACGAGTGGTCGGTTCGGCTGGCGAGGTGGTAAAAGCCATGCGCAACAAAAACGATAAAAATTAACGGATATACTCCTAAAAAACCGATTGTTGCAATGGTTAAAAACCAAGGGATGGCGATTATGGAGAATATAGTAAGCCCTATGGTGTACCGGATCAGCATTCCAAGGGTGTAAAAAAAGAAACCAATTGGACCATATTGGCTTATTATCTCCCAATTTCGATAAAACTTGCTTAAGGAAGACAGCTTGTAGTTTTTGTTGAAATCACTTCGGAGCAAATAAGAGAATGCTCCGCATGCTGCGAGTATCAGACTGAAAATGGTAATCCCTACAATATTTTCTTTTTTGACTCCGAAGTCCTGGCAAATGAAAAATATTAGAGTGGTGATTCCTGGAATAAACAACAAGGTTGTTGTTGCCTCGATAACCGTAGCTTTGTTTATTGGATGTTTTGCCAGCCACTGTCTGAAACGTCTTGGTGCAGAGAATGTGTTATTGGCGGTCTTAACGAGCGCATTAATGGTAAGGTTAAATACCTTAACCACCACATGATTTCCTTTAACCACTATGGTAGTTGCTCTTAGGAAGAGATTTGCTGGGGTAGTTGAGAGATTGCGGCGGGTCCAGGCGACAAAACAATCGGTCTTGTTGGTGACGAGGCCACTTGCTTTCCCTTTGGCCATTTTGTGTGCCTTTTTGAACAGGTTGATGATTTCTTTGTTGTACCATCCGATAATTGTACCGAGGACGGTGCCAACAATGAGAGAAACGATTTCAGGGTTGATAAGCCATGAAGCCTGGATTCCAGTGAATCCTCCCAGAAATCCTCCGATTAAGTTCCTTAAAGTTGTTGAATTCTTCACGATAATCTCCTTATTGATTGGTTTTCAATTTACATTTCTAGGGTGTTGTAAACCCACATAAGTTATTTTCTGTATTTTATTATATTCTTTAAGAGGAGGTTTGTCAAATTTATAACAAACTTTCTGGGTCTATGTCTATTTTCCATTGGGGGGGCAGAGAGGCTAGTGTTTGGTGTAGCTCTTTATGTTTAGCTGGCCAGCCTGGTTTTAGTTTTAAGAGTATATATGAACGATAAAGGTTTTTTATTCTTGGAGTGAAAGGGCAGAAGCTAGCCGGGTTGTATGGCGCCAAACTTTTTTCGAGTATTTCTACTTCTTTTTCGATTTGTTCTTTATTTTTGCCTTCGCGAATTATTTTGATAAGTGTTTTAAAAGGCGGGTAGCCAAGCGCTTTTCTAAATTCCATTTCAGATTCATAAAATCCTTTTATATCTCCATCTAAAACATTTTTAAAAATAGGGTGTTCGGTTAGGCGGCTTTGTATTAAAAAAGTTTTGGTTGTTTTTGTTTTTAGTTTTAAAAGTGTGCGAAAAACTCTCTCGTTTATTCTAAAGTCAGGCAAATTAAAAAGATTGTCTATCGACAAAACGCCGATTCTTTCAACTTCTTCTTCGAGATATGAAAAAAGAAGTTCTGTTGTAATAAGCACACTGCCTGTGTTTTCTCTAAATTCTTTTATTATTTCTTGCGCTTGTTTTTTGGTTTTTGCAGCGTCACTATCAAGTCGTAAGATTTTAAAATCAGGAAATAGGCGTGATATTTCTTCGCTTATTTTTTGTATACCGTAGCCTAATGTTTTTAGGTTATATCCTTTACAATAAGGACAATTGTTACCGGCCTTTATTTGAGAGACGCATTTGTGGCAAATAAATTTTCTTTTGGAGTCTTTATGTAAAACAAGAGGGGAGTCGCAGTGAGGGCATTTGAGAATTCGCCCGCAGTCGTTGCAGATGGTAGACGGCTGATATCCGCGCCTGTTTATAAAAAGTATGGATCTTTCGTTGTTTTTGTATGCCGCCTCTAGCATTTCTTTTAGTTCGTTGCTAATAGGCCCTTTATTTTTCTTCATTTCCACAAGGATTTGTTTTGCGGTAGAGATCACTTTAGGTTGTGTTGGTATTGCAGAACTAAATTTGCCTATTTCTTTTTTAGTGTAAGTTTCGGTTGATACTACTTGTCCTGCCAAGATTAAAGAACTATTTGTTTGTGCTGCCAAAATTTTTATAATCTTTTTTATTTTTAAAAAAGGACGATTTCGAAGTTTGTAAAAAGGTGAGCCCTCGTTTTCTAAAATAAAAGTTTTTATATCGGGTCTGTTTATAGATAAAAATAATCCGGTGGATATAATAAGAACAGGATGTTTTTCTTCGGTTACTTTTTTCCATTTTTCTCGCAGATCTTTTTTGCCCATTTTGCTATGAAAAGAAAAGGTAAATTTTTCTATCCCTTTTTGGAGATCTTGTTCAAATCGTTCAACTTCTCCCATTGATGGTAGACAAATAAAAATGCTTTGGTTTTTGGCAAATTCGGAGCGTATAAGATTTTTGTAGTATTTGATTCGTTCTTCCTTTTTTTCTTGGAGGACTATTGTTTGTTTTTGCTCTAGGGGATCCACTTGTTTTTCTAATGATTGAAGTCCGTCTTTGCTTACCGGTAGGTAGGTTTCAATCTTTGGGGGTTTTTCTAAGATTGCTTTAGGGCAAAGCTCGTTAATAATTGCTCCCGTCCCGGTTAAATAATATTTGGCTATTTTTTGAGTGGCTTTTAAAAATTCTTCATTAAAAAAAGAATTAGGCTCAAGGACTTTTGAGATTTTTTTTAAAGCATATTTTGAATGGCGCAATTCTGATTTAAGGTCTCTGGCGTTTTTTACAGAAATAACAGCAGCAATAGCCTCCTTTTTTCTTATAGGAATAGAAACAATTGCTCCAGGTTTAATATCTTTTGAAGAAAAGTAAAAAAGATCCCTGGATATTCCTTTGGTGATAGGGGATACTCTTAAGAGTTTCATAATTTTAGTTTTCAGTACTCAGTTTCTAGTATTCAGATATTTAATTATTTTTCTTTTTATCTGTTTACTGATAACTGGTAACTGTTTACTTATTTTTATTTTTCTAGAGAAATTTTTATTAGTGAACCATCGTCTAATACATAGATGTTTTTTTCTCCTGATAAGAGCTCGAAGGTTGGTTCTTTTCCTTTGTAAATAGGGTAAGCTAACCGGCCGCTTCTTCCATCTATTTCGATTGCATATACTCCGTTACCAACTGCCATTATTATGACATCTTTTCTGCCAGGGAAAAACTCAATGTTTTTGATAGTAAGTCGGCTTTGAAAAACCTTAACAGGTAGTTCGCAAGGTTCTTGGCTACAAATGTAATAAGGAGCTTTTTCTTCTTCGTTAATCCAGTCTGCAAAAACTTCGCCGGCTATTGGATTCCACCATATTTTGATATCTTTTTTCCTATCAAGTTTTTCGTAGGCACTTATTTTTTGTAGAGGTTCAGTAAGATAAGAAGCACTTACTGTTTCTTTTGAAAAATTAAAATCTACCTTTATGTTTCCTTTGCTACTTTTAAAAATAATAGAATCTTTTTCTTGGGTAATATTAGATAAGTTGCCATTGAAAGTAAGTAAGTTTTTGGTGAAAATCGATTCTGCTGTTAAGAAAGTATCTTTTTCAGGAATATAAAAAATTAGTTGAGGATTATTATTTGTCTCTTCTTTTAGTATAAGTAGGTCATTTGGGTTTGATGCCCAAATTTTTGAAAATTTACCCTTTAACAAAGTATTACCTTCGGGATTTTCTGGGATCAAGACAGCTTTTGCTTCTGATACTAACCCTTTGCTCACTTCTAGATTTTTTGCCCACGGCCAATAACCATCTTTGGCCACCAAAACAGAGTGTTCTCCGGTTTTAAGGTTGGCCATAAAAAGACCCTTGTTAAGTATGCCGGATGTTTTTTCTTTTTTGTTGTTTATAAAAATTTCTGAATCCGTGAGAGGAATACCAACATACACACCTCCTTTTTGAGATATGCTAAAATTTTTATCCAGACTATATCCTTGGCTGTAAAATAGTATCAAAGCAGACACTAGTAAAAAAACAAAGATGCAACTATATAAAATTATTTTTCTTTTTTTTATTGTCATATTTTTATATTTTTTTCCTTTAATTATATATTTGCAAAAAATAAGCAAAAAGTCTAGGATTAAAGTGATGTCACTAATTGTAAAAGGATTTTCGGGTAAAAAAGTTTTGGAAGGAGAAATAGCTGTTATGGGAGCTAAAAATTTTGCTTTAAAAGCACAAGCAGCATCAGCGCTTTTTGGTGGAGACGTTTTGTTGCGCAACATGCCCCTTATAGAAGACGTATTTAAGATGAATGACTTACTAGATTCTCTGGGAGTAGAGGTGGATCGTGTCGGCAAAAAATCTTTTTCTTTTAAAACTCCTAAAAATTTGAAAACTGATTTTGATACTGATGTTGCAAGATTGTTTCGAGCTTCTGTTGTTTTGGTTGGACCTGTGCTGGCAAGAGAAGGAAAGGTAACTTTTTCCCATCCGGGTGGCTGTGTGATTGGTAAAAGGCCAATTGATGTTTTTTTGGATGCATTTATAAAAATGGGGGCTAAGCTAAAAGAATTAAAAACTACTTATGTGCTTGAGGCTGACAAGCTAACTGGCGCCGAAATATTTTTTAAATTGCCTAGTGTCACAGCTACGGAAACAATTATGATGACGGCAGTGCTGGCCAAAGGCACAACAAAGCTTTATAATTGTGCTTGTGAGCCGGAGATAGTGGCTTTGGCTGAATTTTTAAATTCTGCCGGGGCTAATATTAGTGGAGCTGGAACTCATACGATTATAATAAAAGGAAGGAGTGGAAGGCTTTTAAAAAATGGTGATTTTAAGGTTCCTCCTGACAGAATAGAGGCAGGTAGTTTTGCGGTGATGGGTGCTTTGTGTGGTAAAAATTTAAGAATTAAAAATTGTGATATTTCTCATATGGGGGCTGTGTGGAAAGCTTTTGAGGAAGCGGGAGTTAAGGTTATTTTTGATAAAAAAGATGTTTGTATAAAGGCATCAGCCAAATTAAAAGCGCTTGATATAAAAACGAGAGAGTATCCTGGATTTTCGACAGATTTGCAGGCTCCTTTTTCCATTTTACTTACTCAAGCCGCAGGCAAGAGCTTGGTTTTTGAGACTGTTTTTGAAGGGCGCTTGAGTTATTTAAATGATTTGAAAAGGATGGGGGCTAATGTGGTGCTTTGTGATCCGCATAGGGCAATAATTACCGGACCAACAAATTTGAGGGGGAGAGAAATGGAAAGTCCTGATTTAAGAGCTGGTCTGGCATTTTTAATAGCCGGCATGATAGCAGAAGGTGAGTCGGTTATAAACAATACAGAAAACACAATAGACAGAGGGTATGAAAAAATAGAAGAAAGATTGAGTAATATTGGGGTAAATATTAGAAGGATATAAGTTTTTAAATTATTGTTGCGCAGTTTTTTTATTGCCTGACAAAAAGCAATAAAAAAACTGCGTACTCAAAAATTATATTCATTTCATTCATTAATTTTTGGTATGGGATTTAATTCAGCAGAGATTTCGGTTTCAGGCCCCCAGGGAGATATGTCGCCTGATTTGTCGGGAATTATCGGAAAAGAACTTGATTTGACAATATCCGATAAAGG
>CAZPYD010000002.1:0-60362 GCA_964590835.1 uncultured Candidatus Saccharibacteria bacterium | reverse complement strand
ATTTTAAAAATACTTCCCAAAAAGAACGCCAAGAATCCAGATATTTTCAAAAATATAAAGGGTTTTGGTTATAGGATTATTGTAGAATAAAAAAACAGATTCACACCATATTGAAGCCAGAATAAACCCATCTTCAAACCATACCTATAAACCTTCATTCATATATCCTGACATCATAAGTCGGGAATTTTTTATGTCTGAAGAAAAAGAAACAAACAAAGAAGAGATTGAAAATGAAGCAGATAAAAATCTGGTCGGCTTCTTTGCCCTGCTTTTTGAGATAGATAGTAAAAACAACCCTGAACTTTACAAGTTAAACGAAGAAAACAATGATTGATACCATAATTTTAGAGTTAAAAGGGAGAAGATTTATTGTGCAGGACTATGGCAAGTTCAAAACAACTAAAGAAAACTTTGAAAATTTAAGAAGTTTTAGAATGTTCTACAATAATCCAACAAAACAAGACAAAGAAAATGGAGTTTATAAACCCAGATTGACTTTAATGAAAAGAGGACGAGAACACGTCCTAAAACTTGAGTTCTCTGCCCCTAAAATACTTTTCACAGAAAATGTTAGTGAACTAAAAGAAGAAGATTTTGAAAAAATTGTTGAAACTTTGGTTTTAAGATTAGAAGAAATGGGAGTTTGGACAACAAAAAACTTTATTAAGAAAGCTGACGTATCGTCCTTTCATCCATCCAAAAACATATCTCTTGAAAACGGCTACACCTCTTCTTTTGCCCTTACAGAACTGTCAAAGATAAAACTCAACGGAAAAATGGATTTTACAGAAACCAAATTCAGAAACGATGGTTCTGCTCTGCAATACTACTCTGTCTCTCATTCGTTTGTTATATACGACAAAAAATACGATTTAGGATTACCCCCAGCCAGAGCAATAGACAAAGACCAAACAACCAGACAATCTAGTTTGTTTGATAACTTAAAACCTTCTAAGAAAATCCCTGAAATCCTTAGACTAGAAGTCAGGCTTAGCAAGAAAAGAAAAATGAATAATGTTTTAGAAAAATTAGGTTATGCTAAAAACCCAACATTCCAAGACATTTTTAAGAAAGAGCTTTTTCAAAAAGTCATAAAAGATTATTGGCAAACAATGATAGTAAACGAAAACCTATTTGTTTTTGATATGACAAACAGCCCGCTACGAATAATGCAAAGAGCAATCAAGAATAATAGAAAACAAAAAGCCAAACAAATTATCTATTTAACAGGGCTAGAAATACTTTGCAAAGAAAAAGGGATTAGAGAACTAAGAAAAAATGTAGCCCTTATATCCAAATCTTGTTCTTGGCGAAACATCAGCAAAGACATAGCTAAAATAAACAGCTATAAAGAAGAACCAAATCCGCACGGGTTTATCAAAGATATTGAAAAACAAATTGAAGAGTTTAAGCCTTATAAATTTAGACAAAAAGATACCCACAGGTAAAAATTGAATTGTAAACTATTGTAAAGTATAATAATTAGTAATTAGAAACAAAAAAATTATGGGAAACAAAGAATTTTACACAGCCGAAGAATTGGCTGAAAAACTAAGAGTAAACATTATGACGATTTATCGTTATATAAAAGCTGGTCGTCTAAAAGCCTACAAACTAGGCAAAGAGTTTAGGATTGACCAAAAAGAGTTTAGTAGATTTTTAGAAGCTAATAAAACAAAACAATGAATTATCAAATCGTCAAGCAATATTTGGACAAGCAAAAGATCAAGGTTGTTGAAACCTATGGTTTTGAACATAAAAAAGTAAAGTATTCTGAAAAGATAAGGGGTTGGAAAATTGATAAGTTTAGAGGCGATGAGGAAATCGTCAGAGCCTTTGTTCTCGCCAAACTTGTAAATGAATTGGGCTATAAACCTGAAAATATTGAACTTGAAAAGCAATACGATATTGGAAGACCAAAAGTAAATAAGCCAAGAATTGATATTATTGTTAGAGATGATAAAGGCGATGCTTTTCTTTATATTGAGCTGAAAAGTCCGCAAGATTATGAAAAAGACAAAGATGAAGTAATTGAAAAACAACTTTTCAATCTTGCCTCACAGGAAAAAGGACAAGGCAACAATGTAAAATATCTTGTTCTTTACACTTTTGAATTAAACGAAAGCGAAATCAAAGACAAATGTATTTTGATTGATTATGAAAAGTTTACTTCTTTTGACTCTTGGAAAAAAATTAGAGATTTTGCTGATGAATTGCCTGAAAGATACGGAAAAGCACAAAAAGAGCCATACATTAAAAATGGTAAAAAAGATTTAGAAACAAGTTTTACTCACGAGCAATTAGACGGACTTAGAAAAAATCTACACAATGTTCTTTGGGGTGGCGGTGGAACTGATGATAACGATGTGTTTTCTTCTTTGGTAAATATCATTCTTGCCAAAATTCAAGATGAATCAGAAAAGAAAAAGGGCGAAAAATATGATTTTCAAATTTTTTCATTCAAAGACGGAGAAAGTTTTGAATCTAACGAACAACTTTTTGAAAGAATAAACGAACTTTACAGAAGAGCATTAAAACAAAGATTAAATATTATTGATGAGGCAAAACTTAAAAAATCTTTTGTTATAGACGAAAACAAATTTTCGCTTAACAAACTAAAATACACAGTCGCAGAACTTGAAAGATTCAGTTTCGTGGACGGAAAAAATAGTTTTAACGGAAAAGATATTTTAGGAGATTTCTTTGAAGGAATTATCAGAGAAGGTTTTAAACAAACCAAAGGGCAATTTTTTACTCATATAAATGTCGTTAAATTTTTGCTTTGGGGCTTACAGCTTGATAAATTAGCCATTGATAGAGTAAACAATGATTTGGAAATTCCCTATTTGATTGATCCGAGTGCAGGTAGCGGGACTTTCCTTATTGAGTATATGAAATTTATTACTGAAAATATAAAAAGAAGATTTAAAGACGAGCTACACGAAACGAGAGATGTAGAAGATAAATTTCATCAATGGTTTATGCCAGACCATAGAGAAAATAAATGGGCTTCCAATTTTATTTATGGTGTAGAAATCAATTTCAATCTCGGCACAGCCACAAAAGTAAATATGATTTTACACGGCGACGGCTCAACCAATATTTTTGTCAAAGACGGACTTTTACCTTTCAAATTCTATGACAAAGAAACTGCACCAAACTTCCTAAAACAATACGAGCAAGATAAAGTTTATTTTGATAAAGAAGTAAACGGACAATTTGATTGTATTATTACCAATCCACCTTTTAGTGTTGATTTAGACAATGAAACAAAAAAGAATGTTAAAAAAGAATTTATTTTTGGTGACAAAAAGAACTCTGAAAACTTATTTGTAGAAAGGTGGTATCAACTCCTTAAACCAAATGGACGTTTTGGTGTGGTTTTGCCTGAAAGTGTTTTTGATACAACAGAAAACAAATATATCAGACTTTTTATTTACAAATATTTCAAAGTCAAAGCGGTTGTTTCTTTGCCACAGCTTACTTTTGAACCATTTACCAGCACAAAAACGAGTTTGCTTTTTGCTCAAAAGAAAACCAAAACAGAAATTGAAGAATGGAATAAACTATGGAGTAAATACTCTAATGAGTGGAACAATCTTAAAACCAGATGTGAAAACTTGTCAGCCGTTTATCTTGACGAAAAAGACCGCAAAAAACTGCCTTCAATCAAAGGCTTAACCGAAAAGGAAGAAAAAGAAATTTTGGCAAAAATGCTAAAAGATTATTTTGAAGAAGATGATCAAAAACTTTCATCTAAAAAAATTGTAAAAAAATACAAAGACGAACTAAAAGAGCTTTGTAAATATGACAATGACACCAAAAATATTTTTGGTTTTGTAAATACTTGGTGGGTTTTTGGTGAAGTTGCCAAAGAACTCAATTACAAGATCTTTATGGCAGAAGTGGAAAATATCGGCTATAAGAGAACAAAAAGAGGCGAAAAGCCAATGCCAAATGAACTTTATCGTGTGAGTGAAAAAGGCAAGGTTTTGGTAGATGACGGAGTTAAAGAAACCGCCTTAGATCATTTAAGAGATGTATTATGGGATTAAAAACTTTTACAATATCAGTAGCAAAATTGAGTAAAGATTCTTATTTAAGAAATGATGAAAAATATCATAATTTTTTATTTTCATCAGATTGGAACTTGTTTTGTTCTTCAGGTAAAAAACTTATTGCTCTTAAAGATATTTTAAGTGATGATTATACTCTTTTTGATTATCAAGAAGACGAAGAATATAAAGGAATACCAACAGGACAAACTTATTTAGATGAAGACGGAGATATAAAGGAATTTCAACCCGTAAACGCAGAAAATCACCCTGGAAGATTAAAATACAAAGTTTCAAATGACAATATTCTTATTTCAAGTTTAAGACTGGCAAAATCTCCAGCGTTATTTTTTGAAAACAAAGACTTATCTGAATATGTCTTTTCAAATGGTTTTTATATTTTCAAAGTAAATGACGATTGGAATAATAAATTTGTCCTTTATATTTTGAGAACAAAAAAATTAAAGACCATTCTTGATAATCATATTTATAGAGGTATTGGAATTTCTGCTTACAAGAAAGAAGATTTACTAAAAATAAAAATTCCCTTAATCGCAAAACCAAAACAAGATCAAATCGTTACTCAAATAGATCCGATTGAAAAGAAAATTAAAGACCTAAAAATAAAAATCACACCCCCACAAGAAGTCATCAATAACGTGTTTGCCAGAGAGTTTGGGTTTGATTTAGAAAAATTTGAAGAATTAAAGAAAATAAAAAACTACTATCTTGATTTATTCGCCTTTGGAAACAATAGAGATATAAGACAAAGCGTGAAATTCCACAGAGAAGCAGGAATATTTGTTATTCAAGAGCTTAAAAAAATCACTAGTAAAAAAATCAAAGATTTTATTTCAGAGCCAATAGTTTTAGGGAAAGGAGTATCACCAAAAGATTATGATGAAAATGGAGATTATTATTATATCTCAATGGCAAATATTAAAAATTGGCAATTTGAAAGCGAAGATTCAAAACTTGTTTCCAAAGAATATTCAGAACAAAACAAGAATAAAACAGTTTCTAAAAATGACATCTTAATTGCTCGTTCGGGAGAAGGCACAATCGGAAAAGTAGCTTTAATTGATGATGAAGATTTACAAGGTATTTTTGCTGACTTTACAATGAGAATAAGACTGCAAAATTACAATCCTCTTTTTGCATATTATTATTTCAGAACAGAGTATTTTCAATATCTTGTAGAAATACATAAAAAAGGATTAGGAAATAATACAAATATCTTTCCAAGTCAGATACAAGAATTTCCATTGATTGATATTTCTTTGAATGCTCAACAAAAAATCGTTGATGAAATCAAGGCAGAATTAGAAAAACAAGAAGAAATCAAAAATAAAATTGAAAGTGAAAGAAACAAGATTGATAAAATAATTGAGAAAGCAATTAAATAATATGAAAGCAGTAATTTTAGCTAGAGTTTCAACAGAAGAACAAAAAGACGCTGGTAATTCCCTGCCCGCTCAAATTCGTCGTATCCAAGATTACTGCAAAAGGAAAGACTTCAAAATTGCCGAAACTTTTAGCTTTGATGAAAGTGCTTATAAAACAAAAAGAGATGAATTTGATAATGTTTTAGAATATCTAGAAAAGAACAAAGAAAAAATTGCTATCTGTTTTGATAAAGTTGATAGACTTTCTAGAAACATTTTTGACAAAAGAGTTTCTGCTCTTTATGAGAAAGCTATTGTAGACGAAATAGAACTTCATTTTGTTTCTGATGGACAAGTTATAAACTCCAAAATGTCTGCAGTTGAAAAATTTCAATTTGGAATGAGCTTAGGGCTAGCAAAGTATTACTCTGATGCTATCAGCGATAATGTAAAAAGAGCCTTTGAACAGAAAAGAAGAGTTGGTGAATGGACAGGACCAATTCCTTTTGGCTACACAAATATCCCATTAAACGAAAAGAAAGGGCTGAGAAAAGACATTGCTCACGACGAAGAAAGAAGCTATATTGTGGTTGAATTATTTAACAGATACGCTTCTGGTAATTGCTCTTGTGCTAGCTTAGCTAAAGAATTAAAAGAAAGAAAAATCACAACAGCTAAAGGCAAACCTGTTTATACAAGTGTGGTTCATATAATACTTAAAAACCCTTTCTATTATGGTGTTGCCTATTCTAGAAAATACGATATACATTTTGACCACAAATACAAACCTCTTATAACAAAAAGTTTGTTCTTAAAAGTTCAAGACCAACTAACTAGAAAAAACTGTAACCCAACAAAAACTCTAAATAAAAAACAATTTATTTTTAATGGACTTCTTAAATGTGCAAAATGTGGCTGTTCAATGACAGCAGAAATAAAAAAAAGTAAATATATCTATTACAGTTGCACAAACGGCAAGAAAAACTGCCAAAGGGAATATGTTAGAGAAGAGGTGCTTCTCAAGCCTATAAAGCGAGTATTGGGGCAAATAAAGCTATCTGACAAGCAGATAACAAAGATTGTGGCTTACCTAAAGAAAAGCCACGACAGCCAAACTTTATATCATAAAAAGAAAATCAAACAAATCAACGAAACATACGACAAACTACAAAAAAGAATAAGTAATTCCTACGACCTACTAATGGATTGTAGTATTACTAAGGATATATATGACAAAAAGTTAAAAGAGTATACAGAAAAACAGCACGATTTAGACTTACAAAAATCCGAATTAACAAGTGCCAATGAAAACTATTATATCGTTGCAAAATCAGCCCTAAGTCTAGCACAAAGGTCTTTGGGTATATTTGAAAGTTCGGAAGTAACACAAAAAAACCAACTTCTTGGTTTCTTACTTCAGAACTCTGTTGTTGATAGGAAAAAGCTAGTATTTACAATGCGAGAACCGTTTAACAGTATCGCAAAAGTATCTAGCCATCCTAATTTGCTCTGCGGGCAGGATTCGAACCTGCGACCAATCGATTAACAGTCGACCGCTCTACCACTGAGCTACCGCAGAATATTTTACAAATATTAAATTGTCAAAATTTTAATACTCTTTTAACTTTTTCAGTTTATCATGCAATCTTATTTTTTCAATGGCTTTTGCTTCAATCTGCCTAATACGCTCTCTGGTTACACCAAATTTTCTTCCCACTTCTTCTAGAGTGTGTGTGATACCATCTATAAGACCAAATCTCATTTCCAAAATCTTTTTCTCTCGCGGTGTTAAATCCATCAATACTTCTTTCACTTGATCCTTCAAAATTCTCCTCATAGCTTGTTGATCCGGAGAAAGAATCTTATCATCCTCAATAAACTCCCCTAAAGTAGAATCTTTATCCTCATCACCAACCGGCGCCTCCAAAGAAACTGTCTCTTGAGAAATTTTTTGCATATGTCTAATTTTTTCTACCTCGAGTCCCATTTCAGAAGCAACCTCTTCTGCCAAAGGCTCTCTGTCCAAATCCTGAGTTAATCTCCTCACAACCTGCTGATACTTGGAAATACTTTCCACCATGTGAACAGGAATACGAATAGTCTTTGATTGATCTGCCAAAGCACGAGTAATCGCCTGCCTAACCCACCAAGTCGCATAAGTAGAAAACTTAAATCCTCTTCGCCAATCAAACTTTTCAACAGCTCTAAAAAGACCCAGGTTCCCTTCTTGAATCAAATCCAAAATGGTTAAATTTGGTGTTCGAGTAATATATTTTTTAGCAATAGAAACAACTAAACGAAGATTAGCTTGAGTAAGGCTTCTTTTTGCATCTTCATCCCCTTTCTCTATACGTTTTGCCAAATCTTTTTCTTCTTTTGCGGTCAAAAGAGAGATCCTTCCAATTTCCTTTAAATACATTTGGACAGAATCTGAAGATGTCGGTGTCTTTATAATTTTACCAGCGACATTTTTCTCCTCCTTTGTTGTTTCCAAAAGATCTCTGCTGTCCAAAACATCAATACTTTCATCTTCAAAACGAGTATAAAGATGGTCTAAAAAAACAATATCTTCTTCTATTCTAGGGAATTCCTTTATAATTTCTTTTTGAGTAACAAAGCCTCGAGACACTCCTTTTGATACCAAGGCTTCTATTTTTGCTTCATTAGACTCTTTTTTTGTTTTTTTAACAACTCGCCTCGCCTTTGTCGAGTCCCGCTTCGCCGAATCGAGGCGAGCAAGGCGGGCTTTTTTTGCTACAGCCTTACCTTTTTTAGTCACAATCTTTTTTGTGGTTTTTTTAACCGGTTTCTTTTTTGTAGTCTTAGGAGTTGTTTTTTTAGTTATTTTTACCATACCCAGTAATACACTATCGCGTTAAATCAAGATAATTCTTGATTCTTTTGATAATAAATCTACGACTTGTGGTTGTTTTAAAATATTTTTCTCTTTGTTTCGCATCTTCTTGATTTAGACTTGCCTCATAATACACTATATCTCTCAAACTAATCAGCGCGTAAACATAATAGAAGAACATGCGCGAATGTGTATTACTGGACATGCATTAAATATACACCAAAGTCTTTTTTGGCTCAAGCACAAAGACAAGAAAATTTAAAATGATTTTTATTATAATTTTACTGCGGTAAAATTTCTCTCCAATCAGGTATTTGAGTACCTATATCAACATTCTTAGACACAGAACAAGAATAAGCACTAGTATCAGTAACTTGCAGAGTTGTTGACTTTAAGCCATCAGAACTAAACTGAATAATTGGATTTTGAATACTAGATGTTGAAGGTGTTCCATCTGAGAAACCCCAAGACCAACCACTACAACCAACCGAACAGGTTGCATTATCAGTAAACTGAACATTATCCCCAACACTTGGACTATTAGGCTGCCAACTAAAATCTACATCAGGATAAGAATGTGTAGCCGTAGAAAAAGCTGAACCACTTACCCAACCAGAATCATTACCAGAATTATCATAAACCTTTACTCTCCAATAATATGTATTATTATATGTTAATTTATCTGCTGTCGGGGCCGAAGCAACATAAACAATTTGATTATTCGTTGTAGGACTTGGATTAGATAAGCCAGTAAAATCTCTATCTACCTCCGGAGAACCAAAACCACTATCATCGTCTACCTGAAACTGAAAACGAGATTGATCGTTGCTACTAGCTGAAGTGAAAACCCATGAGAAATTATGCAAAGCAGTTCCACAATAAGTCGCAGGACCATGAGAAGAAACGGTTAAACTTGCTGCTGTTACAGAACCAGCACAGGCAGCAGAAAGCTGAAAAGCACTATCCCCCTCCACCCAATCAGTAATCCAACTACCATAATTGTCCTGAATTTTTATTCGCCAATAATAATTTACACCGAAACTAAGACCAGCAGTATTCACCACGTAAAAGTTATTTATAGAATTAACAACACCAGTATCAGATTCTGGGCTATTAAAATTACTATTATCATCAATTTGAATCTGGTAAGCAGTTTGACTAGATGAACCTGTCACGGTCCAATTTAAAGTACAGCTAACACCATTAAATGTAGAGCTACAAAGAATAAAATCCGTTCCTGCGTTATAAGCAAAAACAAAGAAAACAACAAAAAAAGAAGATACCAATAAACCTATCCCAAATAAAATATTATTTTTCATTATATCTCAAATATAAAATTATTATTTATAATTTTATATTTATTATACCACAAATATAAAATTATTATTTATAATTTTATCCACTGAAAATATTTTTTATAAAAAAACTCACCATAGAACCTTTTAAAAACATTGTGGCAATCAAACCAATAAACATCCAAACAACAAAAGGAAATGGTTTATAAATAGAAATAGTTTTTGAAAAATTTTTATTTTTCCTTGCTCTTTCTTTAATAATATCTACTTGTTCTTGTGTCAAACCATCAGTATAAAACTGCCCTATTTGATTATTATAAAGCTTCTCATCTTTTTTTATTTCATTAATCACATCCTCTGTTAAATTCATTTTTGCCTTCAGTGATTCTATTTTTATTTTACTGATACTTGTTTGGGAAACGTAAAAATCTATCACCTTACCAAGTAAGGTAAAAACGGTCATAAAAATCACCAACATCATTATAGACTGGAAAAGTATCTGCCAAGTTAAAACCCAAGAAAAAATAAGCCCGTAACCAAAAGTAAGGATAAAGAAAAAAATAATAACTCTAAATATCACTGGCTTTTGAAAAACATCAGACCAAAATTTATTAAAAAGAACAAAAGAACCAAATATAAGTATCTGTAAAGACAAAACATCAACAAATAATCTTCAATTGTATTTTGAAACAAACCCAAAATTAGAAAAATCCAAATGAAACACGGAATTGACCTTAGTCTTTTTTTAAGTTTACTCCAAGAAAACTTCTCAGATACCTTTTCCCATATCCCTTGTTTTTTAAAATTTTTCCGCAATCCACTAATTAAAAAAGGGAGTGACTTAAAAGAAAAAAAACAAGACCTAAAAAGTAAATACAAAAAAATTAACAAAAAAATATTTGACAACAACACAAAAGAAGGAAAATAAGAAAAATATGTTTTCCAATAATATTTTAACGGTAAAAGAAACGCAAAGACCGCAAAAAGCTTGGCGTCACCGGCAGCCCATGCCCCAAAGCGCCACATTAAAAAAGCTACAACAAATGCAACAAGAAAGTTCCATAAAACAGTGCCCAAATAGGAGGGGTTAACAGTAAACACCGGCATAGGAGAATCTGGCGAAAAATTTAGAACATTTAAATAATAAAACCTAGTGACAGGAGAAGCTATAAAATACCAAGCAACAAAAAAAACTACCACAATCACTCCCCAAAAAATACCTAAAAGTATCCATTTGTTCCTCACTTTGCCATATTTAAAATCCTCATAACATGTTATGGCAGCAATAAAAAAAAGGACTGGTAAAAATAAAATATCAAATATCATTTATTTCTAATCCTGCTATAGGGTGATAATAATTATTTGTTTCTTGAATAATTAAATCTTTTTTTATTGGCTTAAATTCTTTATCGCCAATGTTTTTTAGATATTCGTTATGAATACCCAAGCAATATTTTTTATACTTACACTTATCGCAGACAGAAATATAAGAAACCTCTTTGTTTGGAAGAGTACGCCAAACAGAAGGCCAAAACTTTGGCTCAATCATACATAAAGGAAAATGATAAAACCTTATTTCCCTTAATATATTTAAAAACTGATATGTTTTTTTGATATAAGGCTTTACTTTAGAGTAAGAAATACTAGACGCCTTTTTGTTTTTAATCGCCTGCCCTTCAATTTCCATAAAAATAACAATAACCCTATCGATTGATGGAAATTTTAAACTAATCAAATTCAAAATTTCATTAATATGTTTATATGAAAGTTTAGTTACAACCGTCCTTATTTCCACACTTTGATCTTCTCCCCTGCAAGCGAGCACATTCTCTATCCCTCTTATTGTTTGTTCAAAGCCGTTTTTTGTTCTAGTTATGGTGTCATGTATTTTAGCTGTAGGTCCATATAAAGAAATCGCCAAATTAAGATTTTTCGTTTCCAAAACACGCTTCGTAAAATCTCTATAAAAAAAACTGCGACCGTTAGTCAGTACCCTGACTTCTTGTTTTGGAAAAGTCTTGCGAACAAATTTCAAAATATCCAAAAAACGAGGATGCAAGGTGGTCTCTCCGCCTGTAAGAATAATAGCCTCAGAGGGATCAATGTTTTTTTTAATTTTTTTAATCCTTTGAGTAAGAACATCAAAACCATAACCCTCTCCTATGGTGCCGTCAAAATTACGCCAAGGCCCATCCGGGTTAGTACACATTAAACATTTATTATTACATTTATCCCAAATACAAATATCCATAATTCAAATAATTGGTTTTAATTCCTTGTCACCATATTGCTTTAGATACTCTTTCCAAATACCCTCACATTTATTAAACAATTTACAATCTTTACACCTTTTGGTCTTTGCTCGACCAATTTCTTGCCTGGAATTTTCCACATCAAAATTTTTAAAATCAGGAGCAAGATGTTCTGTTTGAAAATTTTCTATTTCTCTAATTTCACTAATTTGATCAAGATGATTCTGAAAATAACACAAAGGTACATATCTTATGTTCCAACGAAAATTATTATTTCTACCCAAATCAAGGCATTTTTTAACATAAGGAGCAATCGTAGATATTTTTGGAACAATTTTTTTAAAATTGTTATAAGCTCCTCCATAGTTGGGGTCAACAAAAATAAACTCCGCATTTTTAATTTTGCTACCATAAATAAACTCCCCTATCTGCTTTAGATATCTATAATTCTTTTTTACAATGGTGGTGTTGGAACAAATTTTTTTAAAGTCGCATTTTTTAAAATTTTTCAAACCTTGCTTAAGCTGGTCAAAACTACCGGGAGACTGAGTCAAATCATCATGTATTTTAGCATTATGGCCATGAATAGAAAAAATTATATCAGTTAAACCAGCTTTAATAATTTTTTTTGTAAAATCTAGATAAGAAAAAACCCTACCGTTTGTCGCCATAGATATAGTCTCAAAACCAAGATTATTTGCAAAACTTACCAACTCAAAAACATCACCTCTTGATGTTACCTCTCCACCAATAAATTCCAAATAAGTAGTCCCCTTCTTTTTCGCCTCCATTATTTCATTTTTAATTTCTACCGTGTTTTTATTCCTTAAGTTTCTTTTATCGGCATCAATACAAAAAGAACAATTATTATTGCATTTATAACCAGTAATGATAACTGTCTTTTTAATTTTATTTTTTTTCTCTGTCATTTATCAATTATTAATTGAAAATTCTTTATCACCATATAATTTCAAATAAGATTTGCTTATACCCAGACATTTTTTATTATGATCGCACTTTTGACAAATACTTATCCTTTTTTTTTGTGGATTTTCTTCAAGACAAGGAAACGCCAAATCACCAAACTCTTTTGGAAAAATACATGCTGGATATTCAACAAATAAAAACTTTACTCTATCGCTATATTTATTTTGGCATTCAATAAGCAGTGGTACAACCTCGCTCATTTTGGCAATCATTTTTTTGGAATTTTCAATTTTTTTATTAAGAGGCATAATATGGCCAATGTTTATTTCTTTTACACCCAACCCTACATAAAAATCCACCATATCAACTAACTCCTTAAAATTATTTTTAGTAACCATAATATTAACTATCGCACTCACTTCTGGTTTCTTTAAAAGTAAAACATTTTTAATACCCGCCAGAGCTTGGTCAAAACTACCTTTGGCCAAAGTATGTAAATCATGCCCCTCTGCTGATCCACCAACTACAGTAAAAACAACTTGATTTAAGCCGCTATTTAAAATATCTTGAGTAAATTTTTTATAAGCAAACATCCGACCGTTGGTTGTAATGCCTATATTTTTAAAACCCAAATCTTTTGCAAACCCAACCAGGTCAACAACATCACTTCTTAGTGTTGGCTCTTGCCCCATAAAATTAATAAAATCAAAATTTTGTCTTATGGTCTCCATCTCCTTTTTAATTCCATTTGTAGTTTTTTTAGAAAATTCTCTGCCATCTTCAAAGCAAAAAATACAATTGTTGTTACAATTGTAGCCAATATAAACAAAAGGACTTTTGCCTACCCTATAATATGTTTCTTGTATTTTCATTTTTCAAAAATTTAATCTCTTTATCTTTATATTTTTCAAAATAAGATTTTGCCAAACCACCACATTTATCAAAATGACAACAATCATGACAAATTTTTGGCTTAATCTTATATTTATCCTGATAAATAATTTTACCATTTATTTTTTCTTTAGATACTCTAACCGGATCAAACCCTTTTTGGTTTATATCTTCATATCTATTTTGAGGAGTAAAAAAAGTTACATTTTTAAAACCAAACATTTCCGATTTAAACAAACAAAATGGAAAATCAAATATATCAATCTGAACAAAAAAATCAGCACATTCCATAATTTTATTTAAATAAGACGACAATTCTTTATAACCTACAGCGATACTGTTATATACTTCCGATGCTCGACCATCAGGCAAAAGCTCCAATAAATGCCATTCTCCAACACCTAATTCTTTCAAAAACAAACCCATCTTTTTTATATATTTATAATTCGCCTTCGAAACAACGGTGTTCACAATTACTTTTACATCTGGTTCTGTTGCCGCATTTTTTATTCCTTCTACACACTGTTTAAAAGAATCGGGAGTTCTTGTTACCCCATCATGTATAATCGCCTTATGACCGTGTAGAGAAAAATTTATAATCCTAAGTCCCGCTTCTATGCTTTTTTTCAAAAAACTTTTATAACTAAAAACTCTTCCGTTGGTAGTCAAACGAATATCTTGAAATCCTATTTTTTTAGCCGAAGACAAAAGAAGTAAAAAATCGGGCCTAATACTCACCTCCCCACCAATAAATTCAATAATTCTATATCCTTTTTTATAAGCCTCTTTAAGATCAAAAACAATCTCATCAAAACTCCTATTCATATTCCTGTCAGCAACTGTCGAACAAAAAGAACAGTTATTATTGCAAGTCCACCCTGTAACTACAAGAAAAACATCACCTTGTTTTTTTACTATGGGACTCAATTCGTCCATACCGTACATCTCCACATAATCCCTCCAAATACCACCGCATTTTTTATTATAAAAACAATCTACACATTTAGAAGATTTTATTTTTGTTTTTTTGTGAAATTTTTTAGTTGCCAATTCATACTCAACATCTTTTTGAGCATCTACAAGTCCAACATTATCTGGCTGATCTAGCTCTTGTTGTTTCAATAAAATATCTTCATAACCTTTAAGAAAACATAAAGGGACTGTACCACAAGTACTAATAGAAAAATCTATTTTATTTTGTCTACATAATTTAAAAGCCTTTTGAAGACAAGGCTCTACCTTAGAAAGTTGAGGGAAAATATTTTTATTTTTTAAAGCAGCTCCCGCAGGATAAATAAAAGAAAAAGTTATATTTTTTATTTCAGGAAATTTTTTATTTACAAAATTTACAAAACTAGATAAATCTCTATAATTATTTTTTGTAATAATATGATAAAGAGAAATATCTCCACAGTCATTTTTAATCAGATTTTTTATCCCCTTTATTGTCTTGTTAAAAGTATTTTTTTGGCCCACTAATTTTTCAGAAATTTCTTTTTTATGAGAATGAAGAGAAACAGAAAAAGACAAATTAAAATCTTTTGTGTTTTTAACCATCAATATTTTTTTAACCAAATCATTATCAGCCAACAAAATGGCATTAGTTAAAATATTAACATTTTTAAAACCCAGTTTTTTAGCAAACTCAATCAATTCCGGTAAATCTTCTCTCAAGGTTGGTTCTCCACCATCAAAATAAATTTCCTTATAACCTTCTTCTTTTTTCTTCCTAAGGATTTTTTTAGCTTTTTTTGTATCTATAAACTTAATCGGGTCTTCATCCCCTCGACGCGTGCAAAACAAACAATCCTCATTGCAATTATATAAACTAGCAAAATATAATCTTTTCATTTTATTTTTTTATAGGCTTAAATTCTTTCCAACCATAAATCTCCGGATATTCTTTCCAAGGGCCTTCGCAAACCTTATAATACTTACATTTTTTACACTCCGGTCCTTTAGTCTTAGCTTCATTTTTACGATATTTAGCATAATCTTCAACTTTAAAACCAGCATCAAAAATCATTGGTTTAGGAATACCTATTTCTGCTATGTGTTTTTCATACCCCTTCATAAAACAATAAGGAATAGCTTCTGTTGTCACCCATTTACCAGCTTTAATTCCAATATCCAAACCTTTTTTAATATAAGGCATAATCTCACTTTTTTTAGGAGTAATCCAATCTTTATTTTTTTGAGCTGTACCACCCAAATGAATAAAGGCAAATTGAAATTGGTCAACACTTAAATCAACTAGTATCTGAGCGATTTTAGGAAGAAACTTATAATTCTTTGATGTAACAACTGTATTTGTAGAAACAAATTGATTTAAATTTTTTAAATTCTTGATACCCTTAACGGTTTGATCAAAACTACCCTCAGCATCCGTTAAATAATCATGAATCTTTTTGTTGTGACCATGAACTGCGGGCGAAAACAAATCTGCTCCTGCTTGAATAGTTTTAACGCAAAAATTTTTATAAGCAAACATCCGGCCATTTGTCTGTATCATAACCGAATCATAGCCAATTTTTTTGGCTATTTTAATCAATTCAAAAAAATCAGGGTGAAGAGCTGGTTCCCCTCCAGTAAACACAACTTGAGTTTTTCCTTTAGTATAGGCCTCTATTAAAGAATCTTTTATTTCTTTTTTGCTTTTGGCTACACAAAAATTACGCTTGTCACCCTGAACACAAAAAAAACAATGATTGTTACAACCAAAACCAATTTTTATATCTACCCTTTCCATAAAAATAATTTAAACTTTTAATTTTTTATTTATTTTTTTAAATGATTCAATCAACATACTCCTATCTTGAGGGGAATACAAAAAACAAAATGAAAAAATAAAATAATTTACATCTTTATTTTTTGTTTTAAAAGGAAGTGATTTTTCAAAATTATCCTTAAGCCTAATTACATTTTTCGCTTCTGTTGTATTGTCTTTAATTTTAGAAAAAATCTTATTAATGATTGCGCCGTAATCAGGAAAAATTTTATTCAAAATCCGTTTATCCACCCCAGTCTCTAGATTTAAATTATGAATTATAAATTTACGAACAGAGCATTCTTTATTAAGCATTGAATAATCATATTTAAACAAACCTTTCTTTATATCTTTCATATATTCTAATGGATTATATCTACTATTTGTATTAGTTCTCTCGATGAACTTACCACCTGTCCAAAACTCACTTTTACCACCAGCCCCAATAGCAACACAATCCACGTTACGACATCTTCTCAAGAAAAAATATTTAGAATAAACACTTTTTTCTCTTTTACTCCACATTGATAATTCAGAAATTATTACCTGCTTTGCCTTTTCAAACTCCTTCGAATAAAATCGCCTAATGTTTTCCGAATATTTGGTATGATTTTGTAAAGAAAAAAAATTAATATTAGCAGGTTTTATCTTTACGATATGGCTCAAATTGTCTTTTAAAAATTCCTTTGATGTTTCGTTTTTTTTAAGCCCATATATCAAATCCAAGTTTATGTTGTCTATCCCTGTTTTTCTCAAATTTTTCACCGCTTCATACACATGTTGATGTTTTTGTGATCTACGCCCACATTGTTTTAATTTTTGTTCATTAAAAGTTTGAACACCAATACAAACCCTATCTACACCTCCTTTTGCAAAAGATTGTGACATCTTTTCTGACACATCCTCCGGAGAAACCTCAATAGAAATTTGTGCATCTTTTACAATTTCAAACTTCTGCCTTAAAAAATTTAATAATTTATATAAATCTTGTGGCAAAAGCAGGCTTGGGGTGCCGCCTCCAATTAAAATAGCAAGTATTTTTATCTTATTAGAATTATCTTTTAAAACAAATTCAGCCTCTTTTTTCAAACACTCCACATAAAGAGAGGAACGATGTTTATTAACCTTATTCACTCCCCTAAGACCACAATAATCACACTGATTATTACAAAAAGGAATATTTATATACAAAACAATCTCTTTTACTTTCTTTATTTCTTTTTCAGCAAAACCTGATTTACTATTTGAAAAATAAGCACTTCCCAAAGGTGGAGGAACAGGAAATTGCCTAAACCAAACTTCATTATTATAAAAATTTATAGCTTGTACAATTTCAGTTAAATTATTATTTAAAAATTGAATTTCTTTTTGCATCTTAATTCTTCTTTTCAACCATTTCATCAATTAATTTACTTATCATTTTTTTAGTACTTGGTATATCCTTATACGGAAAATCATTAACAAATAAAAAAGTGTCTAATTTTTTCTTTTTATTAAAAACTGTAAAGGTTATTAAGAATGAATCATCTTTATTAATATTCTGTAATTTTTTAAGTAGTTTTTTATCCATAATTTTATAAAATAATTAAATAACAACCTCTTTAAATTTAAGCACGAAAAGAAAAATTCGCCAAAGGATCAACTTTGTCATACCCACCGTTAAACAGCATTGCAGAATTACGACTCCCACCGCGACATTTAAAAATAAAAAAACAATTTTGACATTCCTTGGGTAAATACTCCAAACCACGAATCTTTTTCATAAAAGGGCTATTCCATGCCTTAAGTATATTCAAAGGATCTCCAATGTTTTTATTTATAAAATAATGAGGCTTTACAAAACCTCTCGGATCAACCACTAACCTAGAGTGCCCATCATCAGAAATACTCCCCTTACTTACAATATTAATTTTATTCAAATCCTTTATCACACAAAAAGGCAAGGCATTGGCAATAAAAATAATCTTATCTGTTTTCTGTCTAAAGTCTATTAATTTATTCACTAAAATATTTACTAATTTGGAATTCAAATTTTCTTTTTTAGAAATTTCAACTGGACGATAAAACTCCCACTCATTTATATCTAATCTATCAACAAAGTCCGCAAGTTTATCAAAATTTAAAATATTTTCTTTCGTGGCAACAGTACCTACCCTAACAATAGGAATCTTTTTCTCTTTCAAAAAATCAATTGCTTCCTTTTTTTTACTTAAAGCATTGGCAACTCCTGTTATTTTTTCTTCTTTTTTATCCGACCAACTTTCAATTGGAATTAAAACATTATCCACAATACCTTTTAATTTTTCAGCTATTTTTTTATCAATTAAATATCCATTGGTATTCAAACGTACTTCCAGATTTTTACTTTTAGCATATTTAAATAAAGTAAAAATATCTTTTCTTAACAAGGGTTCTCCACCAGTAAACCTTATAACTTGTATTCCAGCACTAGAAACATTATCAATTATTTTTTTTACATAACTTGCGCTTAGGGGTTTTATACCTCTACCGTGTTTTGCAAAAGAAATTTTGTTAAAACAAAAATCACATTTAAAATTACATTTTGGTGTCACCTCAATCATTACCTCAGCAGGTAAATCAGGCTGTGAGCAAACTTCCTTACTTCCATATTTTTTTAAATACCCTTTTGAAAAACCTCCACAGTTTTTATTCCATTTACATTTTTTACAATCTTTAATTTTATCTCCGTTTTTAATATCAAACACAACATGATCTACTGTCTCTTTTGAAACAACGCAATATGGGATGTTTTTCAATATTATTTGAAAATATCTTTCATAATCATCCAATACCTCATACACAACACTCAAAACATCCCCTAAAAAAGGGGTGTTGTCTTTACTTAAAAATATTTCTAATTTTTTGTCTCCGGCTTGCCTAACAAATTCCGCAACAGCAGACAAGTCATTGTAGTTATGTTTATTTATTTTAAACCTCATGAAATACTAGTACTTTTATTTTTTTTAAATTTTTAAAATTAAACGGATCAAGTAGCGATTCCCACGACCCTAAGCTATAGGTATCTTTTTTGTTTAAGTGTGAATTAATAGACCACCCGCTTCTTTCAAAAACTACCCCCTCCTTATTAATATCAAAATCTTCCACTAGCAAAATATTTCTTTTATATATCAATACACATGTTTTCAGTTTTTTAATCAAGCCACCAACACCTTCTTTATTATACCCACCCAAGAGCTCTATATTCTTTTTTCCTACCTCAATAGATGGCTCACAATCAAACGCATGCGGTAAATGCAAAACTGGCTTAAAACTTAAAAACCAGTTTGTATAAATTGAAAATATATTTGATTTTGAATTTTTAAAACTCTTTAAAAGAACTCCCATATCATCATTTTTCCTTGTTAAATTTTTATTTTCTACAAAATTTTTTACACAACATCCTGGATAACCATAAAACTTTCCTAAAATATTATTTTTTAATTCTTTACTAGTTACACTGGACAAAGAATGATGCAAACTAAAACCTTCGTTAACTAAATCTTTTTCTTTTGATATATACACAAAATCTTTCTTATAAATTTTATATTCCAAGTTAAGCTCCTTTGCTATACGGACACAGTAACCCAATCCCTCATCACAAAAACAAGTAATCCTCCCTAAAGGTCTAACCCCATTATAAACACTCAAAATAGTTAAAAGTTCTCTCGGCCTAAAACTCATTTCTTTTTTCATATTTAAATATTTGGTTGAAAAACTAATCTATCAACCCCATTTTTAATTAATTCTCTTGAGTTAATATTTTTATTTTTTATAAATTGTGTATTTCCTTTAAGAAAAACTTTTTTAGAAAAAAACTTACTATCTATCTCTAAGGGTGATAACCCTGAACATTCTTTCGAGCAATCAATTATTCCATGATTTTTAGACTTATTATTATAAATGTCAGCAACTGGACAATACATTGATACAGAAACAAACGAGAAAGGATAATAATAGGAAATTTTCGATGAATTATATTTTTTATTTTTTTTCAAATTATCAATTTCAATCCTCTTAATCCCTATTTTATTTAAAAAACTTTTTTTATACAAAAAAACCCCGCAAGACAATGTCCTCCCTAGAATAATCTCACAGTCAAGAAAATTTTCCTTTATATAATAAAGCAAACCATAATCATTAACCACAATTTCACTTAATAGTTTCTCTTTATATAGTTGTTTAATTATTTTTTTTACTCTTTTAACCCCCTCACTATTTAATTGGGGCGTTAATAAGGTAATATTTAATTTCTTTTTTTTAATAATATCAATAACTTCTTCTACTTCTTTTTCTTTTGGTAATAATTTTGAACAAAATTCATTACCAAAATATATTTTACTATATTTTTTATCAAAATATTTAAAATCTTCTATATTATTTATAATAATCGCATGTTCCATAACATTTTATTTTTGTTTGAAAAAATGAGGATAATAACAAAATCGTCTTTTACATTTATAACCAAAAGTTTTTTCAAACAAATCTTCTACTTTTTGATAAAACTTTTCTTCAGAATAATTCTTTTCTAATATACCTCTAGAGCTTTTTATAATCTCTATGTTTTTAATTTTTTCTTCAATTAAATAACCTCTCCCTACTATTTTAACTGAATCAATGTTGTACTTATTAAACTGAAAAAGCGCACAAGCACCACAAGTGGGCATTGGCATTTTTAATCTACTAGCAATAATCTCTTTGTCAAAAGAATTTAATAATTTTACTTTATTTTTCTTATCTACAAAAAAAGACTTCAAACATAAATGAATATTTTTATTAATAGCTAAATGACGTCGACAAGAACTAATCAAACTCCTACACCCTGACTGCATTATAAAGGCCTCAATTTTAATTTTAGGAAATTCATGTGTAATACTTTTTAAATCGTTTTCTATTATTTGCCTATCTAAAATTACTCTTTTGGCTCCAAATTCTTTTACAAAAAGTCTTACTGCTTCTTTGTTTTTTACTTCCAACAAAGAGCTTATGATAATATCTATTCCGGCATTTTTTAGTTCATTAATTAAATTAATATTACCAATAATAATTGAGTCTACGTTTGTATTTTTTATTTTTTCTATATTTTTTTCTATAACACTAAAACTTTTCTTTTCACCCTTTGAAATATTTAGCGCTAAAAAAGTTTTTTTATTATATTTTTTTAAAACTAAAACTAATTTCTTCAATTCATCTAAATTTAATAAATTACTACTTTCTAACTTAAAACCCCTAGGACTAGATGTATTTAAACCATCTATTAAAACTCCGCAAAAAAACTCGTCAGCTCCAGCTTTAATAAGAGGAGTTGCTTCTTCAATTCTATCAATTGGACTTAAAATTTTTATCCTCTTTGACATTCTTACTTAGCGTAAAATTTTAACTTTATTTTCTTTTATTTCTATTATGGTCGATGGTTTTCTCACAGGAAGTCTACCCGCATCCAAAATCAAATCTGGATATCTATTAACAGAATCCAGCTGGTCCATCAATTCACTTATAGAATAAACTACCGGCAAACCTGAAACATTGGCACTGGTACCAATCACCGGATTTTTTAACTCTTCAAGCAAACTTAAAGAAAAAATATTTCTCGGTATCTGAATACCAATCGTTTCTAATCCCGGATTTAAACGATCTGGCACAGCTTTTTTCCTAGGAACAACAAAGGTATGCATTTTTTCTGAATTGGCTTCAATTATTTTTTTTGCCAAAGAACCAAAAGAACCAAACTTTTTAAACTGAGTAATATTAGAAGTGATAATAAAAAAAGGCTTATTAAAATTTCTCCCTTTCAGTTGATAAACATTATTAATCGCTCTATGGTTGTTAATATCAGCTGCTATACCATAACACGTGTCCGTAGGGTGAATAACAATCCCGCCCTTTTTTAAAACATCTATTGCCATTTTAATCGCCTCTTGTACTTCTTGTTTGATTTTCAGATTAAATTTAAATATCTTCATTTTGTAATACTTGGCTTAAAGTTTTTAAACTTTATGTTATATTTTTGTTGATAGAAAGCTAAACACCCAATCATGGCTGCATTATCCAACCTATACTCTTTCTTAATAGGATAACGCAACAATATCTCTCCTTCAATTTTTTTCTTAAGTTTTTTCTTTAAGTGTTTATTTTCTGAAAGACCACCACACACATGGATTTCTTTTACTTTTTTAGTCTTTGCTAACTTAATTATTTTATCTGACAAAATATTATTTATCGATTCCTGAAAACTGGCCGCCATGTTATTTATAAAACTCTTCGACAATCTACCTTTTTTCTTTTTCTCTTTTATTAACAACTCGTCCAAAACACTCAAAAGACTCGAAAAATTTAAATCAAACAATTTCCCCTTATAAAAAGTCGTAAAATCAAAAAATGAACTATTTCCGCTATCCATGGCTTTAATCAATCTTTTTATAGAAACATCTGGTGTTTTATCTTGTGGTTTTATTAAGCCTAAACTTTTACCGGCAATTCTAAAAATTTTTCCTACTCCAATAAAAGTCTCCACTCCACCCCAGTTGGCTTTTTCTATTTCATTACTAAAAGACTGAAAACTCTTAATATTTTTAAGCAACGCAAAATCGCTATGACTTCCAGACGCAGAAAAAACCAAAACAGGAAAACTAAATTTTTCAGGCTTGGTAGCGAGCCAAGAAGAATAATTATGAGCCAGAATATGATCAACTTCAATTAGTGGCTTATTGTAAATCTTAGCAAGTGTATAAGCTATTGTTTTGCCGGCTAAAATACAGCTATATATACCTGAATTAGCACTCACCGCAATCGCATCAATATCTTTCCATTTTATATCTTTTTTCTTTAAAGTTAATTCAATATTTTTAAGTAAAAATTTTCTATGACAATCTGGAAGCAAATATGGAAACTCATCCCATCTTTTAAACGGGATAAAACCTGAACTATTCTTATTTAATAAAACTCTGATACCATCCTTAACCAAAGCAAAAGAAGCAGTAAACCCTGTTGTATCAATAGATAAAATCAACATAAATTAATTCAAAATTTTTAATATTTTTTGAGCAATCTTTTTATTACCAGACTTTAAATCAGAAAAGTCACTAAAATTTTTCTTCATCTTTTTTAAATTTTTATAACTCTTTTCTATTAAACCCAATAAAGACGAAAAAGAATTATCTTCCAAAACATCCACAACCCCTTTTGTTTTTAAATATTCCGAACGCTCAAACTGTTCTTTGTTTTTTCTCCACAACGGCACCAAAATAGCCGGTGTTTTAGCTTGAATTATTTCTTGGCAAGCATTATACCCGGCAGAAGAAATCACTAAATCAGAGACACTCATTAATTCCAACATATTTTCTTCAAAATCAACAACTTCTACAGGATGCTCCTCTAAGCTATGTTTATCGATATTTTTTTTATAATAATACGGCCCAGTAGATATTACCACTTTCAAATTAGTAATTTTATCTTCTAATTTTTTAAATATACCAAAAAAAATATCAATTATCTTTTCAGGCGATTCACATTTGCCCACTTTTAATTCTCCACCTCCACCCAAAACAATTGTTATTAAAAAATCTTTTGAAGAAATTTTATATTTCTTTTTACAATTCTTTAATTTATTTCTATCTACTTCTCTAAAAACAGCCCTTGTTATTTCAAAATTATTAGGCAAAACACCTACAACCTCTCCAATCTCCTCCTTGCTGTAAGGCAAAAAAACTTTTTCAAAATAATCTAGCTTTTCTTTTTCCTTTTTCAGATCACTGGCTATTTTTTTTATCTCTCCTACTCGCCAAATAAATACTGTCTTAACTGGTAAATTATCTAAGGCAAATTTTAAAGGATAAAAAGTAAACCTTGATGAAAGCAAAAAATCAGCTATCACCAAGTCTGGTTTAAATTTTTTAAAAAACGAAAGCACTAAATCAGCATTTTCTATCCTTGTTTCTTCAGATGGATTTTTCAAAATTTCATCAGATAAAGGAACAATCTGAATACATTGATCAAAAAACTCACCAAACACTTTGGGCTTTAAAGAAGAAGTAACCAAGGCTATTTCTATATTCTTATTTTCCCCCCTAATCTCTTTTCCAATTTGAGAAACTCTTTGCAAATGCCCCAAAGAAATCCCATCTGATGTATAAAATAAAATTTTTTTCTTTTTCATACTATTAAAAATCTATTTCCCTAACATAAAGCTTAAATTTTTTGGCAAATCTGCACTTTTTATTACAAAAATCATTTTTATCTTTTCTGTAATCTTTTCTAAATTTCTGATATTTTTTATTATTCCAAATATCTATTAAGCTTCTTCGAAAAACATTCCCCATTATCACTTTATCTTTGTAATCCTGACAACATGGTAGAACATTACCATCCCAAGTAACAACAGGCATCCCTGAATCAACAAAAAAACAAATAACCGAATTAGGATCAGTTACTTTTTTACGATGGTAATTTTGATTATCAGGAATAAAGTCCTTGTACCTAGAATGATCGTCTCCGATACTAATTGTTTTTAGTTTTAATTTATTAACATTAATTTTTTTAGCTATCTCAATAACCTCAGAAACTTCAAACTCATTAACTCTATTTACTAAAAATTGCCAAATAATTTGTAAATTAGATAAATTGTTTTTCTGTTTAAATTTAATCAAACGCAACATATTCCCAAAAACCTTCTCAAAATCTCCCCCTAGTCGATAATGACCATATGTCTCCTGAGACAATCCATCAACAGAAAAAGAAACACTAACTTTATAATTATTTTTTAATACATCCATCACCTCTTTGTTTAAAAAACTTCCATTAGTATGAATAGTTAAAAATATTTTTTTATCTCCTACATAATCTATCATCTTATGTATATTAGAAGCTAAAAAAGGCTCACCATAACCCCATAAATTTATATTTTTCAAAAACCCATCTACCTGATCAACAATTAATTTAAACTGGTCAAACTTCATACAACCTTTCTTTTTTAAAGTTGCTTTATTTCCCGTAGGACAAACGGGGCAACTTAAATTGCATTTGTTAGTCGGCTCTATCATTAGTGATTCAAAATATTTTTGTTTTGTCATTTTACTATTTTCTTATACATTTTTTCATATTGACTAATACATTTATCTAAAGAAAAATTATCTTCTGCCCATTTTCTCACTTTAATTCGATCTATTTTATTTATATTTTTTATTGCGTCTATCATTGCATCAATAGCTCCATCTTCAACCACAAAACCACTCAAACCATCTTTTACCGATTCGCTCATTGCGGCTCTGTTAAAAGTAATCACAGGAGTCCCACAAGACATGGACTCAACAGGAACATTACCAAAAGGCTCATCCCATTGAATTGGAAAAAGTGTTGCTAAAGCTTTTTGGTAAAGTTTAACTTTATTCTTTAAATCAACCTCTCCAACATACTCAACATTTTTGCCATCTATGTGAGGCTTAATATGATTATCAAAATACCCTTCCGATTCTCCACCCTCCACTCTCCCGGCAATAATTAATTTCTTCCCGGTCTTTTTCGCAACATCAATAGCCAAATGAGTTCCTTTGTTTCCGCATATTCTACCAACAAATAATAAATAATCTTTTGACTTATCTGAAAACCTAAAATCATCCATATCTATTGCTGGATAAATAGGATCTAAATATTTTAAATCCGGCATAATACTTTTTATAAAATTTGATATTGGTAAATAGTGAACATTTTTAATTTTTTTGAGACCCTCTTTTATATATGGATAAATTAAATTATGAGGATAATTCACCCTAATTATCACAGGTGTTTTTGAAAAATTAACAAAAGGTAAAATCTCATAAAATACATAGCCATTGAATTGTATAATATCAAAACTATCCGCTTCGTTTTTAAAAAAACCAGACAAAGCGGTAAGATCATAAAAACTGGAAATTCTTTCCTGGATATTTAAATGTTTTTGTCTAACAAAGGTAACAAAAGGAGAAATTTCTTTTACCTCTACACCTGGTGCTTTTGACCCCTTTGCTGCGTATAAAACAACCTTATGCCCTCTTTCAGCCAAGCCTTTTGCCAAATAAAAAATAGGCTGTTCTGTCCCGCCGGTTTTAGTAGGCGGAATAATATTTCTTGATGAACAAATAAGTGCGATTTTCATTTTAATGAATTGGCAAAACACGGCCCTTGTTGAATAAAATTTTCTTTTAAGTTTTTTGATTGATAATCTTTCATTTTACTGGAAAAATATTGTTCTATTTCTTTTGTGTTTTTAAAATCAAATAAATTTTTATTTTTCCAGCAAGCCAAAGGGAAACAGCGAAAAACAGACAAATCAACTCCTATGTCAAATTTACCACTATTTGCTCCGCAACCATAATTACTATTAAAGACTCCAACCTCCTTTAAAACATCCCTTTGTTTTTCATTAAATAATTTTTTAGATAATCCGCATCCAAAACCAACACCAAATCCTTCTTTACTTATTTTTTTTATTTCTTTTATTAATGTATTTCCACTCACCAAAAAAGTTGGATTGGCCACTCTCAAGGCAATACTTTTTATTTGATATTTTTTTATAATTTTTAAAAGATAATCTAAATTAAAATTGTTATCATATATCACAACTCCCACCAAGACATTTTTAAAAACTGAAATTTTTTCTAGATTTTTTAAAAGCTGTTTATAATTTTGAGAAGAATATTTTTCCTTTGAATTCATATTAAAACTATATCTTATTTGACAACCCCTGCTTATCAAAAAATCTAAAATATCTTCCCCAAAAAGACCATTAGTAAAGATTTGAATAGAAAATTTTCTATCAAAAGCTAATTTAATAATATCTTTAAATCTAAAATGCAGTGTTGGCTCACCACCCAATAATCGAAGATTCTCATCTCCACTCTGCTTTAAAAAATCTAAAACTCTCTCAAAACTCGAAAAAGGCATTTCTTCTGTCTTTTTTTTCATTTCTTTTTGGGCAAAACAATAAGAACAATTTTGATTACATCTATTTGTTATTAAAACATTGGGCATAAATATACTTTTATTTTATAAAAAAGAAGTTAAAAAAACTATTGACAAAGAATCTGTTCAATGCATAATATAAAACAGGCTAAAGTGTTTCTTTAAAAACCAAAAACAAGGAGAGAAGAATGAAAAAAAAGAAACCTCACCATCGCCATTGTGGCCGCTATTTTTACCCTGATTTTTGCCATCAACAACACCATTGCCTCCAAAAATGAGGGAATGAACGACGACGAAAAGGCTGTTGATATCAACATGAAAAAAATGTCCGAAGCATGGAAGACAAAAAATGTTGAAAATTATATGTCTTTCGTTGCTGACGATGCCAAAATCATGACCGGTGGCAAGAACAGAGTGTTCATGTCCAAAGAAAAATTCAGGAAGCATCTCCCGAAAATAATCGGCAAAAAACGTTCACCGATTATTAAAGGAAGTTATAAGACTTCCAGCAACAACGACCAACAGGTAACCGTAAAGTTCACGGTTTACCCCAACCACTACGCCGGATATATCAACATCACCTATATCTGGGAACTGAAAGACAACAACTGGAAACTGAAAAAAACCAGCTGGTAGGTCTTTTTTACTCCTACTTTTCTAAAAACCGCCCTAGATCTCAATTGGGGCGGTTTTTTCTTTTACTATTTTCTTCAAAACATAAGTTGGATAAAACTTCGAATCTATATAATCTTCCGCTATTTTTCTCTCTTCAATATAAAAATATTTTTTAAGCATTTCTTGAATTTCTTGTTTTGTGTGTTGCGTCCATGTCCTTTTTTCGTCTCCCCACTTTTTATAAATATTTTTTAATATTTTTTTATTACTCCCTATAGCTTCTAAAAACAATTTTTTATTAATTGTTTTATTTTTTCTTTCTGTGTATTTATCAAATAAGCGAGAAGTAATCAAATCTTCTTTTAATTTTTGAGAAATATTTTTTAAAGACAAAACATCTTCAACAATCTTTTTTTGACTAACTAAACTCATTTTTTCATCATAATGGTGAATTCTGCTTATAAACATTCCTTTTTCATTTAATAAACTAGAAATAATTTTTAAAAATTTATTTTGTCTACCAAAATCAATATTACGTAAAACCAAGTCTCCTAAAATTAAATCAAAATAATTATTTTTTAAGAATTTATCTAAAATCATCCAATCAGCTTTTACCCACCACTCTTTATCTATATCAATATCTCCAAAATAAATCATACCTTGAAGCATCTCGTAAGAAAAATCAGCGACAACAATTTCAAAATCTAAACTAGACAAAACCTCTCTAATTTCAGGAGTAGATCCTAAAAGTAAAATTCTCTTTTTATTCTTAAATTTTCTCAAAACAGATGAATAAACCTCAACATCATCACTAGACAATCTAAAAGGAGAAGTGTATCTCCCCCAATTAAGTATGGCATGACTCCAATCTAATTTATTAAATTTTTCTTTATTTTTCATCTAAAAAGGCATGACTGTTAAATCTTGTATATCACAATGTTCAGATTGATTACAGATTAAACTAATAATGTTACTGATATCTTCTACATTCAACATGGGCAAGGTTTCTCCTTTCCGTATTTTTTTACGGCGCTTAAGTTCCTCAACATCAAAAAAACTAGTTTTAATCGTGCCGGGACATATTGTAGTAACTTTTATTCCAAAATCTTTTAATTCATTTCTTATTCCTTGAGAGTAGCCCATTACACCAAACTTAGTGGCACTATAAAATTCGCTATTAGTAAAAGCAATTTTTTCTGATATAGAAGCAAGATTGATAATCAAACCGGATTTACGTTTCTTCATGTGTGGAACAATCAACTTCGTCAACAGAGCTATGCCAACGATGTTAACTTGGATCATCTGCTGGAATCTCGTCATGTCGACTTTATCACAGTCTGTTAAATATCCAATACCAGCATTATTAATCAATATATCTATGGTACCGAATTTTTTAACAACCTCATTGGCGACTAGTTTTAGACTTGTCTCGTCTATTACATCGGCAGTGAGTACTAAAAATTGCTTTTGCGGATATATTCTACCTAAAACCTTTTTCAGTTGATTACACTTACAACTATCCCTAGAAAAAGCCACCACACTGTGTCCATCATCAAGAAGACGAAGAGTGGCGGCTTTTCCAATACCGTCTGTACCTCCACTGATTAAAACTGTTTTTTTATTGATAGTGTTCATAGTATTGTATTTTAATCATTCACTACTATTTTTTTAGAAATATCCCTAAGATGACCTTTTTTAACCAAAAAATATTCTTTGGGAATTGGCCTACTAGAAAACAAAAGCCAACTAATAGAAAAACTATATGCGCCTGTATTTTTAACACTAATCAAATCACCAATCTTAACATCTCCCGGTAATGTTGTTTTACTAATAAAATCATTTGGTGTATTTAAATTGCCGACGATATTAAAAAACTCTTTTTTTCCTTTTCGTCTTTTATTTAAAACTTCTACAAAATGCCCTTCCTTTAACAAAGAAGCTAAAGATAAATGATTTTTACCTCCATCAATAATCAAAAATTTTTCACCATAAGATGCTTTACTATCAATCACTTTAGCAATGTATTCACCCGACTCTCCCACTAAAAACCTACCTGTTTCTAATACAAACCTCTTATCATTAAAATTATATTTATCTATTAACCCAGAAAGACCAAGAGATAATTTTTCAAGATTGAGTCTTTTAGAATTATCTGAATGACCAATACCCAAACCACCACCAATATTAATAACAGGAAGATTAATGGAAAACTCAGCTTCTATTTTTTTAACTACCTCAAAAAGATGCTTGGTGTTATTGATAATTATTTTTTCATCAAAAATATTACTAGTCGTAAACAAATGAAGCCCCACCAAATTAACATTCTTCATTTTTTTCAAACTATCAATAATCTTAGGAATATACTCCTCATCTACTCCAAGCTTCTGACTTATCCCAGGCAAATTAAGCATTTCTGCTTTAGATTGTTTTATGTAAGAAGAAGGGTTAATTCTTAATAAAATATTTTGTTTTAATTTTAATTTACAGGCAATTTTTTCTATCCGACGAATTTCGTTTAAAGACTCTACTATAATTAAATTGATTTTAGCCTTAATAGCTTTTTTTAATTCTTCGTTTGTTTTTCCTGGACCTGTAAAAATAATTTTATTTGAAACAAAACCTGCCTTCAAAGCACTGGACAACTCACCTCCTGATGAAATCTCAGCATTAGCGTTTAATTTTTTCAATGTTTTTAAAACATGAATATTGGGGTTAGCTTTGATACTATAAAAAATCTCAAAATTTTTTGGTAAATTATTTTTAAGCTTTAAAAATTGTTTTTCTATAATACTTTTTTTATAAATAAAAAAAGGTGGTTGCAATTTATATTTTTTAATTAAATTTAAACTAGTCATTGTTTCTTAATCTTTAGCAGAAAATTCTTTAATCAAATCCGCAATTTTTTCTTTTTTAATAGACAAAGGTTCATTTCTTATTATATAGAAATTAGTTTTATCTTTTGATAAAAATTACCCTCATCTATTTCTCCTTTTCTTATTATTTTAATCTTATTCTCACTTACATCTATAACAGTAGATGGTTTTCTTTCTTCTAATTGACCTGCATTTAAAAATAATTTAGGACACAATTCTTCTCCAAAATTCTTTTTAAAATATTCAATAACTTCACTTGTTGAATGAGAATCTCCAAAACCGGAAACATTAGCGCTTGTACCTATAACCGGAGTGGGGTTAAATTTAGACAACGTTGAAGTGACCTTGTTAAAAGGTACTCTAAACCCAAGTTTTTTATAACTAGGATTAAGACTTACTGGTAAAACACCGTTCTTTCTTTTTACCACAAAAGTAAAAGGTTCATCCGGAAACATTTCTTGAATTTTTAGAATTCTATTATCGTAATAACCATAATTATTAATATCACTCAAATTACCCAACCCTAAATTAAACGCTTTACCCTTATCTCTTTTTTTAATTTGGTTTATTTTTTTTATGGATTCCATGTTTGTTGCATCACCAACAAGAGTATAAACAGCGTCACCAGGAACAATTGCCATTTCTCCTTTTTTAATGACATCAGCAACTTTTTTAATAGCGTCTATATTCGGATCTTTATAGTTAATATTTATTATCTTCATATTTTATCACCAAACAAAATCATTTATATTATTGTAATTCATTAACGGATCTTTACCAAAAAAATTACCTGTTGCAACAAAAGCACAGTACCTATTACCTCCCTTACATTTTTCAAGCAAAGAACATTTTTTACATTCTGCCGGAAGATTAACGTAGCTCCTCAAACTTTTCATAAAATTATTTTCCCAACTACCCTTAATATCACAAGCATCTCCAATATTTTTATCAATATAATATATGGGCTTAGCAAAACCTCGAGGATCTATCACAAAACGTTCATGACCATCAACACTCCTCCCTCCAATACAAACCCTGTTCATTGTTATCGGATTCATTGCACAAAGTGGAACAGCATTAACAATATGCAACCGTAAAGGAATGTTATTTTTATTAATATCTTCTTTAATTTTCACTAATTTTTTAACCAACAACCCTAACTCTTTCTTCCCCCAAATACACTTGTCATCAAAAACTGGAATTAATCTGTTTGTCGCCCAACTATCTATTTTTAACTCCTTAAATAAATTATAGAATTTTTCCAAATTTTTTATATTATCAACCGAAGCAACTGTGTTTATTCTTATGGTATTAACACCTGCTTTTCTAAGCCATTTTATTGCTTGAATCTTCTTTTGAAATGAATTTTTAACCCCAGTAATTTTTTCTTCCTTTTTAAAATCATAAGCGTGAAAAGAGAATAAAACATAATCTAAGTACTTGGCCAACTTTTTTGCATGCTCATAATCTCTAATTAAATACCCATTAGTATTCAACCTCACTTTAAGCCCTTTGTTTCTAGTATACAACAACAACTCCATTAAATCACTTCTCAACAAGGGCTCCCCCCCTGTGAACCTAACAACAGAAACACCACTCTTTTTTATTTGATCAATTATCTTTTTTATCTTCTCCGTTCCCATTTCGTCACCACCACGCCCATCTTTCGCAAAACTGGCTTTATTAAAACAAAACTTACAACCAAAATTACATTTACTTGTTAATTCTATCGTTACTTCCTTAAGTTTCTTTTCTGGCTTAATAAACTTATCAATCTTCTCATTTTTATATATTCTAGGAATTCCAGAACAATTATTTTTTAATGAACATTTTTTACACTTATCCAATTTAAAATATCTCTCTTTGTGGTGGCTTAAATCACGTATTACCAACTCCTCCGGATCTGAAAATATACAATACGGAATTCCATTAACTTTTTTTATTACTTTTGAAAAACTAACATATCTTGCTGATGATAAAACATTGATCAACTGCTCAAAAGAAGCCCGCTCCCCTGGTCTTTTTCTATCACACAAAGTAAATTGTATTTTATTGATATTATTTTTTGACAACCAACTTATTGTTTTATCTATTTTTTTTAAATCACTTAATTTTTTATCTGGGTATATCAAAATATTAACAACTAATTTCATGATATTTTTTTTACTTATCGACGAAAAAAGATTAAAAGAATTTTTCTTCTCTGTAAAATTAGTATCTATATTAATCTTACAAAATATTTTTCTTTCAGAAATAAAATCTAAAAGCTCATTGCTAAAAAAACCACTCTTTCCCTCCAGTTGAATTACCTTATAATCATTTTTAACAAAATCAACCAACTTGTATAGTTTTTTATAATCATTAGAATCAACAAGAATATTTAATCTCTCTGAGGTAGAAAGATCTTTTTTAAGAGAATTATTGCTTAATTTACTCAATTTTATACAATTCATAAACTAAATATTTTTTCTTTTTGGTTTATTAAAAAATTGATCAATTGCAATTTTTTCTAGTTTAAAATCTGATTCTAATTTTACTTTTCTTTGTTTTTTATATTTATTTTTGTTATTTATATATTTGTAAAATCCTAAAACTGATATCATACCCCCATTATCTGTACAATATTTCTTATCAGCTATTCTAAGCACTACCTCTCTTTTTTTAAAAATTTTTTTAACTTTTTTCCGAAGTGTTGAGTTTGCAGACACTCCCCCAACAAAATGAACCTCCTTAGCTTTATGCTTTTTAACCCAAAAAAGGACGTTTTCTATAATAATATCAGATATAAAGTTCTCAAACCCCAAAGCAATATCTGCCTTTTTTTGCAAAGAAACAGTTTTATTAGCTTTCAACTTTTTTTTAATTTTAGATAAAATATACTTTCTTATATTTAAAAAATTAAAATCATAAACATTATTTTCTTTTTTATAATTCCCAAAAAAATCATACTTATTTTCCCTACCTCTTTTAGCCAAACCAGAAATCAAATTACCATCCCCCCTATTTCTCTTTTTGGATTTTTCAAAACCTAAAATAATAGCCATATCGCTAAACAACGTCCCAACACCTAAAAAATTTGGCTTTTCCCCTTTTTTATTTTCTATCCCACTGTTATCGTATAAAACTTGATATTTAAAGTTATTTTTCTTAATAAGATTTATTGATGTATGCCCTCCTGATGCGCTAAAAACTATAACAGGAAAGGAAATTTTATCTTTTTCCTTTTTGTTTATCCAATTTGAAAAAATATGAGCTGCTTGATGTTCTACTTCAACAATCGGTATCCCATATATTTCACTAAGTAAATTTCCAGATGTTATCCCGATAATAATATTAGAAAATAAACTCCCTTTATTGTTAACAGATATTAAAGAAATATCTGTTAAATTAATTTTAGCTTTTTTAATTGCTAGATTTATTATTTTTCCCACATCTTGAATATTTAAAAGAGGTAATCTTAACAACTCCCCTCTAAAATCACTCATTCTTCTATGTACCACTATACTGCTCAAAACCTTATTATCTTTGGTAACAGCCACACAAAAATCATGTAAAATTGTATCTATCCCCAAAACATACATATTTAATTTATTTTATTTATTAATTCTTTTACTTTTTTATTAGTTTTGTGAACAGCAAAAAACTGCCCTTCTCCATAACTATTCAACAAATCAATGTCAACAGGAAATATCCCATAATCACCAATTCTATTGATAAATAACTTTTTGTTTTTTCTGTAAAAATCCTCAAACTCAATAGGTTGTGTTTTTAAAGTAAAGCTATGCCAGCTCACATTCTGTTCTGGAAACAACTTAGATACTATAAAAAAAGGAAAGGTGCTTGAGTTTAATCTTACATTACATTCACAAGAATAAACATCCTGATTTTGTGTAATAATAAAATCTATACCAACAAAACCAAAACACTTCTTGTTTTGCAAATAATCACAAACTTTTTGAGAATAATTAAGTATTTTTTGTTTTAATTCCGGTAATTTTTCTAACCTGGACGGAAAAATATTCCCCTTATGATCAAAACCGCTTTCACCAAAAATCTGATCTGTCGCCGTAAGAAATTTTATATCATCTCGCCCAATAAAATACTGAACATTTGGAGAAAGAAATATTTTTTCAACAAAACCCTCCAATAAATATTCTTCATTTTTATTCAAATCTAACTTATCAATATTTTCTACTTTCCAAATACCAAACCCTGCTACCGATCTACCTTTTTTTAAAACAACTTTTTCAAAACCTTGTTTTTTCAATTTATCATAAGCTTTTCTGATCTCTTTTTTATTTTCTACTTTATATCCAGAAATAGCTGGCAAGCCGCAATCTTCTAATAACTTTCGATATTTTATTTTATTATTAAACCAACTTGTTATTTCTGAATCCCTATATAACCTGGAGTTTATTTTTTCTGCCAACTTTCGAGTCGATTCACTTTCTATATATGGCGAAATAAAATCAAATTTTCTTTTTTTGAATTCTTCTAATAAAATCTTGTCTTCAAGTAAGGCTTTCGTTAATGACTTGTAACCCAAAAAGTCACTAACAAAAAAAATGTCGTCTTTTTTAATCTTGGCCAGACCTAGCTTTCGATAATAATCCCACAAAAATTGATTTATTTTAGCACCAAATATTGCTACATCTCCCCTTTCCAGCAAAGATAAGATTTTTTTATCATATAATTTTTCTCTATCTTCATTTTCTGTGTCCTTTTCTTCATGCCTATCATTTATATATAATTTTTGTCCTTTAATGAATGAACTAAACATTTTTATTGTTTATTATTGTATTTAATAGTTTTTAAACTAGGATATCCATATAAATCAATATAATCTCTCTCAATTCCACTACAATAATCATTTAAATCACAATTCCCGCAAAATAAATTATCTTTTAGATGTTTTTTCCACCCAAGAGAGTCTGCGTGGCTACATTGATGAGAATAATCAATTTTAACAATTTTCGCCTCAAGCCTATCTTTTAATAAAATATCAGCATGACTTTGCGGGTCTTTAAAATAACAAAAAGGAAAGTTCCATAAAACATAATTAATATTGCTTCGCCTTAGATGTGTTAGGTTTTTCTCTAAAGATTCCCTGATGTCATCGATCGAATCAATAAAATTATTTTTAAATATTTTTATTGGCGTTAATAAAGAATAAAGAATTCTAAACTCTACTAACCTAAAATTAAAATCAAATTCTGATTTTAGGTTAATTAAAAATTTCATTAACTCCCCTAAATTATTCTTATTTTCTTGGTTTATGGTTACAATAGCCGATAAAGGAAAATCAGATTTTGCCAAATTTTTTATTCCTTCTATTCTTTTTTTTAAAATTTCCCCCTTTTTTGTATTATCAGTTTTATTTGAAACATCATTCAGTGAAAAATATATAGTATTAACATCACCACAAGAAATATTTGGAAAATAACTCTTAGTTCTTTTTAAAAAACCTTTGTCTGTAAATTTTATTGCATTAGTGATAATAGAAAAAGGTATGTTTTGAGCTTTAATATATGATAAAATCTCAAAAAAATTCGGATGCAATGTGGGTTCTCCTCCGGTAAGAATTACCTTTTTAATTTCTGCTTTTTTTAAAAAAAAATCTAAATTTTTTTTAAAATCAACTAAAGAAAGATTCCCTGTGTTTTTTTGGATTTGTTCATAATCTAAACAAAAAGGACAAGAATCATTACACCTGTATGTCATCTTATACAATAAGAATATTTTTCTCATAACAACACTAATTAAACTCCAATTATAAATATTATAATAATATCACTTAAACTCAACAACAACCACAGCAACACCAACAAATAAAGCAACAGTGATCATTACTAAAAACTACTTATTAAAATGATCTGCATACCAAAAAGATTTATCTTCTTTTCCAAAACCCTTAAGTACTATCGTAAACGAAGGAATTATTTCTGTATTAAATTTCCTTTTAAAATTTAATACACCCTCATCTCTGGAAGGACCAATGTTAATGTATCTAATATCATCCTCTTCCCACAAAATTCTACTTGCTTCATAAAGCAAAAATTCATTTAATCCTTTATATTTATAAAAAGTTTTTTGAGCAAGATTTATTGCTTGGTTGTGGCCAGGAGAAATTATATAAAAAATAAAACCCACTATCTTGTTTTCTTCTTTTGCAATTAGACCTCTAAAACAATTAGTTTTCATACCATTACCGTAAATATGCTTTAAATATTCTTTGTCTAAAAATAAACAAGGAGTTTTTCCTTTTTTTATATAATTTTGCACCCACCGATTAAAAAAAATAAAAAAATCATTCTCTAAATGTTTCCTACAATCAAAAGCTGTAATCTCTATTTTAGGATAAAGTTTTTTAAATTGTTTTATCTTTTTCCTTATATTTCTAAAACTATTTTCTTCTAATTTTAAAAGTTTTTTAATATCAATTATATTCTCATTTAAAAAAACATAATCATTATAATTAAAATTAATTTTTAAAAATGATACAGCAATACTGTGTACATTTTTTAAAAAATCATAATCAATTTTTGGTAATTCAAACAAAAACCTGGCATGATTTTTACAAATATTTAAATAACCCACATTGACAACTTTGTTGTTTTTTAAAATCAAAAAAACCTTTTTATATTGTGACAATACAAGCAAGCTATCTAAAGAAAATAAAAAAGGTATATATTTAAAACTTGGTTCTATTTTTTTTAAATATTTGTTTAATTTATCTTTATGTTTATTTTCATAAAAAACAAATCTATAAGACATGGTTTATATTTAATGTTTATCTTTATTTTTAACCAATACCAATATATTTAAATATTAAACCAAAAAAAATACTACTTCAATGTAGTAATAATTAGAAAATTTTAATTTTTACAAAACAAACTAATCAACAACACAAATCAAATCAGCCAACTTCTCTTTATGAAGATCACAGTTTTGTAAATAATTAAATCTTTTAATAAGATTTAAGCAATCCTTTTTTCTACTTTCTTCTTTAATATCATCACAAAAAAGTAAAGCTAATTCACTACCTCCAAATCTATAAGCAAAAGCTACTTCTGTTTGATATCTACTTTGAAACTCAATAGGATCCTCTATCTCTAACTTAAGGTCTGGGGTCCAATTTTTATAATTACACAAAGAATCACAACTAGAAAATAAGGCTTGGTTCTTTTCACCAAGATCCTCTAAGCTTTTTCGACATATCTTAGGTAATTCGCCTGGACAAAGTTTTTCTAAGTTTCCCAATGCCACTATATTTAAAAAATTAACAAAAGGTTGTCCAGCGACACCATCCAACGAATCAGAAACCTCTTGTTTTGCCTGCCTCTCTCTATCTTCTAAAATCATTTCTAATTCCACCATGTTTAAAAAATTGACAAAAGGCTGTTCTACGGCACTATTCAATGAATCTAATATTTCTTGTTTTGCCTGCTCACCCTTGTCCCCTAAAATCATTTTCTCTGAAATATATTCTTGAGCTCTATCATAAAAACTCTTATCTTCGGGGTTTGTTTTTGCTTTACAAATCAAATACTCTACCATTAAATTTTGTGTCAATGATTTTCTATCATGCTCCAATCCTGTTCTGCTACTAATAACACCTGTAATTTTTTCTGGATATTTTAAATTATCAATTTGTCCAATTAACTCATCATCTGTCATTTGGATTGTTTCTTCTGTGCATTTTTTTTCAACCGCTTCCGGAGAAATATCAGCTATTGGAGGATAAACCTTAAACCAAAAAGTAACACCTAAAACAATAACAATAAGCACTAATATGGTTATTAAAAATTTATTTAAATTTAAGGATTTCATTTAATATTTTAATAAGCGCTATGCGAACTATGAGAACCGTGACTTCCATGAGAACCATGAGAGCCGTGAGAACCATGACTACCATGACTACCGTGTGAACCATGAGAACCATGACTACCGTGTGAACCATGAGAACCATGACTACCGTGTGAACCATGACTACCATGTGAGCCATGTGAACCATGTGAAGCATGTGAACAAGCAGCAGAAGTTGGATCTGCCTTCATTGCCCCAGCTAAAACAATACCTAGGGACAATACACCCAAAGCAATTTTAGCTGCATCTTTTTTGTTTATCTTGCCTTCCTCACTAGTCAAAAAAGCTTTTATGTCTTTTTTAATTTGAGGTAGTTTAAGTTTTTTCTTTTTAGCCATTGTTTTCTTTAATTATAACAAAAAGTCATGAAATAAAAACCGAAAATTGTGTATAACTTACATTTCTTATTTAATTTACAAAATTATTTCACCCACTTCTCAAAAATAAGCCTTGTTTTTTCGTCTTTTAATTTTTCAAACAAGAAATCCAAAGTAGCCTTATTTATTTTACAGCGCTCATTATCAGGCATTTGTCCAAAAATATTTCCCTGTTCAGAATAATTATATATAGGGCAAACTCCACAATATGGCTTATAAACACAGTCACTACAACCTGCCAAACCATCTAAACACGATGCGGTACACATTGTCCTTGTAACAGGACTACCAACTATTTCTTGATAACTGTTCTCTGTAACATTACCCAAACAAAAACTCTCATCCCCCATCATGCTCATCATTCTACCCTCATCACAAGTGTAAACATTACCATTGTAATTATAAGCTAACTGACCAATACCGGCACCACAAGGAGACCTAAAATCTAAATGATTGGGGTCACCATCAGTTAAAATCTTTGTTAAAAATGTAACCGCCATTTTTTCTGTCACCTCCTTCCCTTTTAAATTCAACTGGATTATATAAGAAAGGGCATTTTTATAAAATTCCATATATTCGTCAACAGTATAACCAATTTGTTTAAAATGTTTTTTCGTAAAGCCAAAAGGATTTAAGGGCCTCAAATAAACACCAGTAAATCCTAACTTGATATATTTATCTATTATTTCTTTATAGTAAGGCAAAGAAAAACGACTTGTGGTAACAGCCAATCCCATTTTAAAAATATACTTTTTCTTTTTTAACTTAGGGTATAGATCATTAAACTTCTTAGCCCACTTTATTGCATGTTTATAGCTGTTACCTCCAACCATAGGACGATTTTTATTATGAACTTTTTCCGGTCCATCTATTGAAATACAAAAACTTACTTTATTTTTAATCAAATACTGAAACTTTTCTTCGGTCATTAAGGAAAAATTGGAAACCAATCTAAGTTGCAAATCTTTTTTTGCTTGTTTGTTTTTTTTCTTGGCATATTCAATAATAAATTTTATAATATCCCAATTTACCAAAGGCTCCCCACCCTGAAACTCAATTGCCACAAAGTGACTTGTGGTTTGAAAGATTTTATCAACTACCTGTTTAGCCGTTTCTTTGTCCATATCAAGACCTTCTTTATCCATAGACTGAGCGCTGGCATGACAATAAACACAACAGTGGTTACACCTTTGAGTTACTACTATAATATGCAAACTAGGTCCACCAAATAAAAATTTATTTTTAGAGCGATATTTGTCTATACAACTAGCAAGATCCATCTCATCTTTTACAAAATTTTTTTCTTTCAAAGATAAATAAGGTTCTTTATCTTTATCTAAATTATCGTCTAAAAAACTGTTAAAATCTTTTTCTTTCAAAAACAAAAAATCACCTGCATCGTTTGTTAAAAGATACTCATTTCCTGTTTTTTTAAAACGAAAATAACCCAAATTATTATTTTTCTTTAACATCGATATTTTATGTTTTCATTAAGCCAAGAACATAATTACAAAATTCATCTTTAATTATTTTCTCAATATCCTTATCAATTTTTTTCAATTTCACAAAAATATAATCATCTTTTTTCTCAAAACTAAAATCAGCCAATTCCTGGTATTGTTTTATGGCTGATTTTATCGCGTTTAATTTATATATTTTTTTACTAAATTTTATAACCATTATCCTTGTTGATTATTTATTTTTTCTTCTTTGTTTCTTTACCGTATTTGTCCTCCCACGGAACAGCGATACCAAGAGGATCATCATCATAACTAAGACCTTCGTCTTCTTCACCACCATTACTTAAAGCTGCAAACAAAGCCTGCCCAACAACAAACTCTCTTATTTTTTTATTATTTTTTGTCAGTTTTATTCTAACCGTATAATTCAAAAGTTCATTTAGAAAATCATCTTTTAGTTGCTCTAATTGTTTTTTAGTTAATTTTTTTTTGCCTTTTAAAAATATATTTATTTTCTCGGGTGTTTTGTTATCCAAAAACAAATAGGCTCTGTCTAAAAAAACATAAGCGGTGCCATAAAGTGCCTCCATCGGATAATTCTGTAAATTAAAAACAAATTCTATAGTATTATTTTTTATTTTTACTTTTTCCATTCTTTTTAGTAAATTCTATTAAATTATATACTTAAAATATCAAAAAATAATTACGCACACAACCCCCAACCACAAACAGGACAAGACATACATCCTTCCTTAAAAGAAAGGTCTATCTTACAACTTGGACATTTTGTAATCTTTCCAGTTGGTTTATCTGCAACAAAACCATTCTCATTATCACCATTACCATTCATATAAACACCGGATGGATCTCGATAAACAGCCATACCCTCCGCCTTTTCATCTTTTAATCTTTGCAAACCGCTTTCTTTTTCACTCTTCTTTTTCTTGCCCTGAGTTTTGACGAAGGGATCTGTTTTTTTGCCTGCCCCTTCTGTCGACAAAACTTGTTTCTTTAGAGAAGTATCCCTATAAACAGTAACCCCTTTGCATCCTAATTCATGAGCCAAAAGGTAAGCTCTTTTGATATCACCCACAGAAGCTGTTCTTGGAAAATTAATTGTTTTTGAAATAGAAGAATCCACCCACTTCTGAAAAGCAGCTAAACTCTTTATGTGGTCCTCCGGCTTAATGTCATGACTTGTAACAAAAACTTTTTTAAATTTAGGCGGTATGTAGTTTATATTCTGAACAGTCCCCTTTGAGTTAACCACGTCTGTTATCAAATCCTCATCAAAAAGACCTTCGCGAAGCATGTGGTGCTCGAAAACAGGATCAATATAATAAAAAGAACCCACAGCCACACTCTTTTGATAAACCAAAGAATAAACCGGCTCAACCCCTGAAGAACAACCGGCAATCATGGAAATTGATCCGGTAGGCGCAATCACTGTAGTGTAGCTATTTCTAATACCGAATTTTTTAATTTTGGCTGCGAGCTTCTTCCATTCAAAATTCCAAGATTTTTTATCATAAAATCCGGAAACAGGCATTTCTCCTTTTGCAAAAGAACTCTTCTTGAACAAAGGAAAGGCTCCTTTTTCTTTTGCCATTTTAACCGATTCTTCTTTGGAATAATAATTTATAAATTCAGCAATTTTTTCCATTAGTTCACGTCCTTTTGGTGAGTTGTAAGTTACTCCAAGCTCGAAAAGCAAATCACCCAACCCCATAACACCCAAGCCGATCTTTCTTGTTTGTAGGGTCATCTCTTCTATTTCATTTAATGGGAGTTGGTTTACATCTATAATGTTATCCAAAAATCTTACACCCAATCTTACTGCCTTTTCCAGTTTTTCCCAATCAACTTCATTTTTGCCTTTTTCATTTTCTTTCACAAAATTCCAAAGATTGATTGAGCCCAAGTTGCAAGACTCGTTTGGATAAAGCAAAAGCTCGCCACAAGGATTGGTAGTAACAATCGGTCCCATCTCTTTTAATACCGGGTTGTGTTCATTTATCTTATCGAAAAATAGCAATCCCGGTTCAGCAGATTCCCATGCCTGATAAGCAATGCTGTCGAACAAAATCTTGGCAGAAATGTAACGCTGCACCTCACCAGTTCTTGGGTTAACTAATGGATACGGCTTGTTCTTTTTGTAGCATTCCCAAAATTCCGGCATTACCAAAATGGAAATATTAAAGTTATTCAAAGCCTTGTTCCCCTCTTTGGCCATCACAAAATTTTCTATATCAGGATGATTGCTATTCATTATTCCCATGTTAGCCCCTCTTCTTATTCCACCCTGCTTCACCACCTCTGTCATTGTGTCAAAAAGACGCATAAAACTTAATGGTCCGGAAGAAGCACCTCCTGTTGTTTTTATGAAATCGCCCTCCGGCCTAAGTTTTGAAAAATTATAACCCAAACCACCGCCTGATTTGAAAACTATAGCAGCCCTCTTAAGGGTTTCCATTATGGAATTAATAGAATCTTTAATATTCAAAGCAAAACAAGCAGAACCCATTCCCAAAAAACTTCCAAAATTGGCAATAGTAGGAGTGTTGGGCATAAAATCCCTAGAAACCATTAACTTATAAAACTCATCAATTCTTTTTTGATGCTTGGCAAATTTATTCTTCTTTAACATCTCCACCAATTTCTCCCAACTAATTTTTACCTTTCCCTCTCTCTTGAATCTGTCAAAACAATGATAAAGCCCTTTGGCGTGAAAACGATTTAAGTAATAATCCCCTATTCTCATTTTGCCTTCCAACTCAACGGCTCGTTTCTCACCCAAAACACCTAATTGATCTGTCCCACTGGGTGGGCACATAGGTATTTCTTTTTTACCAACAACCCTTTTTGAAGTTACTCTCTTGTCATAAACAATATCCGGCAAAACAGTATGCACAGCTACTCTTTGAAAAAGTTCTTTTGGAGATTCTATTACCTTGCCATTCTCATCTTTTCTCAAATAACGACTCTTTAAAACTCGGAGAGCGTTTGGGTCAAAATATTTGTCTACTTCATCTATCTCCCCCTTATCGAGTATGTCTTGTTTTTCACGTCTTAAATCAGCTCTTTTTTGACGATAAAGAATATATGATTTGGCAACTTTTGCAGACCCATCTTCAATAAGAGATTCTTCCACAATATCTTGAAGCTCCTCAACAGTGGGAATGGCTTTAGAAATATTTTTTTTATATTTTTGATTTAATTTGTTTAAAACAGTTTTGGCAACTTCTTGAGCTAGTTTTTTATCTGGTTGACCACTTGCTTCAAATGCTTTAAAAACAGCTTCTTCGATTCTTTTCGGATCAAAATCAACAACTCTACCATCACGCTTTTTGATTTTTTGAATCATTTTAACCTGCCTCGCCTTTGTCGAGGCAAGGCGGGCTTTTTGTGTTTTTTCTTTTTTTACTATCTTTTTTCTTGTTGCCATAATATTTCTTAAATTAAAATTTCGAATCTCAAAACCTGAAATTCGAAATCATATTTAAATTATAAATTCTAATATTTAAAACTGTTATTCTTTATACTAACTCTAAAAATAAAATCCACCAAAATTGTGGATAATGTGGATAGAAGTAAAAATAAGCAACGGTCAACTCTATTAATCCTACTTCACAGGAGTTTTGCAAATAAAATTATTTAAAGCCTACAAAACCGCTAAACAAAACTTTCTTTTCTTACATCTTTTACAACAATCTTCGTTCTTTGGTTTAATTAATAACTTCTCTTTATGCGTATCTTCACACCGCAATGACAAACGCAAAGAATCATGTAAACATAAGGGTAGTTTTTCAAATTGATAAGAAAAATTGTTGCTATTTTTTCTATTTTTTTCCAAAACCGACACTAAAGGATCCATGCTTATTTTAACTTTATCAAAGTCAGGAATCAAAAAAGATCTTTTTTCTTCAAACATTCTCCCTTGTCTGATTAACCCTGATATTTTTATCGTATCAACGCCCATTTCAATCAACCCATTAACTATATATAAAATTGTATTCTGGTTTAATTTTGTTATTACAATTGTCACCACAACACTCAGTCCTTCTTTTATTAAATTATTAATTCCGGCAATTGATTGCTCAAGACTCCCTGGCACAGTTGTTATCGTATCATGAATATCAGGATCTAAACTAAAAATACTTGTAATTATTTTGGGATTATAAACCTTTATTTTGCTTACAATCGAAGTATTTGAAAAAACTCTTGCATTAGACATTATTTTAGGGAAAATACCGGATTCTTTCATATAGTCTAATATCTTCCAGAAATCCTTACAAAGAAGAGGTTCTCCGCCATATATCTCAATTTCTTTTTTTTGATTTTTCTTCCAAATATCAATTAACTTTACGGCCTGACTATATTCCATATCTAATTTTTTACTGAGATTAGGTGATTTATCTTGGCATATTAAACAATTATTATTACAATTATTTGTCAAAAACAATATTCCGCTATTATAAAAAAACTGATTTTCCATATCAAAATTATACTTGTGGATGAAAATTATATTTCACTTTCCTCCTTTTCTTCTGTTTCTTTTATTTCTTTTTTAGCGTGATTCCTTGTTCTATAAAAACCAAGTATAGCAAAAACAAAAGTAGCTGAAAGCAAAACACCTAAAATATTGGCTACACTAGACTGAACAAAGCGCACCATCAAAGGAAAATCAAAAAAAGAAAAAGCCACGGCAATACTTACAAGCGGCGGCAAAAGCGCCACAGTAATGGCAACCCCCGGCAATATGCTGGCTATATTTGGTCTAGCCCAAGCATAAACAGCCGCAAACCCAGCCACCAAAGAAACATAAAAATAAGAAAGATTAATATTGGCAATATTGGTAACCAAAGTTAGATCCACATCTGCTCGCGGCACAAGCAAAGTGGCAACAAAAGAAGTTACCAAAATAACCACAACCGATTTAAAAATAATATATAAAGCTCTCTTAATAATCCCAAAATCAGAAGAAACAAAAGCGAAAGCAAGCATTAAAAGTGGAGATAAAAAAGGAGTTATAAGCATGCCTCCGATAACAATTACTATATTCCCCAAAAGCAGCCCTAAGCAAACCACCAAACTAGACAAAACCATCATTAAATAAAAATCCATATTCAAACTGCTGGATTCCACCAGTTTTGAAACAGCTTCTTTTTGCGAGCTTATATCTTTTATGTTCTCTGTTCCATTCATTACTTTTATTATACAAAGAAAAACCCTTGAGCAAAAGCCCAAGGGTTTAAATTTACAAAAAATATTTTTATATCTAAATTAAAGTTTTTCTTCGGCAAGTCGGGCAAGACCAGAACGAACAGTTTCTTCAAAAAAAGTGACGCCAACCAAAGGATTACCTTGAAGTTTGTTAATAGCATAATTTAACCCGCTGGATCGTTGGTTTATCCTACGACGCCGATCTATCTGCCCCAAGTCGCCAGTAAAAACTATCTTTGTCCCCTCACCCACACGAGTGATAATTGTTTTAACCTGATGAGGAGTTAAATTTTGAGCATCATCAACTATTATAAAATATCGATGAAAAGTCATGCCACGAATATAATCCAGAGGCTCAAAAAGTATTTTTTCACCTTTACTAGGATCTAACATCAATGTAATCTTTTTATTATTATCTTCCCTTGTTTGGCCTATTACGGAAAGAGCATGATTAATAGGTCTCCACCAAGGTAAAGTTTTGGCCTCTATATCACCGGGTAAAAATCCCATATTATCCTCATCTTCCAAATGAACCATTGGCCGAGTAATCAATATTTTTAAGTAAGATCTTCTCTGCTGTAAAGCAGAAGCAACAGCCAAAATAGTTTTTCCTGTTCCAGCACCACCATTTAAAAAAACGAGTTGAATATCAGGATCCAAGAGCTGAGTCAATGCAATGGTTTGTGGTCGATTTTGACCCGCACCAAGAGAAAGAGGTTTAATACCAAAAGCATTGATTTTGGGATCAATAATTTTAAAAGAAGATCCCTTCCTTAATGCGAGAAATGGAGGTGCATTTTCTTCTTCAGTAAAACAAACAACTCCTTCATTTTCCCTTATTATTTTAACTTTTTTATGTTCAAAATGAGTACCCTCTTTTATGTTTACATTTTGAGGAACAATAATTTCAGGGATACTTTTATGGCTCACCACATCCACATCGTCTTTGTGATAATTTTCAACCAAAATTTCTCTGCCTTTTTCTTTAGAAATTTCACGAGCCAAAATTCTAACTCCTCTATCACGAGACAATAGTTTTACTTTTTTAAACTTTTTTCTTTTTAAATTAGCTTTAGCCAAGAAAAAAGCCGTGGCTATAACTTGGTGGTCTGGAACATCCAAACTTAAACCAGAAACTTTTCTAACAAATCCAATACCTGAACGGTCAATTACTATATTTTTACATTCTTTAAGTTGCAAATCCTCAATTCTTCTCGACACTTCTTGAACGTCATACCTGATATCAGATTTTGACTTCAAATCATCCAATTCCAACATCACCTTCCATGGAATAATAAGAGTATTACCCCCTTCCCTGAAGTTATCAATGGCTGGAGGGTCATGAATTAAAACATTAGTGTCAACAACTATTGCATTACCCAACTTACCGGCCATAAAAGCCTCCTTTCGTTGCAAAAGATATAAAAATCTTTCTTTCAAAGACCTTACATATTTAAATTCTACTTTAAAACTGGCATAAAAATGGGCTCGGGTCAACCCTAAAAATAAATGCCCCATGCATATGGGGCATTTTCTAACTTACTATTAAGCCGTTTTATCTGTTGGATATCGGATGTCCAACAGATAAAAAACTAGATTTTTATAATTTCTGTGGTATAATCCTTGCAATATGTTAAAAAGAAGCAAGAGAAAAAAGCCGGAATTACTGGCTCCAGTTCAAGACTATATGTCACTAAACGCTGCCATAAATGCTGGTACTGATGCAGTATATTTTGGTATTCGTGGTTTCAACATGCGCGCCGGCGCCAAAAATTTTACAATAAAAGATCTGCCTAAAATATCTAAAATAGCAAAAGAAAACAAAATCCGAACCTTTTTGGCATTAAATACAATAGTATACGAAGAAGAAATCTCTAAAATAGAAAAAACGTTAAAGGCAGTCAAAAAATCAAAAATAGATGCTGTTATTTGCTGGGATTTGGCAACAATACAAATGGCTAAAAAACTAGGAATAGAAACTCACCTAAGTACACAAGCCAGCGTTTCCAACTCAAAGGCCGCAGAATTTTATAAAAAACTAGGAATAAAAAGAATCGTTCTTGCTCGTGAATGCTCTCTTAAGCAAATCAAAAAAATCAAAAAAAATACAAAAGCAGAGATAGAAATATTTATCCATGGCGCGATGTGTGTTTCCCTATCAGGGAGATGCTTCTTATCGCAGTTTATGCATGGTAAATCTGCAAACCGCGGAGAGTGCCTCCAGCCATGCAGAAGAAAATACTTAATAAAAGAAAAAACCAACTCCAATGTTGGGAGTCGGACTCCGAACATTGAAAAAATCAGGGAGTTGGAAATTGGCGAAAGCTATGTACTAAGCCCGAAAGATCTTTGCACTATAGATTTTTTTGAAAAATTAATGGAAACTGGGGCCGAATGTTTTAAAATAGAGGGTCGCAACAGAAGCCCAGAATACGTTGCCACTGTCACTGCTGCCTATAGAAAACTAATTGATTTTATTTTCGATGCATCAATTAAAGGCAAAAAATTTAGAGAGGAACTGACACAACTTAAAAAAGAAACCAAAAAAGAAGTTGAAAAAGTCTACAACCGAGGCTTTGGTAATGGCTTTTTTTTAGGTCAACCAATAAACGAGTGGTGTAATGGCTATGGCAACCAAGCATCAGAAAAGAAAATCCACGTAGGCATTGTCACTCACTATTATCCAAAAATTAGCGTGGCTGAAATACTTATCCAGGCAAACAAAAAAATTAAAAAGGGTGATAAACTAATTTTCCAAGGACCTAAAACTGGCAGCTTTAAACAAAAAATAGAATTCATGGAAATAGAACACAAGCCAGTTAAACAAGCTAAACAAGGCGAAAAGGTTGCTATAAAATTTACCCCGCCCGGCGGGGTAAATAAAACTAGTCGCAAAAACGACCAGGTTTATGTAATAAGAAAAATTAAGTAAATTTTAGTTTATTTTTTTAAATCTCAAAAGATTACCCCTATCTAAATAAATCATTTCCAATACATCCTCATCTAACATCTTAAGCTCATACACAAGCTGGTCTTCCCCATCCCCTACAAATAAATATTTACCCCTCTTGTTTTTTAAGGAATCTTCTGTTTTTGGATATTCTCTATATAAAGCAAATTTATCTTTTGCCACCTCACCATCATCATAAAAATCAATCTTGTGTCCTTTACTAAACTGGATCGTATATCTTTCGTCATCTAAAGAAACCCAATTTCCTAGAATTTTTGAATAATTGCTAGCAGTTAATTTAACGACTTGTCCATTTGTTTCTATTATATTCGTAGTTTTATAAAAACCATCCATAGCAAAACCCAAGCTAACACTAAGTGCTAAAATAATAAACAATGCTACAAAAAATTTTTGAACTGTCATATTTTAAAAATCTATATCCTTATTATAATATTTTTTATATATTTGATTTAACTCTCCTGATTCTCTCATTTTAACTAACTCGTTATAAAATTTTTCTTTTATTTTAGAAAAAACTATTGTGTATATAAAAACATTTAATCTTTTATTAAATTTTATAGCTTTTTAGGCTTGATTTTTATTTTTTTATTATAACACAGTTATTTCTCACCTTCGTCTTTCAAATCCTGCCTCCTTCATGCAAACCAATATCCTCGTCGCTACGCGCCTACGTCTTTGTTTGCGGTGGGGATGGAATTCGATTAAACAACGATTAGAATTTTTCTCAACGCGGAGGAGACAGGATTCGCCTCTCGCAAGAAACTTGCTCGAGACGCACTATTTTTATATTCTCTTCGTTCATTAAAAATAGGCGCCTACGGTTCTTCATCCTGTCTCCTCACGCAAAGCAATATCCTCGGCGCTACGCGCCTACGTCTTTGTTTGCGGAGGAGACAGGATTCGAACCTGCGATACCTTGCGGTATACCACCTTTCCAAGGTGGCGCACTCGGCCACTATGCGACTCCTCCTATGATTCCTAATAATACCCCTACACTTTACCCTGCTCGGCGGGGCTCCATCCCGCGTAACCTTTTTACTCTTTCATCTATTGGTGGATGTGTGAGAAATAATCCACTTACTTTTTGCTTTAAAATTGGTTTTTTGGGGGCTGCTAGCCACAAGTGATTAGTAGCCTTGTTTGCCACCTTAAGCGGTGTAGTGTCACTAGATATTTTTTCAAGCGCGCTTGCCAGTCCTTCCGGGTACCTAGTCAAAAGCGCTCCGGATGCATCGGCCAAATATTCTCTTTTCCTAGAAATCGCCAGCTGTATCAAGCTAGTGGCAATAGGCGCCAATATGGCAAGCACTATCCCAACAACCATCAAAATAGCTCCAGCTCGCCCACTATCTTCCCTGTTTCTAAATCCACCCCAAATCAAAGACCTCATGAAAAAATCGGAAAGCAAAGCTACAAATCCAACAAGAACTACAGCCACAGTAGAAATAAGCATATCTCTATTACCTATGTGCGATAGTTCATGCGCAAGCACACCTTCCAGCTCAGATCTATCTAATCTTTCTAAAAGACCGCTTGTCACCGCCACCACAGCATGTTCCGGGTCTCTGCCAGTTGCAAAAGCATTTGGCGCAGCTTCGTTTATTAAATAAAGCCTGGGCATCGGCAAACCAGCTGTAATAGATAGATTTTCTAGCACATTATATAGTTCTGGAGATTCGTGCTTTCTAACCTCTTTTGCCTTACTGATTTTTAAAACAATTTTATCTGACCACCAATAACTAACAAAACTCATCCCCACACTAAATACCACAGCAACAACCAAAATAATAGAATTGCCATAGATCTGAGCAAACAACCAACCAATTCCAATAACCACAACCAAAAAAACAGCAAAAAGCAGCCAAGTCCTTCGTATGTTTGATTCCTTTTGAGTATAAAGCGACATAAATTAAAAATTTACTTTCACTGGTTCTTTTTCGGCTTCAGTTTTTGTCTCAAAAAACTTCATTTTTGAGAAACCGAAAGTACCTGCCACCAAACGTGCTGGGAAAGTTTCTACTTTAATATTCAAATCGCGAACGTTTGTGTTAAAAAACCTGCGCGCAGCCTGAATTTTATTTTCAGTATCTGCAAGCTCTCGCTGTAAATCCAAAAAATTTGCATTGGCTTTCAGATCCGGGTAATTTTCAGAAACAGCAAAAAGAGTTTTTAATGTATCTGAAAGCATATTTTCTTTTTCGGCTTTTTCCACAGCATCACCAGAAGCACCCATTACTTCTGTACGAGCTTTTGTAACATTCTCAAGAGTCTCTTTCTCGTGGGTCATGTATCCTTTTACTGTATCAACAAGATTAGGGATAAGATCATATCGTCTTTTTGTCTGCACATCTATATCAGAAAGTGCCTCTTTGCTGCGCATCCTTAAAACAACAAGACGATTAAAAGTGAAAATAAGCCACAAAGCCACAACCCCTAAAACCGCCAAAATAATAATCCAAATAGTATTCATACCCAGTATTATTCAAATTCAATGTTGTATAACATTTGAATTTATTTAATTAATAATAAAATATTACCTAAAAAATTCGACTAACCCAACAAAACAACTTTTTGGTTTGATAAACAAACCACATTAAATTTGTAATACTGGGCATAAAATTTAAAAATTAAAACTAATACTATAATTAAAACACAAACCGCCCTGCAGCTGCAAGGCGGTTTTTATTTGTTTTGTGGTCAAAGACCGACATCCGGTATAAATAAAGCGGAGAACTCTTTATAGTATTTGTCGATGTGGACATCCCGGTTGTTTGCTTTGATAAGTTCAGTATTGCCGGCATTTCTTTTAAACCAACCAGTGACAGTACTATAGGTTGCCATACTCCAGTTGCGTTCCTTCTTATAAGCTTTCAGGTGGGATGTAAAAAATTTGGCTCGGATCCGAATCGAGCCACTAACTACAGGAACAGTTATCTCCGGTCTCAGCAACCGCGTCTCCCAGGATTGTCAAAACCTCCTGTTTGGTAAGCGGGACGGCTGTTGTCTCCCCAGCAGAACATGGGTTAGAAAAAATAAAGATACACAGAATCCCCACAAGAAAATATACCAGCAAAATCGTTATAAAGGTGGTGTTTTTCATAGCTTTCCTCCTATTGTTTGGTTATTGCTGCACAATCGCAGCGGTTAAGTGCTTCTTCAAAATACATACTTTTTAAATCCATGAAATCTTCATGGTTATGCCGAATCAATTCAAGCCTGTGTTTGGGGTAATTGAAAATAGAATACCACCCCAATGACCCAGCGCTTACACAAAACCCAATTGCGATAATAAGAGCCAGGGTAAAAAACGGGCGAAGAATCAAAAACTTTAACTTCTTAAAAGTATTTTTAAGAAGTACCGTTCTCTCGTCTTTTTGGAGTTGCCTGAGCATTTCCCAGCTCGGGTTAAAAATATACCTTATCTGTATTCCAAAAATAAAGGTAAAAACGGCACCGATAATAAAACCGACCCACGTCCCCAAACAATGGAAACATGAGAACAGGACGGTGATTTTGTGCCAAAATATCTCTGAAAAATTCCCCAGGCCTTCTACTGCCAAGAACTGGTTATTTATCCACACTATAAGTGGATTGAATATGCTCCCCTTCATGATAGTGAAGGTGGCGTAATAACAAACCAGGCTTAATACCAGCCAAATGGGGAGATATTTTAAAATTAACTTTAAAGCAATTAGTCCGTTTACTAAAATCTCTTCAAACAAAACAGACATACGCGCTGAAATAAAAGTTTTCAATTTGTGCTCTCCTCTCTTTATTAAAGTTGTCAAAATTGCAATTTCAAAAACAATAACACAAAAAATAGTAAAAGACAATAAAAATTAAACGGCTCATTTTAGTGAGCCGTTTAATAATAAAGACCCTAGGATTAATTTTTTGTAGAAAATTAATTCTGGATAAATCATTTTGCAACCATGAAATTCCGCTTAAACTCCTTTTTCATAGGTAAGTAAAACACCTCACTAGATGAGGTGTTTAACAATAAAGACCCCAGAATTAATTTTTTGTAGAAAATTAATTCTGGATAAATCATTTTGCAACCATGAAATTCCGCTTAAAGCGGAATTTCATGGGCAAAATGATTTACATCATTGGCATGCCGCCTGGCATTCCCCCGGGCATTGCGCCACCTGAATTACAACTATCGCTTTTTTCTTCCGGCATATCTGCCACTACCGCTTCTGTAGTCAAAAGCAGAGCTGAAGCAGAAACAGCATTTTCAAGAGCAGAACGAGTAACTTTTACAGGATCAATAATTCCGCTTTTGATCATATCTGCAATAATTTTATCTGATTTTGCATCATAACCAATATTTGAAGTTGGTTTCGCATCAATTTCTTCTTTTATATTATCCACTATTATGGTACCGTCTTCCCTACCAGAATTAAGAGCAATTTGTTTTAGAGGCTCTTCAATAGCTTTTAGCAAAATCTGAACACCAGTATTAAACTCTCTCTCAATATCTTTTGAGGTAGATTTTAGTTTACCCTTAGCAAAATCTTTAGAAACAATAGTTGACGCTTTTATAAGAGCAGTTCCACCTCCGGAAACAATCCCTTCTTCAATAGCAGCCTTCGTAGCTTCTTTGGCATCCTCTATTTTAAATTTCTTGTATTTCATTTCTGTTTCTGTTGCAGCACCTACTTTTATAACAGCTACTCCACCCGTAAGTTTTGCCATTCTTTCAAGTAGTTTTTCTTTATCAAAATCAGAAGTTGATTGCTCGATTTGGTTTTTAATTTGAGCGCTCCTTTCTTCAACCTCATTTTTCTTTCCTTTGCCGCCTACTATGGTAGTATTTTCTTTTGTTGAAATAACCCTTCTTGCTTTACCAAGCATGTTCATTTCAACTTCTTCCAGCTTCATTCCCAAATCTTCAGAAACTACCTTGCCTCCTGTTAGTACAGCGATGTCTTCAAGCATTTCCTTTTTTCTATCACCATAACCAGGAGCTTTAATAGCCAAAGCATTAAAAGTACCTCGCAATTTGTTTACTACCAATGTAGCCATTGCCTCACCTTCTATATCCTCAGCAATAATAACCATATCTTTTTTACCTGATTGAGCCAATTTCTCAAGAAGTGGCAAAATTTCATTTATAGAGGAAATCTTTTTATCTGTGATTAAGATATTACAATTTTCGTAAACAGCTTCCATTCTTTCTGTGTTTGTAATCATATATGGAGATGTGTAGCCCTTATCAAACTGCATACCTTTTACAAGCTCACTTTCTACTCCAAAAGACTGAGACTCCTCTACCGTTATAACCCCGTCCTTGCCTACTTTATCAAAAGTATCAGCAATAATTTTTCCAATCTCTTCTGATTCAGCAGAAATATTTGCGACTTGCAAAATTTCGTTATGGCTTTTTATAGGCTTAGCCATCCCTTTCAAAGCTTTCACCAAATGCTTTAAAGCTGTTTCCATACCCACTCTTAAACCAACAGGGTTAACACCCATTGATGTTTGTTTTAATCCTTCATTAAAAATAGATTGAGCCAAAACTACAGCAGTGGTAGTACCATCACCTGCAGTATCGTTTGTTTTGCTGGACACTTCTTTTACAATCTCAGCACCCATGTTTTCTACCTTGTCTTCCAGCTCAATTTCTTTTGCAATAGAAACACCGTCATTTGTAATATCAGGTGATCCAAAACTTTTACCCAAAACCACATTACGCCCCCTTGGACCTAAAGTTACTTTTACAGCATTAGCCAAAACATCCACTCCTTTTCTGAGGGATTCTCTAGCCTGCTCATTAAATACTATTTTTTTAGCCATAATTTTTTATCGATGCTAATATACGAATTATACTAATAATACTAATTTAAATTCGTATGATTAGTATGCATTGGTATATTGGTATCGCATTAGTTAATAATTGCCAAAATGCTTGGCTCACTTACCATATAATACTCTTTATCATCAACCTTTATTTTGTCTGCAGCAAACTCAGTGAAAACAACAGTTTGACCTTTTTTAACTGAAAGAGGAATTCTTTTATCACCATCTTCATTGTATTTTCCTTCGCCAACAGCCACAACCCTTCCTCTATCAACTTTTTCTTTCTCTGCACTATCAGGCAACACGATCCCAAATTTTGTTTTCTTCATCCTCTCTTCTTCAGACAAAGGTTCTATCAAAACCCTATCTCCAAGAGGAACAATACTAACAGTTTCTTTTTTATTAGTAATTTTTTTAGCCATAATAAGTATATTTTTAAAAACTTATAATTATTATTTATAACTACCAAAAAAACATCGCCTTGTCAAACCCGGTAGTATTCAATTTCAAACAAGCCTGGTACCAAAAAACTGTTTTTATGCAAGCTAGAAGAGTTAGGGACAGTGAAGATAAGCAAAAGAATAAAATTAAACAATTTGAAATTGTACTACCGGGTCAAATTGGCCAAATTTACAAAACTATTGACATTTTACTTTATTGCCTTATACTTTGGGTATCAATTAGTTAGTTACTAAATTTATGGCTAATATTCTATCAATATTTCAAATAATTGTTTCTGTTTTATTAATTGTCGCAGTACTCCTACAACAACAAGGCTCCGGTCTTTCCGGTGTTTTTGGTGGTAGTGACGGTAGTTACCATACAAAAAGAGGTTTTGAAAAAATTCTTTTTATTGCAACTATAATTTTGGCAACACTATTTCTCTTATCTAGCTTTAGCGCGCTACTTATATAATATAAGTATAAAAACAAGCTGCGTCTTAAAAGCAAACTAAAAATGAAAAAATTAAAACTATTGCAGCACAAGGCTCTCTTAGCAGAATTAAAATTACAACACGCTATTAGAACATTACCCAAAAGCTTAAAAAAAATACTTTTGGTTCTTTTGGTTCTGTTTGTAATAAGTGGAATTTTAATAACATATCAACTCGACAAAAAACTTAGCATCGAAATACCAACAAAAGGAGGTTCACTAATAGAAGGTATTATTGGGATGCCTCGTTTTGTAAACCCAGCTCTTACAGTCTCCGATACAGATAGAGACCTAACAATGCTTATTTATTCGGGTCTTATGCGTGCCAAAGACAACCAACTTATTCCCGATCTCGCAGAAAACTATGAAATAAGTGAAGACGGATTGACCTATACCTTCAAATTAAAACCAAATCTTTTTTGGTCAGACAACAAACCACTAACCAGCAACGACATAATATTTACCATTGAGACAATCAAAAATCCAACAGTTAAAAGTCTCAAAAGAGCAAGCTGGGAAGGTGTTGATATAGAAAAAATAGACGAAAGAACCATAAAATTTTACCTTGAAAAACCTTATGCTCCTTTTTTAGAAAACACGACTATCGGTATTCTACCTTTACACATATGGGAGGATATTTTACCAGAACAAATGCCTTTAAGTAACTTTAATATCAACCCAATTGGATCAGGGCCATACAAAATAAGTAAAATATCAAGAAACGTTTCTGGCCTTATAACCTCTTATTCTTTAACCCCTAATAAAAACTTTGCACTTAAAGATCCTTATTTACAAAAAATAATATTAAAATTTTACCCGTCTGAAAAACAACTTGTAAAAGCCTATCAAAAAAATGAAGTAAACAGCTTAAGCTCAATATCACCAAAAGACATTATAGAAATTAAAGACGAAAATTCTTTCTTAAAAACATATCATTTGTCACGAATATTCGCCGTATTTTTTAATCAAGATAATGCACCACTTTTCGCACAAGAAGAAATAAGAAAAGCTCTAAATAGAAGTGTGGACAAGGAAAGAATTGTAAATGAGGTATTACAAAATTTTGGTGTTACAATCAACTCACCCATACCTCCGGGAAGTATTGGCTATCTAAAAGAAGACTCTGAAGAAAAAACCCATGAAAAGCAAGTAGAAAATGCCAAAGAACTTTTAACAAAAAATGGCTGGAAGCTGTCTGAGCCAATCTCAAAAAAAGAAAACGAAAACACTAAAGAAGAATTGGCAGAGCAACAAGTTCTTGAAAAAAAGACCAAAAAAGGCACAACAAGACTTGAGTTTTCTATTTCTACATCAAATATTCCAGACTTAATACAAACAGCAAACATTCTTAAAGAAAATTGGGAAGAACTAGGCGCAAAAGTAACTATTAAAATATACGAAGTTGGTGACCTAGAACAAAATGTTATCAGACCAAGAAAATACGACATGTTGCTTTTTGGTGAAATTATGGGCAAAGACCCTGATGCTTTTGCTTTTTGGCATTCCTCTCAAAGAAATGACCCAGGACTTAATATCGCCCTTTATGCAAACATCACGGCTGACAAACTCTTAGAAGATGCTAGAGAAACTTTTGATATAAAAAAAAGAGAAGAGAAATATTTTAATTTTCAAAAAGAAATAGCAAAAGATATTCCTGCCACCTTCTTATATTCTCCCTATTTTATTCATCTGATTCCTTCTTCTCTAAAAAGCACAGACCAAAAATTTATAACCATCTCTTCAGAAAGATTTTCTCAGATTTATAATTGGTATACAAAAACAAAAAAAGTATGGAAAATATTTCAATAGAAAAACTCACCAAAAACAAAACTCCAAAACCTCGTCCTCTTTCAGAAATGACTCCTGTTCTTCGTGCTGAAGAAAAAAGTGACCCAAACACAAGCATTTATGACGTTTATCGAGAAATTGATCTAATCGATAATTTTAGATACGATATAACAATTTTTTATTCAAATAAACTAAAAAATGAACTCACAAAAACTTTTGGTCATTACCACAAAGGTGACATGATGGAAATAATGGAGGTTGTCGACGGAAAAGCTCTATGGCTTCTTCAAAAATATAACAATGACCCAAGTATTATAGAAGAAGCTTATTTAGTAGAGGCCAGCGCAGGAGAAAAGGCTGTCTTCCCTACTAGGTTCGGACATCTCACAATAAACCCAACACCACACACCACCACTCTTTCAAACTGGATTAGTTTAAATGCTATTAGTGATTACAAACAATACACAGATCTACATGGTGGTTGCTACTATGTTTTAAAAAACCAAAACGATGAAATTACTTTTGAAAAAAACAAAAATTATAAACAAGTTCCAGAATTAATAAAATTAAAACCAAAAGAAATTCCTGAACTTGGAATAACTTTTGATAAGCCACTTCTTAATTTTTCAAAAGATCAACTAGATTTTTTAAATAATCCTCAAAAATATAAAAATATACTCACAATAGAAAATTGCTACACTAAAATTATTAACTAATCACAAAACATGTAGCATGTAACATGTAACAATCTTGCCTATTGGCGGTCAGACAAAAATTTTCAAAGAAAATTTTTGAAAATGTTATATGTTTCAGGTTACATGTTGCGTGAAAAAATTAACAATGATTGAACAAAACAAAAAAAGAAGAAGTTATCATAAACCTCAACCAAAAAGCCCAGGGAAAATAAAAATCATTCCTCTCGGGGGTGTAGAGGAAATTGGTCGCAATATGACAGTTATCGAATATGAAAATGAAATCATTATTTTTGATGCTGGTTTTCAATTTCCAGAAGAAGAAACTCCTGGAATAGACTATATACTTCCAAACACAAACTATCTGGAAAAAAATAAAAATAAAATAAAAGCTTTGGTGATAAGCCATGGACATTTGGACCATATTGGAGCAATACCTTATATTATGAAAAATATCGGTAATCCTATGATATATACCACAAAATTAACCTCAGCTATGATAAAAAAGCGCCAAGAAGAATTTCCTGCCGGACCAAACCTCAGGATAAGAGAGATAAAATCTAACGACAAAATTAAAATAAGTCCAAAACTAAGATTGAAATTTTTTGATGTTACCCATACCATACCGGATGCTATAGGTACAATTATCGAAACACCCCTTGGAAATATAATTTACCCCGGAGATGCCAAGGTTGAACACAATGAAAAAGGAGAACCAACAGAAATAGAAGCATATCAAAAACTTGGAAAAGAAAATAATTTAATCTTACTTTTAGAAAGCACTAACGCTGAAAAGCCAGGTCATTCTATGTCAGAAGCCACCGTTCGCGACAACCTTGAAAAAATTTTTAAAGAAGTACCAAAAAGAATTATTGTAGGTACTTTTTCTTCTCAACTAGAAAGAATTATAGAGATGGTTAAAATTGCCGAAAAACTCAAAAAAAGAGTTGCGATAGATGGTTTTAGCATGAAATCTAATATAGAAATTGCCAAAAAATTAAAGCTATTCAATCACAAAAAAGACACTATAATACCTATTAAAAATATAGACGAATTTCCAGAAGAAAAAATAATAATCATCTGCACAGGAGCACAAGGAGAAAAGCGAGCTTCGTTAATGCGTATCGCCAGCAACAAACACACTCACGTTAAACTACATAGTGGCGATACTGTTGTTCTGTCTTCATCCATTATCCCTGGCAATGAAAAAAGCATCCAAAACCTAAAAGATAACTTAGCAAGAAAAGACGCAAAAGTTATTCACTATGAAGTAGCGGACATCCACGCTAGTGGACACGCTTATGCAGAAGAACTAAAATTAATTGCAAAATTGATAAAACCAAAATTCCTTATTCCTATTCATGGCCACTACTTTATGCTCAAAACCAACGCTGCTTTAGCAGAATCTATTGGAATACCAAAGAAAAATATCGCTGTTCCCACCAGAAACGGGGTTATCATAGAAGCAAATAAGAATAATATCCAAATAACAAAAGAAAGCGTACCGGCTCACTATGTAATGGTAGATGGTCTGGGCGTAGGTGATGTAAAAGAAGTTGTTTTACGTGATAGACAAATGCTAGCCAAAGATGGAATATTTGTAATCATCGCAGCAATAGACACCAAAACAAACAAAGTAATGGGATCACCCGATATTATCTCTCGTGGATTTGTTTACTTGAAGGAATCACAAGATCTACTTAAAAAATCTCGATTTATAGTCAAAAAAATAGTACGGGAATCATCAAATATGCATCCCATAAACATCAGCTTTATAAAAGACAACATCAAGGAACGTGTTGGTAAATACCTCTTCCAAAAAACAAAAAGAAGGCCAATGGTGCTGCCAGTGGTTATCGAGGTATAAAATGCAACATAAAACCCACAGCTTTGATACAAAGCTGTGGGTTTTTAAATTTCTTTTTTATCACAATCAATCGCAAGATTTTAAGACAATCTTACCTGTTTGTCCTTCTTTAATTTTAAAATATTCTATCCTGGAAGCATCATCGCTCAAAATCTTTTCCCAAATAACAAAATATCTTCCTGGTTTTCTTTCATTATTGGATTCCATCTTTTTACCAGATTTTAGTTCTGCGCCAATAATATTTAATGGCTTAAAATAATTTGTAAAACCATGGTCTATAGAATAAACAAAAGATCTTACTGACACATCACAACTATTTTCAAGAGTAATTGTAACTCCTAAAACCAAAAGTATTACACAAATATTTTTCAAAAATATATTCATTACCCTCCTCCTTTTTGTAAACAATTTTACTTCTACACAAAAACTAACACAGAAACAAACCTCTTACAAACCCCACCCCCAACCCCACAAACTCCCTTTTCTCTCTTTGCATCCAAGAATTGAAAATTA
>CAZPYD010000001.1:36751-62197 GCA_964590835.1 uncultured Candidatus Saccharibacteria bacterium | reverse complement strand
TGCATCCAAGAATTGAAAATTATAGTCGTTCCGCTTAACGAAAAACCCATATCTCACCTTCCTGTCTTTTATCATATTTTTTAAAGTAGCTAGAAAAGCTTAAACAGGATGAGTTTTTCTACTACACTCTTTAATTCCTGCCTGCCGGCAGGCAGGTTCTAATCCTTTCCGCAGAGTTCGAAAATGGAGTTATAGATTTCTGCTTTAGGTTTGATGAGATATAAACAAAAAACCTCGTTCCAACGCACTAATTTCTTAATGCACTAGAACGAGGCTTTTTTACCCGCCATAACTCGTAAGTGTGGGCGGGCCCCGCGGTTCCATCTAGTTTCCCCGAAATTAAATATAAAATATCGGGACACTTTTTTATGGGTTTAGCTCCGTAGTACTACGGAGTACCTCTCGGTACTGCAGTTGGTAATTACAGCAATCACCCGTATATATATAATAATCCACTCACAAAAAATGTCAAATAGCTGGACAATATTACCTTTTTGTTTTATATTTAATTAAATAGTTTTTTGAAAAAAAGACGAGGAGGAAACAAAATGAATTTGTTTATTGTTTTTCTGGTAGTTTATTGGGGTGCCTGCTCGATTTGTTTATTTTTATTAAGTATGGATAGAGATGAGGCCGTTGCTACCCTTGGTCCGGTGTTTGGATTTGCTGGATTTCTTTTTGTGTTTATGTTTATACTTGATGGGATTTCAGGTTTTAATAATTACTACAAACAAAAAATGCTTAAAAAACAGGTAGTGCAAAATGTTGTTGTAAGATATCAAGATAACAAAAAATATCCTTCTAATGATATCTATAAAATAAAAGAACAGATTGCCAGAGAAAGAAAAGCCCTTACGCAACGAAGAGCAATTTTTGAGCAGGCGGTTAGAGAGGACAGAAAAAATAGATTAGGCCTTGCCATAGATGCTCAATTTAGCGAATTGCGACTTGCTGTATTAATAAGAAAACATAATAGATGGCAATTGCATTACAATAGCTTTCTTGTGGGGGACCCTGTTTTTAAAGATTTATTGATTAGCGATAAGATTTAAAGGGGAGGCAAAATGGGATTACTCAAATTAACAGATCAAAGATTGATTGATAAGCTTGTTTGTTTGCCTGAGACAGGGATGGGGTATCAAATTGTAGATATTACCTGTAGAGACGGTGGAATATTGGAAAATATTTCAGTAATAAATGCTAGCCTTGTGAAGGCTGATATTAAAGAAGAAGACATAATTGATTTTAAAATGTCTGGCTCGAAATAAATAATAATAAAAATAAAAAGCAGCTTGGAAACAAGCTGCTTTTATTTTTGGAATTTATATAAAAATATATAACTTTCACGACCGTGAGTTTTATATAATTACTACGAAGCGAGGCTTCGTAGTTTTTGTATTTTCTGGTTTTTTAATTCTAAACTTTAAATTCCCTTATTTCTTCGCAGATTATGCTGGGTTCGCTGTTGCGCATGCTAATTTTGCCTTTTATTATCACACACTGATCTTCTTCCAAGAGATTGGAATATTGAGCAAGTGTTCTTGGGAAAACCACTCCTTCCATGCTATCTGTTAGATCCGCAAATTTTGTAAACATCATTTTGTCGCCTTTTTTGGTCATAATTTTTTTAGTGTGTTCCACCATTGCCAAAAAGGTGACAGGGGTCTGGTCTTTAAATGTTTTAATAGATTTTATATTTAGTTTGGTACGCGCCATTTTGTCTTTGTATTCGTCCATAGGGTGGCCAGATATATATAATCCTAAAAGATCTTTTTCGTGTTTTAGTTTTTCTTTGGTTGTCATTGGCTGGGCTTTTTTTAGTTTTAGTCCTGGTGCTGTAATTTCTGTTTCTGCCATAGCAAAAAGAGAATCTTGGTTGGCGTTGTTATTTTTTTTGGCTTCCTTTTGGTAGGTAAGAATCTTTTCCATATTTTCTAGTAAAGTATTTCTTTCTTCAAAATCATCTAGACCGCCGGCTTTGGCAAGTGATTCTAAAGATTTTTTATTTAAATCGCGAGATTGTACTCTTTCAAGAAGGTCTTCTAAAGATTTAAAAGGTCCATTCGCTTTTCTTTCGCTGATAATATTTTTTACTACATTTTCGCCAACATTTTTTACAGCTAGTAAACCAAAGCGAATGGCTCTGTTACCTTCGTGATTATCTTTACTTGCTCCGTCCTCTAGTTTTTCCGGGTTTACTAAAGAAAAGCTGGAAAAACTTTCATTTACACTTGGTGGGAGTACTTTTATATTCATTCGGTTGCACTCGGCGATGATTGTAGCCATTTTATCCATGTCTCCGGCTTCTGCAGATAATACGGCAGTCATAAATTCACCAGGGTAGTTGGCTTTCATGTAAGCGGTTTGATAAGAAACCATAGCATAAGATGCAGCATGTGCGCGTCCAAAACCATAACCCTTAAATGGATCAAAAAGGCTCCATAGCTTTTGAGCTTTTTGTTTAGACCAGCCACTATATTTTTGACATCCTTCTACCAAGTTTTTTTCTTGCTCTGCCATCAGCTCAGGGATCTTTTTACCAATAGCTTTTCGGAATTTATCTACTGTCTTCCAGGTGTAGCCAGCAAACTGAATAGCGATAAGCATAATGTCATCCTGGTATGTAATAACACCGTAAGTGTCTTTTAGAATTGGCTCCATGTCCGGATCTAGGTATTCTACTTCCTTTCGGCCATGTCTTCTTTCGATAAATTCTGGAATAGATTCCATTGGGCCCGGGCGATAAAGGGCGATCATAGCGGATAGTTCTTTGATTTTCCCAGGCTTTAGTTCTTTGATATAGCGAGTCATTCCACCACCACCAAGCTGAAAAACACCAATGGTTTCTCCGCGTGCTAAAAGATCAAAAGCTCGTTTATTGTCTTGAGGAATTTGAGTTAGGTCTATATCTATATTGCGAATTTTTTTAACAAGTTCCACCGCTCGTCCTAAAATGGCCAAATTGCGAATACCTAAAAAATCCATCTTTACTAGGCCAGCATCTTCTACAGCATGCATGTCAAATTGGGTAATTATCTTACCTTCACGGCTATCAGCCTGTAGTGGAGTAAAGTCTGTAAGTGGTTCTGGGCTGATTACTACACCGGCGGCATGCACAGAAACATGCCTGGCAGAGCCTTCTATTTTTTCTGCCAAATCCAGGATATGTTGAGTCTCTTCTTCTTTTTTGTAGGCTTCGTCTAGTTCGGGGTTTAAGCCTTTGGCTTTTTTTATTGTCATTGGTGAGCCTTGCGAGCCCATAGGAATCATTTTGGATATTCTGTCACCCAAGCTGTATTCGTAGCCTAGCACTCTAGCCACATCTCGTACGGCGCCGCGAGCCATCATTGTTCCAAAGGTGCCTATTTGTGCCACTTTTTCGTGACCATATTTTTCTTTGGCGTATTCTATTAGTTCATCTCGTCGGTCGTCGGCAAAATCCATATCCACATCGGGTAAAGATGGACGGAAAGGATTTAAAAATCTTTCAAATGGTAAGCCATATTCAAGTGGGTCCACATCACTGATTCCAATAAGGTAAGAAACAAAAGATCCAGCGGCAGAACCTCTAGTATTTGTTACGATGCCCCGGTTTTTGGCTTCATTTACAAAGTCGGCAATGATTAAGAAATAAGGATCATAACCCTTTTTGTTTATAACTCCAAGTTCGTATTCTATTCTTTCTTTTGTTGTTTTTTCTTCACCTTTTTTAAAGTTCGTCCACTTCTTTTTCAAGCCTTCGTGGGTTTTTTTTCTTAAGTAACCTTCATAGGTTTCTCCTTTGGGGAGTTCAAATTTGGGGAAGACCCAGTCGGCTAATTTTAGTTCGACATTACACATTTCAGCCACTCTAAGAGTATTCGAGATTACTTCCGGATTATCTTTAAAAGACGCAATCATTTCATCTGGACTCTTGAAAGAAAAATCCTCATCCTTCATTGAAAGTCGGTTTGTTTCATTTAAAGTGGTGTTTGTTTGAATTGCTAAAAGAGCATCTTGTGCCATAGCGTCTTCTTTTTTTAAATAGTGGGAGTCTTGAGTGGCAATAACAGGGATATCTAATTCTTTTCCAAGTTTAATAATTTGTTGGTTTGCCAGACCTTGGTTAGGTATATTTGGGTGATGCTGAACTTCTAGGAAAAAGTTTTCTTTGCCAAAAATATCTTGGTGCTCGCGAGCGACTTCGAGAGCTTTTTTGTATTTGTTGCTTATTAAAAGACGAGGGATTTCACCACCAAGGCAGGCAGTGGAGGCTATTATTCCTTTTGAATATTTTGCGAGAATTTCTTTGTCTACTCGGGGTTTATAGTAAAAGCCTTCTAAGTAGCCGATGCTGGTTAGTTTTAGTAGATTTTTATAGCCTTCTATATTTTTTGCTAGAAGTACAAGATGGTACGGCTTAACGTCTACGTTTGCCTCTTTTTGATGGCGGGAGCGATTAGCCACGTATGCCTCAAAGCCCATGATTGGTTTTATTTCTGCAGCAGTAGCTTTTTTATAAAACTCTATGGCGCCATGCATATTTCCATGGTCGGTAAGCGCTACTGCAGGCATGCCAAAGTTTTTAGCCTCAGCTACAAGCTGGTCTAATTTGGTTAATCCGTCTAAGAGGGAGTAGTGAGAATGATTATGTAAATGGATAAAATTTGATTTAGATATAGATTTTGACATAGATAACTATATTCTACCCAAAATCTGATTTATCTCAAAATATTTATGGAAAAGAAGAGTTTTAAGTGGGATTGGAACTAGAGGATTACTATCTGAATAAGGATATTTTTAAATGAATAAGATCATCTTTGAACAAGACTATCTTCGAAAATAAAAGGATAGTCAAGAGAATATAAAATCCCCCACTTACTTGCTATCGCTGGTAAGTGGGGGATTTTTAATTTAAAATATAAGAATAATAATATTGTAGTTTATAATTTTATATGTCTCGAGGGTTAGGAAAAACACAACAAAAAATTTTGCTTTTACTTTTGGGTGGTTTGAGTTTGGGGTTATCTAGGTCGCCCAAAAATTCTTTTAAAATTTTGAAAGCCATGGCTCATGATTGGCAAGAAATAGATAGATATCATTTGAAGCGTGCAATAGAAAGTTTATATAAATCCAAAATGATAAAAGAGAAGTATGGAAAAGACGGCTCTATTACTATTGTTATCAGTGATGAGGGGAAGAAAAAGGCTTTGGCTTATGAATTGAGTAATATAAAAATTAAAAAGCCTAAAAAGTGGGATGGAAAATGGAGAATAGTAATGTTTGATATACCGGAGAAGAGAAAAAAAGACAGAGAAGGTTTAAGGTATCACTTAAAAGATCTGGGATTTTTCGAGTTTCAAAAAAGTGTTTTTGTGCACCCTTTTGATTGCAAAGACGAAATAGATTTTATTATAGAATTTTATAAAATAAGAAAATTTGTGAGGTTTGTCGTAGCCGATTCTTTGGATAACGAAATTCATCTAAAAAAACATTTCAACTTAGCTTAAGTGTAATTAGCGTAGATTTTCCCCACTTACTTGCTATCGCTGGTAAGTGGGGGGTTTTGTCTTTTGTGTGGCTTTTTGTTGTTTTTAAGTTTGTTTAATCTCAAAATATTATTTAAAAAGTTGAAGTCGCCTTGGGTGTAGTTGAAGGGTGGCTTTTGTTTTGGTTAGTGGTGCGCTAAGCGCCAGGCTTTTTATTTTATATTTTTTTGTTTTGGTTTGATAAATGCTATTATTTAAGCAATGAAAGAGCTAGAGAAATACTCCCCGTAATACACATTCGCGCATGTTCTTCTTAAATTAAGTAAAGACATGAATTAATAGACCGGTGGTCGTTATAAAGAAAAAGAGTGGTATTTGAATAAACAAGAAGAACATAAAGCAGAAAAATTATAAAAAACATAAAACATGAAAACGGAAAAATCACAAAGTAAAAATACAAACAAGACTAAAAATTATTCTGCTTTAACGCGACAGTGTATTACGGGGTACTCTATAATAGGAATAGACGAGGCGGGACGAGGACCCTTGGCTGGCCCAGTTTCGGTTGGAGGTGTGTTGGCTCCGCAAAATATGAATACAAAAATTTTAAAAGGAATAAAGGATTCAAAAAAATTAAGCGAAAAGAAAAGGGAAGAGTGGTTTGAAAAAATAAAAGATAATTTTAAATATTCTGTAGTCATGGTTAGTCCACAAGATGTAGATAGAATTGGTATCTCTAAATCAATTCAGTTTGCGGTAAATAAGGTCTTAGATAAGTTATCGATGGGTAAAAACAAAGAGCTTGTTTTACTTGATGGTTTTTTAAAAGCGCCTGAACACTTTAATAATCAAAAATCTTTTATAAAAGGTGATGAAAAAATACCCTTGATATCGGCGGCCTCAATTATGGCGAAAGTGCTCAGAGATAGAGAAATGAGAAGGCTGCATGAAGTTTATCCTAAATATGGTCTTGATAGACACAAAGGTTATGGAACAAAAGCGCATTTTGAAGCTATTGAAAAATATGGAATACTAGAGATACATAGAAGGTCATATTTGAAAAAAAGGTTCCCAGAATTGACCTAATTAAATCATTTGAGCTTTATTTGATATTAAATATAAAAACATGGCAAGCAAATTAAAGAAAAAAGTGTTAATTGTTGGTGGTGGTTTTGCTGGTGTTGCGGCGGCAAAGCGGTTTTTAAAATCATCATACGCGCGCAAAAAATTTGAAATCACCTTAATTGATAAAAATGATTATCAGCTTTTTCATCCTTCACTTTTTAGGGTTATAACTTCTGATGCCGAACTTTCGCAATTATTTTCGATAGCGGCGATAAAATTTTCTGAAATTTTTAAGGGACAAGAAAAAAATATTAAAATTTTAAACAGAGAGGTGGAAGGTGTTTCTCTTGATAAAAATCAAATTCTTTTAAAAGTTGGTGGAGTACGGTCTAAAAAAATGGATTACGACTATCTTATTATGGCAGCTGGATCAGAAAGAGAGCATCCCTACTTAACACTCACATCTTTTGAGGATGCCATAAAAATAAAGCATGAAATGGAAAATGCTTTTAAAAATAAAGCCAAGAGAGAGGAAATAAATATAGTTGTTGTTGGTGGTGGACCAACTGGAGTAGAATTGATTACTTCTTTGTTTGAATACGGACACAAATTGGCAGATAAATATGGACACCCGCATAAAAATATAAATTTTAAATTAATCGAGGAAGGGAATAAGATATTATCTAAACATTCTTTTTGGATTCGTAAAAATATAGAAAAAAGCCTCAAGGAAACAGAGATAGAGGTTTTGACTAAAGTTGATGCCAAAGTTTGGGAGGATAAGGCGAGTGTTTTGTTGTGGGCTATTGGGGCAAAGCCAGTTTATTTATCAGATGAATTTGAAAAAACAAATTCAAAATTGCGATCAAGAGGGCGTAAAAATGTATTTGTAGTAAAAGCTCCTACTGCACAGGTTGCAATGAGGCAAGGGCAATACATAGCGGACTCTATTATTAAAAAAGACCAAAAGAAAAAGACAGGTAAGTTTAAATCAAAGAAGGATTTTTATGTAATAGAGCTTGGAGAAGCGGATGCTTTTGTTGATTTTGGTTTTATGAAATTGAAAGATTTACCTGCCTTTTGGGTGCACAAAATAGCTTTTCTGAGATATTTTGCCAGTATTTTGGGATGGGGGAAAGCGATTGACTGGTTAAGGAAATATGAAAATTTAAAATAAAAATAGTGAGCCTACCGGTTTGGTGGTCAGGGTCTAATTTTAATAGTTTTATGTGGGGGGGCTTGCATAATTATTGTTTTTGTGGTATTAAACAATTAGAAGAAAGCTCGGTGGAGTTTTTTGAAAACAAATATTTAGGAGGACGTGATGAAACGATTAAGTTTAGCGAAACTTTTTATTCTTTCTTTGACGCTGGGAGTGCTGGTTCTTGTAGTTGGTACTCAGATTGCAATTGCTCAGGAATCTCAGGTGGTGCCGGCAATTGAGGTGATCAACCTCAAAACTGGCGAAGTCGTTAACCTGCCCAATCTTGCCAGGGACAATATCTTTGTTATGGGAATCTGGTGAGCTGGGTCACCTACTTGCCGTGAACAAGTGGAAGAATTGAGCATACTGGATAAAAAATACAAAAGCCGGGACGATGTAAGAGTTATCAGTATGCCTTGGGGAACTAGTTCCCGTATCAGAACAGAGGCCGTAAGAGTTTATCTGAGCAAAAGAGTCGATGTGACTAAACATGCTATTTTTTTCTCAGAGGAAAGAAAAAATCTTGAAATCCTTGACAGTTTATCTCCGGATCATTATCATTTTCCGCAGATTTTTATTTTTGGCCGGAACGGCAAAGTGGCTTACAGCCATGGCAATTCTGTTGTCTCAGCGGAAGATCTTTCCGGGGAAATTGAAAAACTGTTGGGAGAGAAGAAATAACCTTCTCGCCCAATCAAAACAAAAAGCCGGGGCTTTGTACCCCCGGCTTTTTTACTTGCCCGGTACTACAAATTTAATATCAAAACAAAGAGTAACATTAATCATTCTAAGAGAATAATAGAGAAAAATAAATCAACAAAATCGCTTTATTTTGTCTCGATTTATAATAATCGAGGCTTATTAAATTTGAATAGTACCGGGTTGCGAAAACCTCTTAAAAATTGTATTATTTTTAGTATAAATAGGGAGAACCAAAACCCCTCCCCAAACTAAAATCCAAAAACAGGCCGTATGCCTGTGTTGTCGAGTAAGCATGAGGAGTTATTATACTCAGAAGTGTTGATACCTGACAATGAAATGGAATTGTTTGACGACAAATGTTTTTGTGATTTTGTTTGGTACGGGGTTTCCGGTTTCTTTAAAAAATAGTATATGAATAAAAACAAAAGAATATATTTAGACCATGCGGCCACTACATATATGGACCCAAAAGTAAGGGAATCCATGAAGCCATATTGGGAAGAAAATTTTGGTAATCCTTCGTCTATTTATGAAGAAGGACGAGAGGCCAAGCGCGCTGTTTCAGATGTGCGTATTAAGGTTGCCGAGACTATAAATGGCCGCCCGGATGAAATTATTTTTACTTCAGGAGGCACAGAAAGCGACAACTTGGCTATTTTGGGCGCAGCTCGTTCGTATAAAGATAGAGGTAATCATGTTATTACTTCTAAAATAGAGCACCACGCAGTGTTGGATGCTTGTAAGCAGCTTGAAAAAGAAGGTTTTGAAATAAGCTATATAGACGTAGACGAAAATGGAATTTTGGACCTAAAACAACTAAAAGAAGAATTACGAAAAGAGACTATTTTGGTTTCTATAATGTACGCAAATAATGAAATTGGTACTATTCAGCCGATAAAAGAAATCGCCAAAGCTGTTCGCGCTCACAAAAAAGCAATGGGTGACCACGAATCACATATGCCGCTTTTGCACACAGACGCTGTGCAAGCGCCATCTTATTTAGATCTTAATGTCTTAAAACTTGGCGTAGACCTAATGACCTTAAATGGCTCTAAGATTTATGGACCAAAAGGGGTTGGGGTTTTGTTTAAAAAACGTGGTATTAAAATAGATCCGCTTATTTATGGCGGTGGGCAAGAAGCTGGTATCCGTTCTGGTACAGAAAACGTGGCTGGGATAGTGGGATTTGCAAAAGCACTGGAATTGGCTGCTCAGAGCAAAGAAAAAGAATCGGCTAGGCTAACAGAGCTGCGTGATTATTTTATAGAAAATATTTTAAAAGCGTTACCAGAAGCTCGCTTGAATGGTTCTAAGACAGACAGGCTGCCAAATAATATAAATATATCTGTGCGAGGCATAGAGGGTGAGTCCATGGTACTATATATGGATGCAAAAGGTGTGGCTTGTTCTACTGGATCAGCTTGCACTTCGGATGTGCTAGAGGCATCTCATGTAATACAAGCAATTAAATCTCCACATAAATATGCACATGGATCACTAAGATTTACAATGGGTAAGAAAACTAAAAAGGCCGATATAGATTATGTATTAAAAGTTTTGCCTGAAATATTAAACAAATTAAGAGTAGTATCAGCGATAAAGTAATCACAAAGCCTGTTTTTTGTTACAGATTATATGAAAAAAAACATGACAAACAAACAAAACAAAAAAACAAATACGAGCGATGGGAGCGATTGGCAGTACAGTGAGACCGTTAAGAAGCATTTCTTTGATCCTAAAAATGTTTTATTGACAGATCCTAAGCCGGACGATTTTGATGCCGAAGGGCAAGTGGGTTCGCCTGCTTGTGGTGACGTGATGAAAATGTGGGTTAAACTTGCCCCGCCTAAAGAGGCGGGGATAGACCCTATGAAAATGAAAATTAAAAAATTAAAATGGCGTACTTTTGGTTGTGCTAGTGCTATTGCTTCTACTTCCGTTTTTTCAGAAATGGTGACAAAAAATGGTGGTATGACCATAGAAGAAGCGCTTAAAATAACACCAAAAGACATCATGGCAGAACTTGGCGGTCTCCCAGCCGTGAAAGTTCACTGTTCAGTCTTGGCTGACCAGGCTTTTGAGAAGACTATTGAGAATTATAGAGGTGGAAAATAATAGAAATGAAACCAGAAGCCTTTGGATACAATAATAAACTCGAAAAAACAAGAGCTGAGAATAATCTCAGTGATTTTGATATTGGAAGAGTGGTTTTGCAGCACAAAGGCAGATATGTAGTAAAAACAGAAAAAGGGGATTTGGAGGCAAAGATAACGGGGTCTTTGAGATTTTCGGCAAAAAGTCGAGAGGATTTTCCTGCTGTTGGTGATTGGGTTGCGCTAGTTTTTCAAGAATCCGGTCCTGCTTCAATTAAGAAAATATTTCCGAGATATTCAGTTATCACAAGACAGGCTGTTAAAAAATTTGGGAAAAGACAAATAATTGCAGCAAATATTGATTTTGCTTTTTTGGTTCAAGCTGTTGATAGGGATTTTAGTATAAATAGACTCGAGAGGTATTTGGCGATTTGTCGTTCATCAGGAGTTGAGCCAATTATTGTTTTGACAAAAATTGATTTGATAGAAAAAGAAGAGGTTGACCAAATGCTTGTGAGTCTAAAATCTCGTATAAAAGATGTGTCTGTTGTTGCAGTCAGCAATGAAACACAGGAAGGGTATGAAGAACTGAAGGCACTTATTGAAAAAGGAAAGACATATTGTATGCTTGGGTCTTCAGGGGTTGGTAAATCCACACTGCTAAACAATCTTTCTGGGAGAAAAATAATGGAGACAAGTGAGATTAGCGAAGCTGCAAATAGAGGCAAGCATGTCACTAGCCATAGAGAGCTGGTGGTATTAGAAAGTGGAGGGATAATTATTGATAATCCTGGAATGAGAGAGGTGGGGATTGCTGATGTATCTAATGGTTTGGAGGATACCTTTGATAAGATAATTAGTTTGTTTGGGGATTGTAGATTTAGAGATTGCACACATACTAGCGAAATTGGGTGTGCAGTAATTGATGCAGTTGAAAAAGGAGAAATAGACAGAGATTCTTATGAAAATTACATAAAAATGGGAGAAGAAGAGGCATATTTTGAGTCGTCTGTAGTCGAAAGAAAAAAGAAAGACAAAAACCTCGGCAAACTAATCAAAAATTACAAAAAAGGCTTGAATAAAAATAAGTATTAAGAATATTATTTTGCCCACTTTTAAACGTTAAGGTATAATTAAGTTATGGATGATATGACACGTACACAATTTGTAATGCTTACTATTTTGGTGAGTTTTGTCACTTCTATTTTTACGGGTATTGTGATAGCCACCTTGGTTAGCCAGGCTCCAACTCCCATTACTCAAACAGTAAATAAGGTTATAGAAAAAACTATGGCTTCTGTGGCTTTGTCTAATCCAGAATCGAAACAGCCGAGTGAGCCCCAGCAAATAATTGTTACCCAAGAAGATTTGGTTGTAAAACTTGTTGAAAATACATCTTCTGCTGTGGTGAGTGTTGTAGCCACAAAAGACATCCCTATAATAGAACAATATTTTATAAATCCATTTGAAGGAGATGAAACCCTCGGGCAGTTTTTTGATATAAAAGTACCGCAGTTTAGGCAAAATGGTACAGAAAAGAAACAGGTATCTAGCGGAACAGGATTTTTCGTATCAGGAGATGGTTTTGTGCTGACAAGCAAACATGTTGTGGTTGATATAAAGGCAGAATATTCTATTATTACAAATGATGGCACCAAATATGAAGCAAAAGTTTTGGCTAGAGATCCTTTGCAGGATTTGGCTATTTTGAAGATAGAACCAAGTGACCTGTCTGCGCAGGCAGGAGAAGAAAAATTTAATTATATTCCGCTTGCCAATTCAGATAAAATAAAAGTGGGGCAAACAGTGGTAGCTATTGGTAATACTTTAGGAGAGTTTCAAAACACTGTTTCTATTGGAATAGTATCTGGACTAAATCGCACAGTGACAGCTTCCGGCCCATCTGGTTTAGAAGAGCAGCTTCAGGAAATTATTCAAACAGATGCTGCTATTAGCCCTGGTAATTCTGGAGGACCACTTTTAGATTTGAATGGTAGAGTAGTTGGTATAAATACGGCTATAGCTAAGGGGGCTGAAAATGTTGGCTTTGCTTTGCCGATAAATATTGCCAAAAAGAATATTAGTGATATTAAAGAATTTGGTGAGATAAAGTTTGCTTATTTAGGGGTATATTATTCTCAAATAACAGAAAGTTTTAAGGAGGAAAAAGATTTATCCGTGGATTATGGAGTTTTGATTATAAAAGATAATGGTAAACAATCGGCTATTATAAAAGACAGCCCTGCGGAAAAAGTTGGATTAATAGAAGGTGATATAGTTTTGGAATTTAACGGCATTAGAGTGGATCAAGAAAATATTTTGGGAAAATTGATAAATAATTCCCGTGTAGGGCAAGAAATTAATCTAAAAATTTTGCGAGATGGTGAGGAAATAAGTCTAGTTGCTACTCTTGACGAAAGACCAAAAGAGTTATAAAATAGTTATTAACCATTAGAAAATTTCTAGTGGTTTATCTCCAATAATAACTAATAACTAAAGACTAAAAACTAATTTATGCTTCCATTTACAAATTTTACAGAAAAAGCGCAGCAAGCTATTCGTAGAGCACATGAAATAGCTATGGAACGCGGGCAAACTCAAATTGATGCCTTGCATCTTTTAGCTGCGATAATTTTGCAAGATGATAGTGTTGTGATGTCTATTTTAAATAAGCTTCAAGTGGATATTAATTTTTTAACAGACTCTATTTTAAATGAGCTTGACGAGGCAGGTGATCCTAGTGCTGCAATGCCAGTTCAACAAGTTTATCTAACTCCCGATTTAGGGAAAGCCATAGAATCTTCTTTTAAATCCGCTCGTGCTACAGGGAGCAAATTTATTTCTACAGAGCATTTGTTTTTAGGTCTTTTGGATGTTCCCTCAAAAGCACAAGAGATTTTAGCAAAACATCGTGTTGATAAGGAAGGTATTTTAAATATTTTAAAAACAGTTGGCGAAGCGCCAAAAGTGCACGATGTTTCTCCACAAGAAGAAAAAAAGATAAAGATTTTGGAAAAATATTCCCGCAATCTTACTAGAATGGCGCGTGAAGATAAGTTAGATCCTGTTATTGGGCGTGATGATGAAACTCGTCGTATAATGCAGATTTTGTCTAGAAGGACTAAAAACAACCCAGTACTTATTGGTGAGGCTGGTGTTGGAAAAACGGCCGTCATAGAAGGTTTAAGTCAGAGGATTGCACAAGGTGATGTTCCTGAATCTTTAAAAGACAAAGAAGTGATCGCATTAGATATGGGTTCTTTGATGGCTGGTACTAAGTATCGTGGTGAATTTGAAGAAAGATTAAAAAGAGTGATACGCGAAGTAGAAAGAGCCGATGGTAAAATATTGTTGTTTATCGATGAGCTTCATACCTTGGTTGGTGCTGGTGCTGCAGAAGGATCTATCGATGCATCTAATTTATTAAAACCAGCTTTGGCCAGGGGCGAGCTTCGGGCCGTCGGTGCTACAACCCTAAAAGAATATCAAAAATATATCGAAAAAGACGGAGCTCTTACAAGAAGATTTCAGCCTGTTTATACAGAAGAGCCAACACAAGATGATACTATTTCCATTTTGCGAGGCATAAAAGAAAAGTATGAATTGCACCATGGTGTGAGGATTACAGATGCTGCCATTCAGTCTGCAGTGTATCTTTCAAGTAGATATATTACAGATAGGTTTTTACCGGACAAAGCAATAGATCTCATTGATGAAGCCGCTTCTGCCCTAAGGCTTGAAATGGATAGTATGCCAAAAGAGCTGGAAAATGTTCATAAGGAAATAAGGAGTTTGGAAATTGAAAAAGAAGCCTTAAAGAGCGATGGTGATAAAAAATCAAAAACTAAAATTAAAAAAATAAATAAAAAAATCGGTGATTTTAAAGAAAAAATTTCTTCTTTGGAATTACGTTGGAAAAATGAAAAAGAAACAATTTCTTTTATAAGACAGATTAAGACTGATTTGGAGGCAATGAGACTTGATGCGGATGCTGAAGAAAGAAAGGGTAATTTAACCAGAGTAGCCGAAATTCGTTATGCCAATATTCCAGAGATGGAGACAGAGCTTAAAAAACAAGAGAATCGCTTGAAGAAGCTGCAGACCTCAAGACGAGTGTTAAAAGAAGAGATTACTAAAGAGGAAATTGCGGATATTGTTTCAAAATGGACAGGAATTCCTGTTTCAAAAATGCTTGAGACAGAAGCCAAAAAACTTCTTAAAATAGAAGACACGATTAAAAAGAGAGTGGTTGGACAAGACAAAGCAATTATTAAAATTGCTCAAGCTATTAGGCGTTCTCGTGCGGGTATTGCTGATACAGAAAAACCGATTGGTTCATTTATGTTTCTCGGACGTACTGGTATTGGTAAGACAGAACTGGCTAAGGCACTAGCCGAGTTTATGTTTAATGATGAAAAATCTCTTGTAAGAGTAGACATGTCTGAATACATGGAAAAACATGCTGTATCTAAGCTTATTGGTTCACCTCCTGGTTATGTTGGCTATGAAGAGGGTGGTCAGCTTACGGAAATAGTAAGACATCGACCTTACTCCGTGATTCTTTTTGATGAGATTGAAAAGGCCCATCCAGATGTGTTTAATTTAATGCTTCAAGTTCTTGATGACGGACGATTAACAGATGCCAAAGGCCGCCAAGTTAATTTCAAAAATACTATCTTGATAATGACCTCTAATATTGGTTCTGAATATGTGAAGCAGATAAATAAGATTGGTTTTTCTACGGGTGCAGTGGTGAGTAAACAACCAAAGAAAGAAGCAATTTTGAAAGAAAAGATTTATCGATCTTTAGAGAGGCGATTTCGACCGGAATTTTTAAATAGATTAGATGAGATTATTACCTTTAATAGTCTAACATTGGAAGATTTAAAGAAAATTGTTAAAATTCAAATTGGTGAGGTTGAGAAAAGATTAAAAGGAAGAGAAATCAAGTTAAATGTTTCATCTGATGCCATGTTCTATTTGGCTCAAAAAGGCTTTAATCCTAAATATGGCGCAAGGCCTTTGAAGAGATTTATACAGAATAAAATTCTTAATTCGGTTGCCGAACTTATTATTTCTGGTAAAATTGCATCAGGTGACACAGTGGCAGTTAAAATGAAAAATAATGATTTGTCTATAGAAGGCATTGCAAAGAAAAGAAAAAAGACTACAGTAAAAAAGAAAATAAAAGAAAAATTATCGACTTCTAAATAATTAAATAATTAGAAGTCGGCAGCGCATGGGTGGCGGAGTGGTTAAACGCAATAGTCTGTAAAACTATCGTCCTAACGGGCTACGGGGGTTCGAATCCCTCCCCATGCACAAAACAGTTAGCTCCGATGCGATAGCATCGGGGCTTTACTGTTTTGCAATGGGGAGGGATTCGAAAGGCGCAGGCGGGCACCGTCGGCGGCGAACGAAGTGAGCGACGCACGGTCACCGAGCCGGGGTCGCGAAAAGTTTTCGTAGAAAATTTATTTGTGACCGAATTCCTTAAAAACAATTGAGTATTGTTTTTAATTTATAGCCTGACTCCTGACCGAATCCCTATTAAAAATGACTGAATGACATTTTTATTTTACGAGGGTTTATCGTCTCCATTCTTGCTTTTTTTGAGAAATAGTATATATTATTTTATATGCCCGGTAGTACAAATTTAATGAGCTTCAGCAAAGCTGAAGCAAAAAGTACTACAAATAAGCGGGCAAATAAAGAAAGTAATACTTAAATTAAGTATTACGAAAAATAAGATTTTAAACATTAAATTTGAATGCTACCGGGTATGAGTCAAGATAAACTAATAAAACTACTTTGTGAGGATTGTAAAAGAATTAATTACTGGACTCGCAAAAATAAGAAAAAAGTTGAGCGTAAAATAGAGCTCAAAAAGTATTGTAAGTGGTGCAAGAAGCACACAGTACACAAAGAAGGTAAAAAGAAATAATTTACTATTTTTTAGATTTTAAAAACGCCCTATTTCTATCGGGTGTTTTTTTTGTGGGGGGCTTATCCACAACAAAAAAATATTAAAATTTTGGTATAATAATATGGTATGGCAGTCAAAAAAATATTTCAAAAAGATAAAGACTGTGTTTATGTTTGGTGTAACGAGCATTACGCTAAGGATTTAAATATTAAACCGGCGGATATAGCTGGGAAGACAGATTTTGATTTTCATCCCAAAGCGATGGCAGAGAAGTATTGCTTGGACGATCAACGGGTTATGGAAACGAGTAAGACAGAAGACATTGAAGAAGATTATATTGCAAGTGGAGAAAAATTTTGGGTGCATACTATAAAAACAGCTGTTTTGGATAAAAATGGAGAAGTGGTTGGTGTTTTGGGTATTTTTTGGGACACGACAGAAGAAAGAGAGGCACAAAAAGTACTTGAGGAAAGTGAAAAAAGTAAAAAAAGATTTGAGGATCTGGTAAATAATTTAAATGTGGGTGTTTATAGAAATACACCTGGTCCAGAAGGAATCTTTTTAGAAGTAAATCCGGCGATGATAAAAATGTTTGATGCCGAATCAAAAGAACAACTTTTGGATTTAAGTGTAAATGAGCTTTATGTAGACTCAAGTGAAAGAAAAAATTTTTCTGATAAGCTTTCTAAAAAAGGTTTTGTGAAAAATGAAGAGTTGAGACTTAAAACCTTAAAAGACAGGATTTTTTATGCTTCTGTTTCTGCGGTTGCAAAAAAAGATGAAAAGGGCCAGGTTTTTTTTGATGGCGCTATAGAGGATATCTCGGCAAGAAAAGATGCGGAAGAAAGGTTAAAAAATAAAATAGAAGAACTTGAACAAATGAATAAGCTCATGGTGGGTCGTGAGTTAAAAATGATGGAATTAAAAAAATCCCTTCAACAGGCGCGTCTGCCGGTAGGTAAGGCTCAGGATAAAAAACAAGAAGAAAAAAATAAAAAATGAAGTTAAATTTTTCTCTAAAAATAAAATTAACATTATCCATACTTTTGGTTATTTTGTTTTTTGGTATTTTGGCGACCTCCTTTGTTTTTTTGTATTCAAGAAATAATCTTGTTGAAAACGAAAAACAAGGTTTGATTTTGCGCGCCCAGGGTAACGCGCTTGTTCTAGAAAGGGAATTTAATCACTCTATAGAGTTATCAGAGGCACTAGTGGAGAGTGTTTTGGTAAAAGATTATTTAAGTCAAAAAAATCCCAAAGAACAAGACACGGTTATTTTAGAGGAATTGAAAGACTTTAATATAGAAGAGGTTTATTTGGCTGTATATTTGATGAACAAGGACGGCAAAACCCTTGTTTCTACAGATGAGTCCTTTGTCGGACAAAATTATTCTTTTAGGGATTATTTTAAACAGGCTGTTAAAGGTAAATCTTGGGTTGATGTTGCTTTTGGTGTTACTAGTGGTGAATTGGGTTATTATTTTTCAAATCCGGTAATTAATGATGAGGGGGCTATAGTAGGGGTTGCTGTTTTAAAAATGCAACCGGATTTTATAAACCAGGTTATTTTACTGGTGCAGGAAAGAGGTGAGCAAATAGATAAAAAGATTTATTTGTTTGATGAGTTTGGCGTGATCCTTCATTCGGGGGTGGGTGAAAATGTTTTAAATAGCATTGGCGACCTTGATCAAAGTGTTTTGCGGAAAATTGAAGATAAGAAGCGTTTCCCAACGGAAGGAATTGCTTCTGCCGGGTATGATGGCGTTTTTGAGGAGATTCTTTCGGTTGAAGAAACAGAGGCTGTCAGTTTTTTTGATGAAATAAAAAATGAAGAGAGAATTTTAGTGATTGAAAAGCTAAAAGATTTACCCTTTTACTTAATGTTTGACGAGAGCGCCGATATTTTTTCTGAAACTGCTTTAATTTTTTCTTTTTATCTCGGGATCTTTGTTTTAGGGGCAGCGGTCCTTGCTTTTATTTTTATCTTCTTATTTGTTGGAGGATTTTTAAGACCGCTTAAAAGATTGAATGAGACTGTTAAAAAAACAACTAAAGGTGATTTGAGTCAGAGGTTTGAAGTAAAAACAACCGACGAGATAAGTGATTTGGGTAATAATTTTAATAAACTTACGATTTCTCTTCAAAAAAGCCTTACAAACGTGGAAAAACAAGTAGAAGATCGAACCAAAAAATTGGAAAATTTGAATAAATTGATGGTTGGCAGGGAATTAAAAATAAGAGAAATGAAAGATAAGATAAAAGAGCTGGAAAATAAAAAATTTAAAGAAAAATAAATTCATACATGGAGTTTTTATCTAAATTTAATATTGGAACAAAAATTGTTATCGTAACAACTTTAGTTGTTATTGTTTATGGGACAGGTGTCCTTTTGTTTACTAAAAACTGGGTAGAGTTTGCTTTTATTGATTATGTTTTGGATGGTGAAAAAGAAAAGATTGACAGAGCATCTTTGCAATTGGAAACTATTTTTGAATATTTGCGTAATGATATTTTGGCTCTCAGCCAAACTCCGCCAGTTCAGGGTATTTTTAGAGCACAAAAAGGTGGTGGAGTTGATGAAAAGGAAGGTGATACATTAGAAGAATGGGAAAACAGATTGGCGAATATTTTTATTACAAGTATTGAAAATAAAGAATTTTATTATCAACTTAGATATATAGATGAAAATGGGCAAGAAATTGTTAGGGTTGATTTTAAAGACGGTTCTGTTTATCGTGTTCCAGAAAATGAACTACAAAATAAAAGTGATCGTTTTTATTTTAAAGAGGCAAATATTCTTATGGAGGGGGAGTCTTATGTATCGAGCCCTACTTTAAATAGAGAAGGAACACCTCCTGAAATAGAGATTCCGTATAGTCCAGTTTTAAGATGCGCCATTCCTGTTTTTGATGAAGGCAATAAAAGAAAAGGTATCATTATAGCGAATATATTTTTTGATGTTGTGCTAGAAAAAATTGGTGCCAAAAATAATGGTCTTGGTAATACTGTTTTAGTTGATCAAGATGGGAATTATCTGTTGCATCAAAACAAAGAAAAGGAGTGGGGAGGGGAAAAGGATTTGAATACGGGCGAAAACATTAAAAAAGATTTCCCTGAAATTGCGCAGTCTGTTCTTTACGAAGAGGGGGAAATTATTTCAAAAGAAAAAGAATTTTATTTTTTTGATAAGGTTTTGATAAATGAAGGCGTCCCTTTTATTTTTGTTGTCTTTTTTGAAAAAATATCTAGTTCGGTTGTCCTCGCTCCTTTCAGTAATTTTTTCATTCAGACGATTTTAGTTAGTGTTGGTTTGTTTTTCTTCGTTGCTTTAATTATTTTTCTTTTTATAAAAAGAATTTTAGGAAAACCGTTAAATGAATTAATGGTCGGGGTTGCAGAGATAGAAAAAGGAAATTTTGGATATGAGACAGAGCTTGAAACCGAGGACGAATTGGGTGAACTGAGTAATGCTTTTAATAAAATGTCTTTGGCGATAAAAAAATCAAGAGAGGCCGCAGATAAAATAGTAAAAGAGTAAACCAAAGAAATCAGTAAAAGATCGAAACAAACGGAGGATCAACAAGCAGCAATTTTAAATATTTTAGAAGATGTTCAGGAAGAAAAAGAAAAATCAGAAAGTTTGGCGGAAGATTTGTTGAAATTTAAATTGGCGGTGGATAATGCCTCTGATCATATTGTAATAACAGATGCAGAGGGTATTATACTTTTTGCAAATAAAGCTGTAACAAAAATAACCGGTTTTCCAATAAAAGAGATTGTTGGCAAAAAAGCTGGCGTAAAAGAGCTTTGGGGTGGCTTGATGGGGTTAGATTTTTATAAAAAATTGTGGCACACGATTAAAGTAGACAAGAAAGTTTTTGCAGGAGAATTAAGAAACAAAAGAAAAAACAGTCAAGAGTATACTGCTCTTGCTAGTATAGCTCCTGTTTTAAATGCTAAAAATGAAGTAATATTTTTTGTGGGTATTGAGAGAGACATTACAAAAGAAAAGGAAGTAGAGAAAATGAAAACAGAGTTTGTTTCAATAACTTCTCACCAATTGAGTACCCCACTGACGGGTATAAAATTATTAGCAGAAGTACTTTCTAGTGAAAGGTTGGGGAAATTAAACAAAAAACAAAAAGAATATATGGCGGATGTTGAGTTATCAACAAAGAGAATGATTGATTTGGTTAATAATTTGTTGAATGTTTCGCGCTTGGAAACAGGTAGGTTGAAAATAGAGCCAGTACCTACTCAACTAGAAGATTTTATTTTAAGCATTATTCATGAAGTAGAGGGATCAGCTAAAGAAAAAGATTGCATAATTGTTTTTAAAAAGCCTGAAATAAAATTAAATAAGGTCTTAATAGATCCTATTTTAATGCAGCAGGTGATTCATAATTTAGTTACTAATGCTATTCGTTATTCGTCGAAAGGAGGTTGTAAGATAATAGTTACATTAAAATCTGAAGATAAATCCGGAGGTATATTGGTTAGTGTAAGAGACTCCGGGATTGGTATTCCTAAAAAAGATCAGCTAAGAATTTTTGAGAAGTTCTTTAGAACTGATAAAGCTAGGGAAACAGCAGCAGAGGGGTCAGGTCTTGGGCTTTATGTTGTAAAGATGATTATAGAAGCTTCTGGTGGTAAGATCTGGTTTGAATCAGAAGGAGAAGGTAAAGGCAAGACGTTTTATGTCGCAATACCAGCCAAAGGAATGATAGAAAAAGAAGGAGAAAAAACTTTAGCTACTGAGTTTTAGAAAATACAAAAAAGAAAAAATAAATTCGATAATATCCTAGTATTTTTGCGATTTTATTGTATAATCAAGATACGCTTTTTGAGCGTTTAAAAACTTAGCGGGTGTCGGTTAACGGTAAACCACAGGTCTCCAAAACCTGGACTGGGGGTTCGATTCCCTCCACCCGTGCTTAAAACAGTAAAACCCCGGTGCGTATGCACTGGGGTTTTACTGTTTTACAGTGGTGAGGGAATCGAAAGGCGGAGGCGGGCACCGTCGTCGGCGAGTGAAGCGAGCGACGCACGGTCGCCGAGCCGGGGTCGCGAACACTTTGGCTTTTGGAGTCCGCAGGACGAACAAAAGACTTAGTGATTCGTGACCGATTCCCTATAAAAAACAATTGAGTATTGTTTTTTATTAATAGTTTGAATCACGAGAATGACCGATTCCCTCCACCATTTCCCATTGACTTTTTTTAAAAATAATTACATAATGATAATCAAATTAATGTAAGTTTTTTGAAAATAATAAATAAAAAGGAGAGGGTCGTGGAGAAAAATATTCTTGATGTAATAAGATCGCTCAACTACAAATCAAAAGATATATTTAATGTAATTGCAAGTAATATGAAAATTGATTTTGATTTTGGCCATGGAGGGTTTTTGAGAAGAACTAAATTGCCCTATTCTTTGATTGAAAGTTTGAGTGATGGTTGCTTAAGTATTTTGGAGCTTGATTTGTTTCTTTCAAAAAGGTGCAATGCTTCTTGTCCTAAATGCTATTGTGGCGACGCCACTGCAGATGGAGAACTAACTCTTGATCAGATAAAAGAAATCATAAGACAGGCAAAGAAAATAGGCGCTAGAGTTGTGTATACCCCAGGCGCTGGTGAACCTACAATTGACCCTAAGTTTTTGCAGATCGCCAAGTTTATAAAAGAAATGGATATGAACTGGGTGGTTTATACCAATGGTATTGTTTTTTGCAATAAAAAGCAGTGTAAAAAACATACAGGTATGACCCCATTTCAATTCGCTAAAGCTATAAAAGAGCTTGGGGTGACTTTGATTCATAAGATCTGGTCAACATATCCTGGACTCAACGACAAACTGACCGGTACAAGAAATAAATATTCATATGCTGGGTTTGTTGTCCGCGGTAATGACGGGAGACCAAGAACTGTCTATGCCCCTAAAGGACTAAATCTCTTGAGGATGGCTGGTTTTTCTCCCGGGAAAGATCTGCTTTTGGAGACGCTTTGTACACCCGCTAATTTTAAGGATGTAAAAGAAAACATCATCCCTTTTGCAGAGAAGTTTGGCTTCTCTTTGGTTTTGGAGCCACTTATATTAAACGGCTGGGCCAAAAAGGACACAACCTCTGTCTTAAGCGAAAAACAGGTGGAAGAAATTTTCCCCCACTTGGTTGATTTTGGTCCTCGGAAGCTGTATACCCTGGTCATTGATAATAGAGGTTTTGTTCATAAATCAATCGGCGAAGTGGATCTTGGTAATCCCATGAGTGATTGCCGGGTTGTTGATGAAGACGGGAAAGTGGTTGATATTTTCAACTTGATTCACTCAAACAAAGGTCTTGTCCAGAACAGACACTCAGAATATGTTCACTGCTAATTTTAAGAGTATCTTTTACTCAAAAGCCGCCCTAGAAACAGGGTGGCTTTTCTTTTTGTGGGGTTTTATTTTATAATAAATACATGACAAATTTAATTTTAATAATAATTTTGGCTTTTGCGCTTATGCTTGTTGGGCTTTTGGGTGTGGCTTTGCCGCTTTTGCCGGGGGCGCCTTTGGCATGGCTGGGGCTGTTTATCTATGCCTGGTACACAGGTTTTGAAGAAATATCTATTATTTTGATTTTAGTATTTTTGGGGCTGGTTTTTCTTTCGGCCTTGTTGGATGTTGTAGCACCACTACTTGGAGCTAAGACAAACAAGGCGAGTAAATACGGCGTGTTGGGTGTGTTTGTGGGGGCCTTTGTGGGTGCCATTACTTTGGGCCCGATTGGTTTAATTGTAGGCCCTATTTTTGGCGCATTCTTAGGTGAGCTATATGCTCAGAAAAATTCAAACCAGGCACTAAAATCTGCCCTAGGTGCATTTGCAGGAATAGTGGTTGGAACACTCCTAAAAGCTATTCTTATTTTAGTAATGATGGGTTATTTAATCTTCGCATTATTTTAACATTGACACAGTGTTTTTAATGTGATACTATTGTTTTAGATTAAGAAAGAAGCAGAAAGTAATATTTTAAAATCAAACAAGAAGGGAGACGTAAAATGAGTATCTTAACTTTTGATTTGGTAAAGAAAGCGGTTTTGTTGGCAGAACCAAGTGTTTTAAAGATTTTAGACGTAAAGGGAGCGACCTGGGGACCAAAGTGGGTGATGGGTTTTGTTACGGGACCTGGGATCGAAACCCCAATTAATTTTCAATTGGGTGAAGAACCCAAAGAAAGATGGTTGTCAAGTTGGGGAGATGTCGGCAGATTTGTGGAAGTTGCTGAAAAGAAACTAGATGTGGTTATAAGGGAAGGTGAGTCAACGAATACTGTTGTTGCAACTCGTCCCTGGTGCTTGAAAGAAGGTGAGTTTCTTTATCCTGGTGGAGCTACTCGTGATGGGATATCAGTAGTTGCTTCAGGTGCAAAAGGACGGGCAGATGAAGCAATATCAGAAATTATCCTCGCTGCCATTAGAATGCTCGCTTTTCTGAAAGCAGATAAACGGATCGAAAAACATGAAATGCAAATCTAAAGATTTTTAAAATCTTAAAACAGGGGAGTTTTGATTGTTAAAACCCCCTGTTTTTTATTTTTATAAGTTTATTGGATTATTCGTCTCTTTACTTTTTTGACCTAGTGTAGTATAGTTAAACAATCAAAAACTTACTTAACACTTCTCCCTTTGGGGGGATTTTTTTAATAAAAATTTTAGCAATTATGGAAATTAGAAATATCGCAATTATAGCCCATGTGGATCATGGTAAAACTACTTTGACTGACGCTATCATGCAAGAAACTGGCATGGCGGATGAAGGAGTAACAATGGACAGCAACACTCTAGAACAAGAGCGTGGTATTACTATTTATTCCAAAAATACTTCTGTAAATTATAAAGACACAAAAATAAATATTGTGGATACTCCAGGGCACGCCGATTTTGGTTCGGAGGTGGAGCGTGTGCTTAGGTCTATCGATTCCGTGGTTCTTATTGTGGATGCGCAAGAAGGTCCAATGCCACAGACTAGATTCGTACTTAAAAAGTCTCTAGAGCTGGGCCACAAACCTATCGTGGTTTTAAATAAAATAGACAAGCCTTCTGCTAATCCGGCTCGTGCTCACGACGAAGTTTTTGAGCTATTTTTTGAGCTTGGTGCTACAGATGAGCAGCTAGATTTTGAAACTATATATTGTATATCTAAAGACGGTGTGGCTATGAAAAATGCTGACGACCCTCAAGAGAATCTTGAACCACTTTTGGATTGTATTTTGGAGCGTGTACCATCGGCTCCTAGCGAAATAGAAAGTCCACTAAAGGTACAACCTTTTAACCTTGGATACGATAATTTCCTTGGCAGAATGGCTATTTGTCGTGTTTATGAAGGGGAGCTGACTGATGGACAAAACCTGATAGTTAAAAAACCAAACAGTGAAATTGAAAAAGGAAAGATAACCAAGCTTTTTACTTTTGAAGGATTAAACAGAAAGGAGGTGGACAAGGCTAGTGCAGGTGATATTGTGATGATTGCCGGTCTGCCGAATATCTATATTGGTGACACTATTTGTGACACAGAAGAAACAGAACCACTTCCCGCTATTAGTGTGGACGAACCGACTATTGCTCTTAATTTTTTAGTAAATAGTTCGCCTTTTGCCGGTCAAGATGGAAAGTTTGTAACCAGCAGACAGATTAGGGCACGCCTTGAAAAAGAGCTTGAGGTAAATGTGGGACTAAAAATTGATTTTGATGGCGATAATATGAAAGTGTGTGGCCGTGGTGAGCTGCATATTGCAGTGCTTCTTGAAAACATGCGCCGTGAAGGATATGAAGTGCAAGTGTCTCAGCCACAAGTGATTATTAAAGAAATTGATGGAGTAAAAAGTGAGCCGTATGAAGAAGTCACTGTAGATGTACCGCTTGATGCACAAGGTGTTGTGATTGAAAGGCTTTCCAAAAGAGCGGTTATTATGACAAACATGAAGCAAGATGGTGATAGGGTAAGGATT
>CAZPYD010000001.1:0-36740 GCA_964590835.1 uncultured Candidatus Saccharibacteria bacterium | reverse complement strand
GCCTACTCGTGGACTCTTGGGCTATCGTGGACAGTTTGTGGTAGATACAAAAGGTGAAGGTATTTTTGCAAGTAGAGTAATTGGGTTTAAACCTTATGCTGGTGAAGTGAAAAAGCGCCAGGTGGGCTCTATGACATCTATGGCTACAGGGAAAGCCCTTGGGTTTTCTTTGGCGAATTTACAAACTAGAGGTACTTTGTATATTGGTGCAAACACAGAAGTATATGAAGGTATGGTGGTTGGGAATACAGCTAAAGGTGAAGAAATGAAAGTAAACCCCACAAAAGGTAAGCAGCTGACAAACATGCGTGCGAGTGGCTCTGACGAAAATATCACGCTAACACCGCCAACTCCGATTACTATCGAAAGCGGGTTGGAGATTATGGCAGATGACGAATATTTGGAAGTAACCCCTAAAAATGTTCGCCTTCGCAAAAAATACCTTACAGAGGTAGAAAGAATTAGGGTGAAGCGCCAAGGAGAGGTATAATATTTAGGTGTTATTAAAATAAACAAACTTAAACTCCTTCAACCTCACAAACCCCCTTTTCTCTCTTTGCATCCAAGAATAGAAAATTATAGTCGTTCCGCTTAACGAAAAACACATATCTCGCCTTTTTTCTTTTTATATATTTATTAAATTACAAGATATGAACGAAGATTATGACATAGCAGTAATTGGTGGTGGACCTGCCGGGTTGATGGCCGCGGGTAGAGCGGCTGAGCTTGGCGCGCGCGTTGTTTTGATAGAAAAAAACAATACTCTTGGCAACAAGCTTTTGTTAACAGGCAAAGGGCGTTGCAATATTACAAACGACACAGAAGATGTGCGAGAGATGGTCCAGGTTTATGGCAAAAACGGCAAATTTCTTTTGTCGTCATTTTTTAAATTTGGCCCAAAAGAGACCATCAGATTTTTTAATGAAAGAAGTGTAAAAACAAAAACAGAAAGAGGGAATAGAGTTTTCCCTGCGAGTGATAACTCACTTCATGTTTTAAATGCGCTAAAAAGATATTTGAAAAAAAATAAAGTAGCCCTGGAGCTGGATGCCAAGGTAAAAAGGTTTGTTTACCCCGCTTTACCCCGCCAGGCGGGGCAAGGTCAAGGTGAAAAAGACGGCAAAATAGAAAAACTTGTTCTTGCAAATGGGCGGAAAATAAAGGCGGGTAAATACATAATATGTACAGGTGGCAAATCTTACTCATTTACTGGTTCTACCGGCGAGGGTTATGTTTGGGCTAAGAAAATGGGGCACACCATAGAAGATCTTGCGCCGGCACTGACTCCAGTTATTACAGAAGAAAAGCTTTGGACTAAGCAGCTTGAAGGGCTAAGTCTAAAAAATGTTGAAATTAGTGTTTGGAAAAACGATAAAAAAATAGACTCCAGGTTTGGTGAGGCTCTATTTACTGCCGACGGCATGAGTGGGCCGATTATTTTAGATATGAGTAAAAACATCGGCAAAGCTTTTCCGGGCGCCATAAAAATAAAAATTGATTTTAAGCCAGCGCTTAGTTTTGAAAAATTGGATAAAAGAATTCAGCGAGATTTTGAAGAGGGGAGTAAAAAAATGTACAGGAATATTTTAGATAAACTACTGCCTAAAAAACTCATCCCTCTTGTTATAGAGCTTTCAGGTATTCCTTCTGCCAAAAAAGTAAGCGACATTACTAAAGAAGAAAGAAACAGACTCGTTCACCTCATGAAAGAATTTGAGATAAGAGTGAAAAAACTAACTGGCTATAGAAAGGCGATTGTGACATCTGGCGGAGTTAAGCTAAGCGAGATAGACCCTAATACAATGAAGTCAAAACTAATAGATAATTTATATTTTGCCGGGGAGGTAATTGATATAGATGGACCAACCGGCGGATATAATTTGCAAATATGCTGGAGTACCGGTCGTTTGGCTGGTGAAAGTGCTACACAACAGTAATTTATACACAGTTTAGTTTTTTGTTTTTTCTATATTTGATATAATAAAGATATAGAAATATGGATATAGAAAAAATAAACGACATAAAACCCGCTGAAGAAACAACAGAAGAAGGTCATAGGTGGCCCATAAAGGATGTTGTTGTAATGATAGTACTTTTTGTTGCTATTATTGCTATTGCTATATATGCTACTGGCTTAGCTCAAAGATATAGTTTTCAAAAAATGGAAAAAACAGCCAGCACAGAATTAGAAGGGGGTAACTATACAGCTGCCTTGGTTTTGTATAATAAATTAAAAGAAACAAATCCGGAAAATATAGATATCGCATCACAGGTAGATAGAACCCGAGGGTTTTTGTTTGCTGAAGAAAGTTACTTAAAGGCTTTTGAAGCTGCTGAAAAAGAAGATTGGTTTAGTGTGGAGGTTTTACTTAATAGTAGTGAGTTTGTTTTTGACCAAGAGTTTAAATTTTATAATGAAGCACTCGAGCTATATAGGCAGGCTAGCCAGCTTGTGGATTCTTCTGAAAAAGAAATAGCTAACGAAATCTCTGGTCTTAAGCAAAATATAAAATCAGTAGAACAGGCCAAGAGTCGAGTAGAAAGAGAAAAAAGTACTGTAGAGTCTCAGCTTCAACAGACAGTTTCTCAAAAGAATCAAACAGAACAAGCTTTAAATTCTACAAAAGAATTATTGAAAACATCTCAAGAGCAAATAACCCAAAACCAGGCTCAAATAGAAGAAGAGCAGAGAAGAGCAAGAGAGTTGGAATTAAAAGCTCAGCAAGAGCAGCTTGCTAAGTTTGTAAACGAGGTGGGGGTATATGTGAGCATGCTTAAAAAGAGTAATACTTATCTCAATTCTGCCATTGATGAAATAAACAAATCAAATGATGTTGCAGCTTTTTCTTATATAGACAATGCAGAAGTTTTGTTAAGTGAGGTTTATGAAAAGGCAGAAGATTTGCGAGTAAATAGGACTCCAGTAGGTTTTGAGGGGAGAGTAAATGAAATAAAAGATTCTGCAGATTTATTTATTCAAGCATCCAAAGACCTCAAGCGAGCCACTGCATTTATTGGCGAAGCTGATTTTAATCAATATTTTAACAACGGCCAAGACAAAAAGACTCAGGCTTTTCAGACTATGCGTGCAGTAGAAGATTTTGTGACGAATAATAGTTAAATTTACAAAAACTTTTTGACGAGTTTTAAAACTGGTTGGCCGTCGATGCTGACCGCTTTTTTTCTTTTTACCCAATGAGTTTCTGGTGCATACTTTTTAAACCAGGTCATTTGGCGTTTGGCGTACTGATAGTTTTCTATGAGCATTCGCTCTATCATTTCTTCCTTGGTTATTTCTCCACGGATAAATTGCACAGGGTATTTGTATTCAAACCCCAGTTCGTTTATCCTTTTCCAGCTTACACCAGAGGCTTTTAGATCTTTTACTTCTTTTATTAGGCCCACCTGGAGCATTTTTTTAATGCGCTTTTCGATAAGTTTTTTTAGTTCTTTTTCGTCTCGCTTAATCCCTAAATACAAAACCTCATATCTCCTCTTAGCGTCGAAGCCTCGCTTCGATGCTAATTTATTTTTTGTGTGTTTTGCGATTTCTATTGCGCGGATAAGGCGGCGTTTGTTTTTTGGATCTATGTTTTTGGCGCGAGTAGAGTTTAGTTTTTTGAGAATTTTAAATAATTCTTCTGCGGTTTTTTTATCTAGTTTTTTACGTAGTGTCCAGTCTGGTTCTACTTGCGGTATATTTTTGCCACTTAGGAGTATATCTATATAAAAGCCAGTACCACCGCAAACAATCGGTAGTTTATTTTTTGCTATTATTTCATCAATAGCTTTCTCGGCATCTTTCTTAAAGTCTCCTCCTGTGTAGACTTTTTTAGGATTAACAAAATTAAGCAAGTGGTGATTAATGCCGCCCATTTCTTTTTTGGTTACCGCACCTGTGCCGATAGGGATGTTTTTGTATACCTGTCTAGAGTCAGCAGAAATTATTTCCATGTTGCCAAATTTTTGCGCTATCAACACAGCTAAGTCACTCTTCCCAGAAGATGTTGGCCCCAAAACAGCAATTATCTTCTGAGGGGCCAATTCACCAATCAGCTTCCATGGCTCAGCCTTAACAATCTTCACCTCAACAAACCTCCCAATGTTGGAGGTTGGACCTCCAACAGAAGGGATTTCGGTGAGTTTGTTGGTGTTTGTACGGCCCAATAATTTATTGTCCGTTTTGCTATCAATCAAAACTTCCACTGTTTGCCCAACTAGCTTTTTGTTATTTTCCAAAGCTGTTTTTTTAAGGACATTTGTTAGTTGTGTGTCTCGTCTTACTTTTTCTGTTTTTGGGATATTGTCTTTCATTGTTGTGGCAGAAAGTGTCCCTGGGCGCGGAGAGTATTGAGAAATAAATGCCATATCAAATTTAAGCTGCTTATACAAATCTATGCTGTTTAAAAAATGCTTCCTTGTTTCTCCTGGGAAACCAACGATAGTATCAGTAGACAAAGATATATCTGGGATTTGTTTTCTTACTCTGTTCACTAGTTTTATGTATTGTTCGCGGGTGTAGCGACGATTCATTTTCTTAAGAATTTCGTTGTTGCCGGATTGAACAGGTAGGTTGATATATTTAGTAACTTTGTTGCAAGTTTTGATTATTTTTATTAATTCGTTTGAAAAGTCTTTTGGATGTGGGGAAGTAAAGCGTATCCAGAATTTGCCTTCAAGCTGGTTTATTTTTTTAAGCAGACCTGGAAAGTCTATTCCACGAGAATTATATGAGTTTACATTTTGACCAAGTAGCCAAATTTCTTTATATCCATTTTTAATCAAAGTTTTCACTTCTTTAACTATTTGTCCTGCTGGGTGAGATTTTTCGCGGCCGCGAGTAAAAGGCACAGCACAGTATGAACAAAAATTATCACAGCCTTTGGTGATAGGAATATATGCAGTAAATTCGCTGGAATAAGCAGGAGCCAAATCAAAATATTCGTCTGGGTGCCAGATTTCGTCCACCTTTTCTTCAAATTTTTTCTTTTCATTGTCTAGTACGCAACCGCATAGAATAACTTTTTTATTTGGGTTTTTCTTATATTTATGTGCCTTGCTAAACACTCTATCCATTGCAGATTTTCTTACAGAACAGGCATTAAGCACTATCAAATCAGCTTCTTTTTCAGAAGAAGATTGTTCATACCCATCCATATCTAGCTTGCGCGCAATCCTTTCAGAATCAGCATGATTAGTGGCACAACCGTATGTAAAAATAAAATACCTCATATTATTTATGGCATTACAATACCACAAGACTAAGCAATTTACAATTTCCTGGTTTTATTGTAGATTATTAAAAGAAAGAATAAATTGAAAAAAAAGAGGAGGCGATATGATTATAGAAATAACAGGAGTTCCGGATATTCCGGCATTTGATAGTGTAAGAAAAGAGCTTGAAGAGTTAATTGGATTAAAAGTTCAGGTTGCATCTAGAAAAGTGCGGTCTGTTATTTATACGACAAGCAGAAAAGTAATGAAAATAGATACAGAAGGGATGACCCCAGAAGAATTTGAAAAAGTTGCTCCGTATAGTGTTCGATCTGATAATCTTTTGGATGCCGCTTATGAAAAAGATACCAGATTATATGAGATACTTTTGGATGTTGTCACAGGTACAGGAGGTCGCTACTTTGATCCCAATGATTTCTCTATTGATCGAAGTGAAGCAAAAGAAGTATAAAAATAAAAACCCAAGGCTGGCGCCTTGGGTTTTGTGTTTGGGTTTAATAATTATAAAAAAGGAGTAATTTCTTTTGTTTTTATTTTTTCGTCGTGTTTGCAGTACGGGCAGCGTAAATATGTGTCTTTATATTTTTTTGTGCCTCCATGTGAAAAGGCTAGCACAGTACGTTTAATCGCAAAAAAGCCGCATTTGGAGCAGTGACCCATTTTAAAAATCATAAAAATAAAACTAATCAATAAAAATCCGCCAATTAAATAATCCAAATAGCTATATTCCATAAATTGGCTTACTTATTTCTTTTTAGGTAACTCTGCAACAACAATTAGATTTGTTGGTATTTCCGAACAAGGGATATAGGTTTCGCCAATACTTGTTCCACTGGCTTGATAAGAAAAACATAAGTTTTCGCCTCGGGGATCTTTATAATAGATTTTTCGAGCAGTAATTTTGTTTACAAGACTTTGGTTTTTTCTTTGATTACTGGAATTGAATTATTTTTATTTGAATAACCAATAAAGAAACATAATGAAAAAACAAGCAAAATAAAAGAAAAAAGGGCAATAGTTCCAGTGTTTTGTTCTCTAGTAAAAAGTCCCATCTTAAAAACCTCCTTTTTACCCCGCTCGGCGGAGTTTGTATGTTAAAAAACTCTTCTATGTCCACTAAAGCATGGAATGGTGGAGAAGTAAAGAGGAAGGGAGACGGCACAAAAAAATAAAGCCATCCTGAAGGAGGCTTAATTTATTTGTGCCGTCGGTGGGAGTCGAACCCACATGAGTTGCCTCACACGATTTTGAGTCGTGCGCGTATGCCAATTCCGCCACGACGGCAATATTTTGTTTGATACTATAATATTAGTGAATTTGCGCAAGATAGTCAATTTAGATATAATAAAGTTAGTGCGATACCAATATACTAATGCATACTAATTATACGAATTTAATTATTAGTATCATTGGTGTTAATTAGTATATTCGGCGTCAGTTTAATTAGTATCATTAGTATTAATTAGTATATTTGCATCGATTTATGAATGATCTACCAAGAATAAGAAAAGAAAGTGGTGTTTTTACTGTTGAGGTTGAAAAAATTAGACCCAACACAATGCAACCTCGTCGTGAATTTAACGAGGAACATCTAAAACAGCTTTCTGATTCTATTAGGCAATATGGCGTTTTGCAGCCAATGATTGTTATTCGTCACGAAAAAGATATTCCAACTGGTACGGTGGTAGAATACGAACTTATTGCCGGAGAAAGAAGGTGGCGAGCCTCTAAAATGGCGGGATTGATGCAAGTACCGGTAATTATTCGTGAAGATCCTTCAGAACAAGTAAAATTAGAACTTGCTCTTATCGAAAATTTGCAACGAGAAGACTTGGGCCCAATTGAAAGAGCAGAAGCTTTTGCTCAGCTTATTGATAATTTTAAAATGCGGCACCATGAGGTTGGGGCTAAGATGGGCAAGAGTCGAGTGTTTGTTTCTAATTCATTGCGTTTATTGGGCTTACCAGACGAAATAAAAGATGGACTAAGGCAAGGTCTTATTAATGAAGGTCACACTAGACCACTTTTGAGTTTAAAAAAACAAAAAGACGAGCAAATGAATCTTTACAAGGATATTGTTATGACCAAGATGACTGTGCGTGATGCTGAAAAAATGGCTCGTGAGATTGTTCAAAGCTACAAAACTCCAAGAGTAAAACCTCTCCAGGTTGATCCAGAGGCTGAAGCACTTCAACAAAAATTATCAAATGTTTTGGGAACAAAAGTTTCTGTACAAAAGAAAGGACCAGCTAAAAAGATTTCTTTTGAGTTTGATTCAGAGGATCAGTTTGCAGCTTTTTTAGCAAAAGTTGGTGCTATGAATGAAGCAGTTGCTTGTAGCGAAAAAGAGGAAGAACCATGCGAGACTTGTTCTCATGAGGAGCCAGAATCTATCTCAAACTCTAATCCTGAAATAAGACTTGCCAGTTGTACTACTTGCACTCCAGAAAGTTCCCCTTCTCTTCAAGAAGAAGCGGAGGAAATTATCAAAACAGTAGAGTTTAATGAAGATACTACACCAAAAGCTGAACCAGTTATTCCTGAAGATCCAGCAGAAGAACCTAAGCGAGAACTTGAGTTTGAGCAAATAGTTGCCGATACTGAAAAAGAAAACGATAAACATGATGACGGGCTAAACTCAGGACCAATTAAATCAACTCCTGAACCAGAAGACATGAAAAAAGAAGAGAAAGAAGACGACGAAGAGACAGATTTTTTTAGTATGTTCTAGTTTTTAAATAAGTTTTTTATTATTCTTTTTCTACTTTATAAGTGCAGGTTTTATTGGAGCACTTGATACTATTTTTGAGTTCTACTGTGGGGGACTGACAGTCAGGACATAGTTCGCCAGTGGGCTTTTGCCATGTGGCAAATTTACATTTTGGCCACTCAGAGCAGCCATAAAACATTCTACCTTTTTTAGTTTTTCTCTCAATCACATCGCCCTCCTTTGTTGAGGTTTTGGCGGGCAAGCTTGTCTTACAAAGCGGGCATTTGATACCTAAAGATTTAGCGGGAAGCTGTTTTGTTGTTTTACAATCCGGGAATCCAGTGCAAGCTATAAACTTGCCAAAGCGGCCGTGTTTGATAACCATTGGTTTGCCACATTTTTCGCAAACCTCGTCTGTTTCTTCTGTTAAGTCTTCTTTTTCTACTGTCTCGTATTTTTCTTCAAGATTCTTTTCAAACGGTTCATAAAAATCTTTTATTATTGGTGGATATTCTGCTTTACCTTCTGCAATTTTATCAAGATCATCTTCCATTTTGGCTGTAAAGTTTATATCCACTATTTGAGGAAAATGTTCAACTAAAATAGTATTAACTTTTTCACCAATTTCTGTTGGTATAAATCTTTTTGCTTCGTCTTTTTCTATATAATTGCGCGCCAAGATAGTAGAAATAATTTGCGCATAAGTAGAGGGTCTACCAATCTCGTGCTTTTCTAGAGTTTTAACTATGGAAGCATCATTGTATCGCGCTGGTGGTTGAGTTTGATGTGCTTCGGATTTTATTTCTTTTGCTGCCACCTTATCTTTTTCAGAAAGATCTGGTAAAGTCTTTTCTTCTACTGCCATTTCATAAATTTTTAAGAAACCATCGAATTTTAGAATAGAACCTTTTGCGCGATATAAATAATTATTTTTTTCATGAGCTACATTTATGTTTACGGTAGTGTTATCAAAGATAGCTTCTGGCATTTGGCTGGCCATAAACCTTTTCCAAATCAGGCTATATAGTTTGTATTGATCTGTTTTAAGTTCGCTCTTGATTGATTCAGGAGATAATTCCGGCTTAGATGGTCTGATAGCTTCGTGAGCCTCCTGTGCGCCTTTAGATTTAGTCTTAAAGCGACGAGGTTGAGCTAGACTGTATTTTTCTCCTAAGTTACTTATTAGATAACTGTTTGCAGATTTTAAAGCACTCTCCGATACATTTAATGAGTCTGTTCTCATGTAGGTAATAAGACCGGTTGCACCACCTTCTTTTTTTAGGTTTATACCTTCGTATAGCTGTTGCGCTATCATCATTGTTTTTTTGGCTGAAAATCTTAGTTTTTGCCAAGACTCTTGCTGTAACGAGCTGGTTGTAAATGGTGGCTTAGGATGTTGTTTCCTTTCCTTTTTTACGATAGATTCTATTTTCCATTTGCCTTTTTGAGATTCTTTAATTATTTTATCTACTTCATTTTTATCCATTATGCCTGGTTTAGGGATGGTCTTGTCGTTTATTTTTACTAAATCAGAATAAAGTTCATCTTTTGGAGAATCGAAGGTGGCAGAAATAGTCCAGTAGTCATCTGGCTTAAATGCCCGAATTTCGTTTTCACGGTCAACAATTAGGCGAAGGGCTACAGATTGTACGCGTCCAGCAGAAAGTCCTCGCATTAGTTTTTTCCACAAGAAAGGGGATAGCTTGTAGCCCACAAGCCTATCTAGTATTCTGCGGGCTTGTTGCGCATCCACAAGATCCATATCTACCTCGCGAGGATTTTTAAGAGCCTCTTTTATCGCGCCTTTTGTAATTTCATGAAAAACAATACGCTCTATTTTTTTATCTTTGTTTCCATCTTCTTTTAGTTTAAGGGCATGGATAAGATGCCAGGCAATGGCTTCTCCTTCACGGTCTTCATCGGTTGCTAGTATAATTTTATCTGCTTTTTGAGCTATCTTTTTTAGTGCTGTAACTTTTTTTTGTGATTTCTTCGGGATAACATAGCGAGGCTCAAAATTACCTTCCGTATCAATACCCAAATCTCCTTTGGGTAAATCTCGCATATGCCCAAAGCTAGATTCAATTTGAAAATCATCTCCAAGAAAGCGTTGGATTGTTTTGGCTTTTGTTGGTGACTCTACGATAACTAAATTCATATTAACTAATTACTCGATACTAATATACTAATTTTACTAATGATACTAATAGATACGAATTTAAGTATTAGTATTATTAGCATGCATTCGTATATTGGTATCGCATTGTTTTCATTAAACTTGATAAATTTTACCATCTATCTCCTTTATAATACCTTTTATTTGCATTTGTATTAATTGTGGATTAATTTCTTGAGGCTGCATGCCGGATTTTCTTATCAGCTCGTCTCTTTCTATTGGCTCATCAAGAAAAGAAATTATTTTTTGCTCTGTTTCACTTAAAACAATATTTTGGGGTTTGGATTCAATATCTATTCCAAAAGTTTTAAGAATGTCTTCTGGTTCTGTCACAGGCACAGCCCCTTCTTTTAATAATTTATTTGTTCCTTCGGAATTTTTTGAAAAAATATTATTCGGAACTGCAAATACTTCACGATTGCTTTCAAGAGCCATGGTGGCGGTAATTAAAGATCCGCTTCTTTCTGGCGCTTCTATTACCAAAGTGCCTTGCGACAGACCTGCGGCTATTCTGTTTCTTTGCGGAAAAGTAAACTTTGTAGCCCTTGTAGAATAACTATATTCAGAAATTACACATCCGTTTTTTGTTATTTTGTCAGCAAGCTGCATGTTGTCTTGCGGGAATAAAACTCGGGGATCTAGACCGTGTCCCAAAACAGCAATTGTTTGTAAGTTATTTTCAAGTGCGGCAATATGGGCGATGGTATCTATACCTGCAGCCAAGCCACTTACTATTACCACATTATGTTCTTTTAACCCATTTATTATTTTTTGGCAAGCCTCTTTGCCATAAGTAGAGAATTTTCGTGGACCAACCACTGCTAGATGATTCAAATTTTCATTTGGTAATTCACCTTTTACATATAAAATTTCTGGCGGGGTATAAATCTCTTGTAAAAAATAAGGCAACTCTTCTTTTAATAATATTTTTATATTTTCTTTTTGAAGTTTTTCAATTTTTTTTTCAGGATCTATGTTTTGTCTAAATTCAAAAAGGTCTCTCGCGCCGCTAACTTTTTGCAGCTTATCAAAAGAGGCAGACCAGGCTTTCTTAAAGCTGCCAAAATATTTTTTGAGATTACCCAAGCTAACAGGTCCCAATTGAGGAGCTTGATTTAAAGCATTGGCAAAAATTTTTTCTTCATCCTTCATTAAGTATATTTTAATTTGTTGTCCCCGTGCTGTCAAAAACGATTTTACTCGAAGCGTCGCTTCGAGTAAAATAAATATATTATGCAAAGAAAAGAAACGTTTTTCCCAGGAGAATATTATCATGTTTATAGTAGGATTATCTTAAGCCTCCCAGAATTTGATGACTTTGAAAATGCACAAAAACTTGCAAATTGTTTCCTATTGGCAAATTCAACAGAATCTACAAAAGCCTTTGATTATTTAAGGGTTTATAACAAAGCTACTCTTGCAAGAAGCGCAGAAATTGCATGGAATGGAGATAAGCTTGTTGATGTAATTGCTTATGCGATTATGCCCGACCATTACCACCTTTTATTAAAAGAATTAAGAGAAGGAGGTATTTCTGAGTTTTTGCAAAAATGCAATACTTCGATTTCCAAATACGTAAATATAAAAAAAGGTAGAAAAGGTCCGCTATTTGATGGGCCTTTTAAAGCAAAACATATCGATTCAAATCAGTATTTACTTCATCTTTCTTTGTATATTCATTTAAATCCTTTAGATTTTCTTGATAGCAAAGACTGGAGAACCGGAAATTTAAAAAACTGGAATCAAAAAAAGAGGGAGTTGTTAAAATACCCATGGTCTAGCTTGAAAAGTTTTTTATATAGTGATTATGATGATTGGATACTATCGGGAATAAAAATAATTACCGATCAATTTAAAAATGGAAAAGATTATGAGTTTTTTTTAAAAAATTGGTCGGAGGTAGATAGGGGAAAAATAAACCTACTTATTTAAAATTATTTACTCGAAGCGTCGCTTCGAGTAAATAATTGATATCGTCACCAAAATCCAAACACCTCACCAGGTGAGGCGTTTGACTAGAATAAGTTTTTGTATTATTTTTTATTTAGAAATATTAACCTTGAAATTTATCCGCCTTTGGCGGGAAGGAGAAGGACAATGGGATTCTATTTGTCTTTAAAAAGAAGAAAAAAAAGAAGGAAAAGAAGAAGAAAAATAAAATATCACAAAAAAGTTATTAATGTCGATACATTTGAAGCTCAAATGGAGCTTGGGTTTAATCCAGATGGTTCTCCAAAAGAAGTCGATATAACAAAACTTAAGATATGAAAGAGGAGATAATAAAATGGCAAGAGATTTTGCTCGTAAAACCATTTTTTTGTGTGATTGGTCTTTTTGTGAGTGGTGCCATCAGCCTTAGGCTGGTGATGTAATGACTCGAAGATAGTAAAATATCAAACCGCCTTGCGTGTGCAGGGCGGTTTTTGTTTTGCTCTTTTGCCCGGTAGTATTTAATTTGAAATTGTACTACCGGGTTTTGCAAAAAATGGGGATTTTGGTATTATTTAAAGATGTTAGATATAAATTTTATACGAGAAAATAAAGAGCTGATTAAGCAGGCGGCACACAAAAAACACATTAAATTTAATGTGGATAATCTTTTAGATATTGATGATATTCGACGCAAGTTAATCGGCGAGGTGGAAACTTTGCGCGCAGAGCAGAATGTACAAACTGAACGTATTTCTAAAATGGAAGATAATGAAGAAAGGCAAGAGATGATTAATGAAATGAAACAGCTAAAAGACGGTCTTTCTAAAAAAGAGTTGGAGCTAAAAGAAGCTCAGAAAAAGTGGGAGGCCTTGATGTTAGAAGTTCCAAATATTCCAGATCATTCTGTACCAGAAGGTGAATCTGATTTAGATAATCAGGAAATAAGAAAATGGGGAGAATTGCCAGAGTTTGATTTTGAGCCAAAGGGTCATATTGAACTAATGAAAGATTTGGATTTGGCTGATTTTGAAAGAGGAACAAAAGTGTCTGGATTTCGTGGTTATTTTCTTAAAAACGAAGGCGCTCTTCTTACATTTGCTATTTGGCAGTTTTGCTTTGAGGAAATGGTGAAGGCTGGGTTTACTCCTTTTCTTGCTCCTTCTATGACAAGAGAAGATAGTTTTCGTGGTACAGGATGGCTGCCACAGGGCAAGGACGAGGTTTATCACACCCAAGACGATCTTTATTTAGCGGGTACAGCCGAAGTCCCCATGATGGGTTATCATTCTGATGAGATGTTATCTGAAGATGAATTGCCTAAAAAATATGTTCCTATTTCTCCTTGTTTTAGAAGGGAAGCTGGAAGTCACGGAAAAGATACAAAAGGCTTATACAGACTTCATGAGTTTATGAAGGTGGAGCAAATCGTATTATGTAAAGCCGATCACATGGAATCTGTAAAATGGCATGAAGAAATTACAAACAATTCTGAAAAGATAATGAGAAAACTAGGTATCCCATTTAGGGTTGTAGTTAATTGTGGGGGTGATTTAGGACAAGGACAAGTCAAAAAATATGACATAGAGGCCTGGATACCTTCTAAAGAAAAATATGGTGAAACTCATTCAGCTTCTTACTTTCATGATTTTCAAACAAGAAGGCTTAATACTCGTTATAAAACGAAAGAAGGTAAAATCTATTTTGTGCACTCTTTAAATAATACTGTTATTGCCACACCTCGCATTTTAATCTCTTTTATAGAAAACTATCAAAAAGCAGATGGTTCTATAGAAGTGCCAGAAGTTCTTCAAAAATATATTGGTAAAGAGGTGATCTCAAAAAAGATTCAAGGTTAAAACCTTCTAACCCAAACCGCTATAACTCCCTTTTCTCTCATTGCATCCAAGAATTGAAAATTATAGTCGTTCCGCTTAACGAAAAACCCATATCTCACCTTCCTGTCTTTTATCATATTTTTTAAAGTAGCTAGAAAAGCTTAAACAGGATGAGTTTTTCTACTACACTCTTTAATTCCTGCCTGCCGGCAGGCAGGTTCTAATCCTTTCCGCAGAGTTCGAAAATGGAGTTATGGCGGATTGGGTTTGGAATTTGTTCTTTTGTAAGCAAAACCTCATAAAATAGTTGGAATTGAGGTTTTGCTTGCGGAAGAAAATTTAAATCTATGTCAAAAAATGCTCTACAGTTAGTAAAAAAGCGAAGAAGAAAAAGGCTTTATATAAAGTTTGCTTTAGTGTTTTTTGTTTTGCTTATGATGTTTAGCGCCGGCTTGTTTGGTCTTTTTAATTTTGAAGAGTTTAAAATAAGCTCCATAGAAGTTCGTGGTGTTCCTGAGCACCAAAAAAACTTATTATTAGCAGAAGTTGCCGGTATAATGTCGGCTAAAAAATTTTGGGTAATTCCTCAGGATAGAATTTTTTCTTTTCCAACTCAAAATACCCAAACACAATTAATTGAAAAGTTTTTAAATTTAAAAGAAATCTTAGTAATAAAAGAATCTACGGATATTTTTATACAAGCAAAAGAAAGAAAGCCGGTTGCTATTTTGTGCAAAGATGAATTTAAGGATTGTCTTTTTGTAGATAAGACAGGTTTTATTTATAGTGAAGCCCCTCTTTTTTCAGCTGGCATTTTTATAAAATTATTTGATGAAAGATCTATAAGACCAAGTTTGGGCCAGTTTTTATTACCTGAAGAAAAATTTCAAAATTTATTAGTTTTTAAAAAAGTGTTGGATGATTTTTTTATTGTTGAAAGTGTTTATTTGGATAAAGAAAATGTTTATAGGTTTTATTTTGAGGGCGGGTCTTACATAATAGTAGATAATGATGATAATTGGGAAACGACTGTTAATAATTTTAATGTTTTTTATAAAGATTTTGATGGACAAGAATTTGAATATATAGATTTGCGATTTGGTAATAAGGTCTATTATAAATAACTGTAAATATGAGAAAGAATATTTTTTGGTCAATTTTAACTTTATTGTTGGGCTTTGCGTTTTCGGCCGGAGCTTTTTATTTTGCTCAAAGTTTTTCTAGGTTTTCAAATTCATCCTCCTTTGTTTATGTAGTGAATCATTTAAATTTGGCTTCAGTTGTTAGTGCAGATGTTCTTGAACTGGCTTTTGTGGGCGATATTATGCTTAGTCGGAATGTAGAAAACTCTGTTTATAAAAATCATAAAGGAGACTTTACTAGGCTTTTTGAAAATACTAATTTTATAAAGGAAGCAGATATTGCTTTTGGTAATTTAGAAGGACCTGTTTCTATAAGCGGACAGGATGCGGGAAGTGTGTATTCTTTTAGGTTTAAACCAGATGCTTTAAATGCTATAAAGGCTGCTGGTTTTGATGCGTTGTCTGTAGCTAATAATCATGCTGGGGATTGGAGTAGGCAGGCTTTTGAAGAAAATATTTTTAGATTAAAAAGTGAAAAGGTTTATCCTGTGGGTGGGGGAGTGAGTAAAAAAGATGCTTCCGCTGTGAGAATTATAGAAAAAGAGGGAGTTGAAATAGGCTTTTTGGGTTTTAGTGATGTGGGGCCAAAGTGGTTTGAGGCAAAGACAGATAAGCCTGGTATTTTGATAGTAGGCGATGATTTTGAAGACATTATAAAAGAAGCCGATAGACAGGTAGATATTTTAGTAGTTTCTATTCATTTTGGTGAAGAATATAAAACTAATTCAAACGATAGGCAAAAAATGCTAGCGCGCGCGGCAATAGATAGTGGCGCTAAGGTGGTTGCCGGGCATCACCCTCATGTGATCCAAGAAGTAGAAAGCTATAACAGAGGGATAATAGCCTATAGCTTAGGCAACTTTATTTTTGATCAAAACTTTTCAGAGGAGACTATGGAGGGGCTGGTGCTAAGGGTCTATTTTGAACGCGATCAAATAATCGCTGTAAAACAGGATAAAGTAAGACTAAACAAAACCTTCCAACCAGAATTAATTAAATAGACAAAATAAAAAAGTGTATAGGTTTATGCGACCGCATAGCTCTATACACTTTTGTTTTTTGTTTTAACATTTTTTATGTTTTAAAATTTCTGGGCGAACATCTGGACCTTTTTTTACAATTTGTTTTTTTAGATACTCCAGTTGACGGCCGTGTTCTGTGATGAAGTCGGCGATTTGGCTGGCGTAATTTTCGGCTTTTTGCCAATCGAATGTTTTTGTTCGAACAGTTAACTTTATCATAATATTTACGAATTTCCAAAAAGCAACGTGTTTTCCCCAGCGACCATCTGAAATACAAAGATTTTTTTGAAAAAGAGGACATTCTTGACAAATAAATTCCATACAGTATCCACAAGGTTCAGTTACAGGAAGATAATTTTCTCCTGAACCTGAAGAGCTAGGAAAAGTATATATTCTCTCTCCTCCTATACTTATAAAAACCTCGCGTCTTTTTACTCTGGCCAAAATCCCATTTTTTCCACACCATTTCTCATGGGCCTGCTGCCATTTTGCTTTGCTTATGAGTATTTTAAAAACATCATTAACCTTTTCTTCAGTCATTTCCAGTCTCCTTTTAGCTGATTAATCCTTAATTGATTTAGGGTTTTGTTTTCAAATTACAGTTAAGTTTAATTTGTATATTAAACTATTTTATTGATTTAGTCAAATTTATATATAAAGATAGATTTGCCGGCACGGGCAACAGGTTCTCGGCCTTTCATCCAGTCATATTTATCTTCCGGTTTTACTGTAAAGCCTTTTGTGGTCTCGCCATAGGTTGACTGTAAAAATGAAATAGAAACAGCAAACCATTTTGGTGCATCTTCTCTCTTTTCAAGAGTGCCTTTGGCAGACCACCATGGTTCGTATTTGTCTTTAAAATAATATTTAAGATCTCCGCCGCCAAAATAATCTATGGCAATTTTTTCGTCGACAGCCAAGTTCTCGTCAGTCCATGTCTTGAGTCTCTTTAGGTCTTGTCCCCAGTCATAATTAGAATCTACCGCCATTTTGTAGCCGTTTTCTGTGCCGCCTCCCAGCGCGTTGTAATAAGGAATGTAGTGTGGAAAAGAAATAATAGCGGACAAAAACATCCAGATTAGCAGCAAACAAACCAAGAAACCTTTTTTGATCGGCTTAATATATAGCTTGTAAAATTCTTTTACATAATCTAAAAATCCAACAGGTGTTTCCGGGGAATATTTATTGATCCATCGAATTATTTGTCTAGAAACAAAAAGATAAATAAATGGAAAAGTAGGCATAACATGTCTTACCCCAATGTTTAATGGACTAGTGACAGCTTGAAGCCAGTAAATAGCTATAAAAGTAATTCCTATTGTGATAGCAATATTTTCTCTCATCCAGTTAAAAGATGCTTTTATTTGTTTTCCAAAACCAGGCTCTCTGTTTTTGCGGATATTTTTAACACCAAATAACAAGGCAGCGACCGTTAAAATATGAAAGGCTAGGTGCTCCTTAAACAAATATAAAACAGGGAAGTAATACCACCAGCCGACGTTGTTTAATTCTCCCAAGAAATAAGCAGTATTACCACCTGCAGCTCTCCACAAAACCATTAGAATTCCTAACAGATAATGTCCAACAGCTCGCAAGATCGGCATATTAGATAGCCAGATAACAAAATCAGCAAGTGGTTGAAATCTAAAACCTTCTAATATTTCTACGGTGTCTGCTAATTGCCTTTCTATTGGATAATTCCAAATATGAAAAAGATAAACCGGGAAAATAACGGCAATGCATACAGCACCAATTAGTGCCACTTTAAATAACATTACAAAACTTTCTTTTATGTATTTACCCACCGCTGAGCGGTGCAAGCCAGCCAAGTTTTCATAATTACTTAAAAATACCCACAAAAGACCCCAAATAATATATAGTGGCGCAAGCATAGCTAAAGAAAATTTTAACAACTGAGCAATACCAAGCGCAAAACCTGCTAAAAACAAACTTTTATACGATCCTTTTTGTAAAAAGTTAACAAAGGAAGCAATACCAATAAAGAAACCGAAGGCAGCTCCTAAGTCAGTGGTAACATATTTAGAGTGCGCAAGAAAAGTGGGGGAAAAAACAAAAAAGAAAAGAGCTAAGAGTCCCACCTTGTTGCCATAAAGGCTGCTTGTCCACTTAAAAAACATCCAACCAAAAAGAATGGTTAGTAAAATTATTGGAAAGCGAGAAAAACGTAAAATTTGGTCAGCATCGTTGCCTGATTCATACAAAAATATTCGTCCCATATCCCATTGTCCATTTAACATGTTTGTCCAGGCATAAGAATCCGTTGGAAAATTCAAATCCAAAAACATTAAGGGTATGGCAGATAAATCTTTTATTAAAGGGGGGTGTTCTGGATTAAGTCGATAATCTTGCTCTGTTAAATAAGAATAGCCGGAGGGGATATGCGCCAGTTCGTCCATGGTGGCAGAGTCTCCCCACGCAGAAGTAAAAAGTAAAATAAACATTAAGCCAAGAAGGCAACATACAATATTTTTTGTAACTTTGTTATACATATTGATATTTTATTTTATTAAGGCCTCAAAGCCAGGCTTAATTGTAATTTTTAACCCAGGTATTTGTTTTTTGATTTTTTCTCTTAAAAATCTATCTGTTTCCAAAGAAGTTATGATACAAGATCTCGGGCAATTTATAGAACTAATTTCTTCTGGTAAAAGATAATTAACTTTTATATTTGCCGCGGAAAACATAACAGTTTGAGCTGGCATGGGTATTCCATTTGCTAAAACACCCCCGGCATTTATTATGACGTATTTTTCAATATTATCGGGCATTTTCTGAAGATATTTCCCAATTTTCCAATACCTGCCATTGAAGGCTTCATAAGTATTAATGTTTAAACCCCACCTTATAAAATATTGACTAAAAGAATAGGTGGTAATAAAAAATAAAAAAACAAATAAAAGTGCAATAAATTCAAATCTAATTCTTGTGAGTTGTTTTTTGTTTTCTGGATGATTTTTAATTTTAATGTTTACCCATTTTCTAATTTTTAAAAAGCTCCAGTTTAAACCAATTGCAGCAAAAATCATTACTGGAGGAATTAAAATAATGGCACGCAAAGCATGTGGGAGCCCTTCACTGGAAACAACAACAGGTAACATCATTACAGCAAACCAAATAAACAAAAGCCAATACCCGGCTACTTTTGTAGGTCTTTTGATATTAGAAATTATTTTTTTAAGACTAATTAGTATTCCGAAGAAAAATAAAATTGCCACAGGCCACCATAATGTAGGGGCACCAGCTAGATTGTGTCTCCAATTAAAATCTCCCACAAAAAATAGCATGCCAATTGTTTTGCCTATATTTAGTATTAAATTTTGAATTGGATTTTCTGAAGAAAAAATAGAGATTTGAGAGGTTCGTCCAAAGAAGTCTTGAGGGTTTTCCAGGAAATATAAACCAAGCGGTAAACCAGCAATAAAAGTAGAAATCAAAAATAGTGCAATAGCCCACTTTTGTTTTTCTTTCCAGAGCAAAACAAAAGGAACAATTAACAAAAGTGGCGCAATTCGATAAGCAATATAAGAATGAAAACCAAGCCCAAATAACAAACCAGCTAAAACAGCCATTATGTACCAAGTTTTTTTATTTTTAATACCTACTTTACCGGCAGACAGGCAGTTAAATAAAAAATAAAAACTCCAGGTTAAGAAAAATGGAGCCATAATTGCCCTAAATCCTATGCGTGAAAATAAAATATGCCAAAAACTTGTTGCTAAGAAAAAAGAGGCGAACAAGGCAATACGGGTATTAAAAAGTTTTTTAGTGAGTAAAAATAAACCAAGAATTGTTAAAATTCCAAATATTGCCGATAATCCGCGCAGCGCCCATGACTCATTTCCAAAAATAGACAAAAGCGGAGCTGCAAGATTGATATACAACCCTTCTCGTCCGTTGTTTTCTGTGTAAAACCATTTGTATTCACCGGTTTCAAGTGCCTCAAGGGCATTATTACCATTCATGGCCTCGTCGTGATAAAGTCCCGGAGGGGTAGTTTCTAATTGATATAATCTAAAAAAAGAACCGATCAAAAGAATAATTATTAAAAAGAAAAATATTTGTTTTTTATTCATGAGTTGTTGTTGTGCTAATTAAGTTTAATAATTTCATCTGTCTCAGGACGTAAAAGACTAAGAAAAACAGATGCTGTTGCTGCCAAAACGAAAACATATTGCATTGGAAGAAAAAACGACACTGTAATTGCAAAAATTACAGCCAAAACCTTGCCTATATTAATTGCCAATTCATGTAAAACCGTGAATTCATCAACATAATGATTTTGATTTGCTGCTGATTCGTAGGTGATAACATCGAAAGGAATTCTTGTAAAAATTCTAGATAAATTATGAAAAACACCAACTATAAAAATTTGAAATCCAGTCGCTATAAATATCTTGATAAGCCATCCAACAGAAGAAAGCATACTCCCAAACTTTAAGATCTTTTCTTTTTGTAAGGATTTGTCTAGATATTTGCCAAGCATTAATTGTATTGTGACTGTAAAAGCAATAACTAAAGTAGAAAGGGCGCCTATTTTAAAATAATCACCGTCAAGAATTTGAAATATAAAAATCGGCCAAACAATTACGGCAATAACGTTTTCTGCGCCATCTGACATAAAGGCAATCATTTGCTTTCTTATTTTTGGAGAAAATAAATTTTTTAATGTTGTTTTATAGCCCCATCTGAATTTCTCTCTAGTACGGGGAATAGTAATATAAGGTATCCCTGATATTAAATAAAGAATTACCGCAGTAACAAAAAGAACATCAAACCCGAATTTGTTAATCATAAAGCCGGCAATAAGTGGAATACAAACCCCAATGATCTCTTTGGTGGCTCTTAAGGCGCTTATTTGTCTTCCTCTGTTTCTTTTTGCAATAAATTTTGCAAAATCTACATGATAAGGCATCCAGTATAATACTCTATACAAAGAAAGAACAATAATAATAAAAGGAGCGAGTTTAATAAAGTTTCCTCCATCTACAAAATAAAAAAGTGCATAATAGAGTGCACCTAAAAATACACTTATTCTTAAGGCCCGTCTAAAGCCAAATTTATTTAAAAATCTAACACCAAAAAATAAAAAAAGAACATAAGCCAAGTAACCAACTCCAAAAAACAAAGCCATTCCTCTAAAGCTTTGCCCTAGAGTGTTGTAAATAAAAATAGGTAAAAATAGCCCCAAAAGACCAGAAGATATCATTACTATGGTTTTGCCAGTATAAAGAGAAACAAAGCCATGAGAAATCTTTCCGTCAAAATAATTTTTTAATAATTTTTTCTTTTTCATTATTTGTATTTGTATTATAATTTATAAGGATTGTTTAAAAAATTCTTTTATTCGTATATTAAAATCAACAGGCAGCTCGCCATGCAAGCCTGTTTCTAAAAAATAAAATTGAGCTTTTGGGTTTTTTTGAAATGCATCTTTTAATTTTTCTGCGTGCTTAAACGAAATCTGTTCGTCTTCTTTGGAGTGAACCAGCATTACAGGGATGTTGATATTTGGGGCTGCATTTAGTGGTGATGTTTTGATGGCTGATTCACTAAATAAGGCCTTAGACCACAATAGCATTAACTCAACTAAAGGATATTTTAATCCGGGAAGTGTCCAGTATGTTTGATAGCCAAGCGTTCTTAAATCAGCAAATGATGCATACGAAACAATGGCGTTTATCCTTTTGTCTTTTTCGGCTGTGTTTAAGGCTGTTGCTCCCCCAAGAGAAAAACCTAAAATGCCAATATTTTTAAATCCTTTTGATTCTAAAAAATCCAATCCGGCTTTTACATCGAGCTGCTCCTTTATTCCAAGTGTCGTATATTTTCCTTCACTTTTACCAAAATAACGTAAATCAACAAGTAAAAGAGAAAAATCTGGATATAAAGAAGACGCAATAAAGAGCATATCTGATTTTTCTGCCGGATATCCATGCAAAAACATAACAACTTTTTCTTTGTTGCCTTCTACAAACCAGGAAGAAAGATTAACACCGTCTGTTGTGGTTAAATCTATTTCTTTTGCTGGTAAATTAAAATTGGCTGGATTTCTATTAAGAATAATTTTAGGTGGGCGGACAACAATATAAAAGCTCCACAGCGATATAGCCAAAAATCCTAAAATAAATATAGTTAAATAAAAACCCATTTTTTTAATCGTCATTATACTTTATTTTACCATATTAATTCTTTTGCTATAATATAATTATGCACAATAACAGAGACTATCTTATTGCGATAATTGCTGGCTTAGTGACAGTGTTTTTTGTTTTACTCTCTCTTTTAAACTTGGGGCTTGCTTCTTGGTCTATTTTTCTTGGATTGCTTGTTGGAGTTCCAGCCCTGTGGATAATTGGCCTCTTTATTGCAAAACTACTAGCTAGATGGAAGCCTGTTTTTAATCAAATCGGCAAATTCGTTGTTGTAGGATTTTTGAACACTTCTATAGATTTTGGAGTATTAAATCTTTTAAGTTTGGTTAGCGGGCTTACTGCCGGTTTTTTGATAGGCGGGGTAAATATTCCCGGATTTATGCTAGCTGCTACAAATAGTTATTTTTGGAACAAATTTTGGGTATTTAAAAAACCTGCCGACCGGACAAGTGGGGATGGTGACGCTGTAAAAACAGATTATAGTGATTTTTTTACTTTTGTATTGGTTGTTACAACCGGTATTTTTATAAATAGCGGAGTAGTGATACTCGTTACTACTTATATAAATCCAATAGGGGGTGTGAGTTCCGAGCTGTGGCTAAATATAGCCAAAGTTTTTGCGACGATATTTTCTCTTACCTGGAATTTCTTAGGCTACAAGTTTATAGTATTTAGAAAGTAGAATCAAAAAATTTACAAAAACCATAAGATAAGGATTTATTTTATGGTTTTTTAAAATATTGACTAATTTTATTTTTTCTGTTATTCTTGGTTTAAATTTACTTTGAAAATAATAATCACTCAAACCAAATAAAGTTTAATTTGGATAAAAAGGAGGCTAGAAATGGCTGGTGGCAAAAGCAAAAAGAAAGAAGAACTTTTAGCGCCGATAAAAAAAGAATTCAAAAAACCTTTTTTGTGGATTGAGGTAAATAAGCCATCATCCCTCGGTAACGTTAATACTTATCTTGATTTTGTTGAGCAAATATTTGAAAAAATGGCTGGTTGCACTATTTTTGGTAAATCTGTTTGGAAATTTGTTGGTCTAAAGGTTGCTGATGATATGGTAGAAGATGTAGAAAAGACTGGCTTACCTCTTCTTGTTGAAACTAACTTGATTAACGCAAAAACTATTCTAGAAAAACAGTTTGTTACTCTTGTTAGTATAAAAGATTGGATTGAAAATCCCCTTAAAACCAGAAAAATAATTGGAGATTTATCATCCGTAACCGCTCCGGTATTTGCTTCAGAACATGTGTCTATAAAGACACAAGCTATGGTAATTCAACAATTAGGTTTTGATTTTATTTTAATTCCTGGAAAAGTTTTGTTTGATTGTCGAGCTATTCATTTAAAAAAAATCGCTACAAATGTTGTGCCAAGCTGGTATTTTGATGAAGAAAAACATACACAAGGCGTTACTCCGGCTAGGGCTATTGAAGATGGAGCCGATATGCTTGTTGTTGGGGACTGGATTACAAAAAACATCGATCCGACACGCGTCTTGAAAAATACTCTTCAAGATATGTTTGGAAAAGAATTTAAAAGAGGCTAATTGGTCTTATCAAACCCCGAGTTTGCTTATGCAAGCCCGGGGTTTTATTTATTTGTTATTTTGCAATTTTGGGTTGTGGAGGGTAAAATATAAGTATGCTCAGTAATACACACTCGCGCATGTTCTTCTTTAATTAAAATAAAGATGACTAATCTATAAACCGTGGTCGCCATAAGAAAAGAAAAGTATCCAAAGAATACAGAAGAACATAAAACAGAAAAAGGGCAAACAATTACAAATATGAAAATAATAAAACAGCAAATTATAAATATAAATAACATAACTAAACGCTATTCTGCTTTAACGCGATAGTGTATTACTGGGTATGGCTAAAGTACTATATCGAAAATATCGTCCCCAGAAATTTAGTGAAGTCTTGGGGCAGGATCATATTATAAATGTTTTGAAAGAGGCTGTTAAAGCAAAAAAGATATCTCATGCTTATCTTTTTTCAGGTCCACGTGGTACAGGTAAAACCACTACTGCACGTCTTTTATCTAGTGGTGTGGGTTGTCGTGAATATGATTTGGTGGAAATGGATGCAGCATCATCCAGGGGTATAGACGAAATCCGTAATTTGCGTGAATCAGTGAATATAAGTCCATTAAAAAGCGAATACAAGATATATATTATTGATGAGGTTCACATGCTTACAAAGGAAGCTTTTAATGCTCTTTTAAAAACCTTAGAAGAGCCACCTGGTCATGTTATTTTTATACTGGCAACGACCGAACCAGAAAAACTACCTGATACTATTACATCTCGTTGCCAACATTTTTCATTCAAAAAATTATCCGAAGATTTATTAAGAAAAGCTGTTTCAAATATTTCTAAAAAGGAGGGTTATGAAGTAGATAGTGAGGCAGGGTCTCTTATTGCTCTTTTTGCTGATGGATCTTTTAGAGATGCCTTGGTAATGCTAGATCAAATTTTATCAATAGATAGTGACAAAAAAATAACCGGTGATGAGGCAAGAAAAATATTATCAGCTCCCTCAAAAGAATATATCCAAGGGTTTGTCACTGCTTTGGTTGAAAAAAATAGTGAACAGGGGATGGAGATAGTTCAAAAAGCAATAGAAAAGGGTATTGCCCCTCAATTATTTTTAAAGTTTATTTTGCGTAATATTCGCGCGCTTTTAATGATAAAATTATCTCCTCAAACAGAAAGAGATTTAGGAAAAATCTTGGGCAAAGACGAGGTTGGTTTTTTAAAAACACAAGTAAGCAATACTACTGTAAGAGATTTGGGCTATGTTTTAACACTTCTTTTGGATGCTTATGACAAAACAAATCGAGCATACTTACCGCAGCTACCAATAGAATTAGTTTTAGCTAAAATACACCTAAAGAAACAAAGTTCTTGATTCATTATTCTTAATTCTTTATTTAATATGTTAGCAGAAATAATACAAAGTGTACCACTTGATCAGTTGTTAAAAATTTTTATTGCAGCTGTCTTAGGTATGATAATTGGTTTTGAGAGAGAGTACTCTGGTAAACCAGCTGGCCTTCGTACATATATGCTTGTTTGTATGGGTTCGGCTCTTTTTACAATATTATCCTTTGCGGGCTTGGAGAATGTGCCGCATGTTTTTAATTATGATCCTAGTCGTATTGCCAGTCAGATAGTGGTGGGAGTTGGTTTTTTGGGTGCAGGTATTATATTTTTTACCAAAACAGAAATACATGGATTAACTAGCGCGGCTTCTGTTTGGGCCGCTGCAGCAATAGGTATGGCTGTAGGAATGGGCTTTTATTATATGGCTGCTTTTACCACAATTCTTACATATATAATATTATTTTCTCTTGTAAAATTGGAAGAAAAAATTTCAAGAGAGGAAAAAGAAGATCAACTATTGTAAAAATTCCACAAAAAAGGCAATATAATAAAAGATTATCTAGTATTTTAACATACAAACCCTGCTGAGCGGGGTAAAAAGGAGGTTTGCTTTGAGGGAAATAAAAGCATTACTTTTTGATCTTGATGGAACTATTTTAGATACTTATGAGATAGGCTATAGTTTGCATTATGCTACTGCAAGACTAATGAATATTAAACCACCCGCCAAAAAAAAGTGGGATATTCATTGGGGTAAGAGATGGTCAAAATTTATAAAATCTATTTGGCCGGATGTAGATGTTGATGAGTTTAAAAAAATTTTTATAGAGAATGGGTACAGTGAATTACCACTTCCGTTTGTTTCAAATGCACTGTCGACTTTATATTTTTTAAAAAACAACAAATACTATATAGGCACTATAACCAATAGAAAAAAAGAAAGTACTGAAAGAATTTGTAAAAATTTAGGTATTAAATTAAATCTTTTTGATTATGTTCAGTGTAGGGACGATTACTCTGTTTGTAAACCTTATCCAAAAGTATTTAAACCAGTGATTAAAGAGTTGGCTCAACAAGGGATTAAAAGAAAAGAAATTGCTTATGTTGGCGACACGCTTTTTGATTGGTATGCTTCAAAAAATGCAGGAATAAATTTTTTCGCTGTTTTAACGGGCGGCAAAACAGCAGCTGAATTTATGAATGCCGGCGTTAGTGGATTAAATATTGTGGACTCAATAAAAGATATTCCGAGCTTATTGGTAAAAGAAAAAGCTTAAAAACACAAACGGCTGTTTATTTCTATAAACAGCCGTTTTTTGGTTTTTATTTTTTCGTTGCTTAACGCCAATCTTTTAGGATTTTGTTGTCTATTTTGATCATAGCGCCTAGTGCCCACAATACTGCGGCAAAAGCTACTACCCAGCCTAAAACAGGAATTAAAGATAACAAACAAAGAACTAATGCACCTAAAATTAAAGTAAAGACTTTGTGCAATTTCCAGCCAAATTTCTCTGTTATAAATCTACCAATACCGATAGCCGCAATAACTTTTGCAAAATAAATACCTATCATATACAAAAGGAATAAGACAATTCCAAGTGGCATACCTAAGATTGTTATTAAAAGTAGTAAACAAACAACCGGGGCTACAATTAAGAACACAAAACCGAGGCCTAAGTTGGACCAAAACTTTTTGCTCATTTCTTGATAAATTTTTTCGTTTAGTTTAGGTGTTAAATAAAGAATAAATAAACCAGTAACAAGAAGAGCAAGTAAGCTCATTATTTTAAAGAAAGTAAATACTGCTCCAATTTGACTTGCATCTGGGATTTTAACATCCCTGACAGGTGCTTCCCAAACAGAATAGTTAACTTCACCGATTATTTGCGCTCCTTCTCTTATATCGGCTTCTTTTTTAGCTTTATATTTTAAATCTCCATCCAAAACTGCATTTTTTAACAAAATAAGCTCGCCTGTGTTTCCTAATTCTGCTCTTAAATCTCCTGAGATTTTATTGTTTACAATTACTCCTTCAGAGCTAACATCCACTTGTCCACCAACGGGAGAATTAATAAATAAATTAGCACCACCATATGTAACATGCCTACCCACAGAAGAACCTTCTTCTATATTAAAGTTATTTCCTATTCCCAAAATGTTCCTTTCTACATCTCCTCCTAGTCTTACATTAGAACCAACAAATCTTAGGTTTCCATTTATAGCCCCTGTTATTTCTATATTATTTCCGGCAGCAAAAACATCGCCATTTACAGTACCGCTTATAACAATATTATTTCCGGCAACAAACACATCACCATCCACAGTGCTTTCAATAACAACCAAATTACCGGCAGTGAGCAGGTTTCCGGTTATGTCTTGGTCGACAAAAATATTGTCGCCCTTTTTTAAAGTCATAGCATGACTAACTAGAGGTGCTGCTATAAAAAATGCTAACACCGCAAGTGATGCCAAAATAAATTTATTTCTATTTTTCATAAAAATTAAAATAAAGTTAATAATAAATTTTTTAATGCTCCTGTTATTATATTACTTGGTTTTGTTTATATTTACTAGAGTGTTATAAAATGTTATAAATAGTAAAACTTTAAAAATTTTAATAAAAGAGAATCCACCCAAAATACCCTGTATATTATGGCAGGTAAGAAGGAGAGAGCTATGACTCATTACGACAGAAGTGTTCACTGCAAGAAGTGTGGTGAATATTTGGGGACTTATAATGCAATATCAGATAATAAAGATGAATTGCCAGATGAATTAAAAAATGGAATTTGTGATGATAAAGAAGAATGTAAATTGAGAAAACAAGGTAAATTAAAAAAGAGGAATTGGTAAGAAGAAATAACTATCAAACTCCTATCTAGCCCATCAAATATTATATTTGGTGGGTTTTATTTTTATATCAAATCAATCCCGTGTATAGATTTAAAAATTGAGGGATGACAAAAATTAATCCAATGGCTGGCAGCACAATTGCTAAAACAGCAATCCAAATCATTATAAGAAAATATTTCCTTATTTTTTCTACTGAATTAAAAATAGCATTTAACTTTTGGTCTTGTTCTTTTAGTTTTTGATTTATATCTTCGTTCATGGGGTATTATTTATTTTTTAAATATTCCAGCATTGTGTTTGCGTCGCTTACTTCAAATGGATCATCCTCGCAATTATCAGAAAAACCGGGTTCTTTGAAAATCTTTTTTATTTCTCCGTCTTCAACATACATACTATACCTCCAAGATCTTTCACCAAAACCAAGATTATCTTTTTTTACAAGCATTCCCATTTCTTTTGTAAATTTTGCAGAGCCGTCGGGGATGAGTTTTACTTTTTCTATTCCTTGTTCCTTGCCCCATTCACGCATTACAAAAGGATCGTTTACACTAAGGCAAACGATTTCGTCTACGCCAAGTTTTTTGAATTCATCGTATTTAGTTTCATAGCCGGGTAGGTGAGTAGACGAGCATGTAGGTGTAAAAGCGCCAGGCAAAGCAAAGAGAACCACCTTTTTACCGCCAAAAATTTCATCTGTGGTTATTTCTTTCCAATCTATTTTGCCGCCACAGGTTTGAATTTTTCCTTCCCATTGGCAAGTTTTAAAAGTAATATTTGGCACCTTGTTGGGTGTATTTTTTTCATTCATAATTTTTTAAAGTTAATCTTAATGGTTAGATTATTTTAGCACTTTTTTGGTGTCTTTAGAACATCCAAAACCCTATTTTCAAGGTGAAAACCCTACTTGGTTTTCATGGTGTTTATTAAAATATGCGTTAACTGCGTTGTTTGTCTATTAAAGCCAATTTCTTTTTTCGTGGCCAGCTTTTTATTTCGTTTTCTCGTTGTCGGGCTTCTTTTAGTGTTTCAAATTCTTCTGAATATATCAATTTTACCGGTCTGCGAATTTTTGTATAATGCGCGCCGGATTTAAGCTCATTATGTTGCCTCAATCTTTTTTCGAGATTATTTGTGGAGCCGGTGTATAGAGTGTTGTCGGCGCATTGGAGGATGTAGGTGTGGTACATTACTCAAATTTTATTACCATAACACTCAATTGGCAAACGAAAAGGTTTATCAAAAAAGGGAAGTCTGGTTTGGTCAAGCAAAGAAAAAGTATACAACTTTCACGATCGTGAGTTTTATATACTTTTATTAAAAATGTGAGGCAAATTTAAATCCCCTGTCTTAGAAGACAGGGGATTTTGACTGCAAACTTGCAGTTTGATTAATGGCCACCTCAGCCACCAGACAAATATGGAGCTCTCATAATCAACCCGGCAGCTTTTGTCATATGATTGTCAGTTTTTCTTACTATCTGCTCGCAACGATATCCGTCGCTTTGATAATATCTAAGAGACTGATCCAACGCCTTCACAGAATACACCGATACAATGTATCTAGCTTGCATTTCAGTCAAAAACCTGCAAGTTTCTATGTATCTATGTATAAATTCTTCTTCTGTTTCGTCTATTTTTTCTTTATCCTTTGTCCAATAAGCCCAGTCTTTTTTTTGCACCTTGCCTTATTGATTCAAGCCATTCTTCTTCTGTTTTAAATCCGTCAAACAAATATTGCAAACGCAACGCTTTTTCCTTCTTGGTTTCTTTTTTCTTTTCAGGTTTCTTTTCAGGATTTTTTCCATTTTTAATCTGAGTCATTGCTGAACCTCCTTGTTTAGGTACTTCGATTTTAAGTACAGATTAAACTAAGAATTGTTTTGGGTCAAGGGGGGAGGTAGACGCAAAAAAGACCCGCTTTGAAGATATTGTAAGACTTAGGTTGTGATTTGTTAGTAGGGAGACTCGATTACTCTCGTGGATATTTATATAATAGTTGGACAGGGGGGGGCTTGGCCTCAAGCCTGTCTGTGCCTTTCCCATCCTTTCCGGACAGAAAGACAGTAAAGCCCTAATGCATACACATCGGGACTAACTGTCTTTTGCTGCCGGACAGGGACTTGGTCACGAATCACTAAGTCTTTTGTTCGCCCTGCGGGCTCCAAAAGCCAAAGTGTTCGCCGACCCCGGCTCGCTTTACTGTCATCACTCCGCTTCGCTTCGGATAACAAACTTAAGGAATGCAGCATTAAAAATGCTGCACACTCAAAGTTGTGTGTCGCTCGCAAACTCGCGAGCAACTTTGGTGGCTGCCGGACAGGGACTCGAACCCCGATTTCCTGGACCAAAACCAGGCGTGACTACCATTGCACCATCCGGCAAAATATATTATTCAATTTTCCACCCCTAAAGTATATAAAATTTAATCACTTTAGTAAATATAACTTGCCCAAGCCCAAAAAACGTGTTAATTTTTAAAAAGTTTTGAAACTTAAAAAACAAGAGAGGCACGAAATGAAAGTAAGATTAAAAATACTTGAAAATAATAAACTTAAGTCTTTTATATTTCATTCATTAGCTGATGCGAGGCGTTTTTTAGATTTTGTAAATATTTATTATAACGAATCCGGGGCTGGAAATGGACATAGTGCATATTGGCCTAATTATTTTTACATTCCTTGTTCCAGGTTTCTTCCTTTTACAGAAGGATTATTTATCCCTTTTTGCCCCTTGCCTTGTTTAGCGACCACCATTGACACAGAAAAAAACATGTTAATATCAAAAATGATAACCCAAATGCTTTTTTCTATTTTAAAAGTCAGGCTTGCAGAAAATAATCCTGACCTTCTTGTTTCTGGTTATCCTGTTGTAAACACGAAGCAAGGGATTGAGTTTGATGTGGGGTATTTACCACCTCGCGAACAGCCGCAGGTTGGCGATATGTATAGAATACCAAGAGACCGTTTTGGTGGTGATCCCAATGTGCTTAAATACAGTGAAGGGAGAATAATAAAAATAAAAGATTTTGGAGCTACTTTCAAAGTGCTTCCTTGCCAGTTTGAGAGACCAAAGTGTGAAGAACCCAAATACTTTGAAATTAAATCCAGTCAGGCTATTAAAATTAACGACTGGATAAATATTTAAATAAATAAACCCTTAAAATTTTAAATGGCCCATACCCAGTATGGGTCATTTTTTATTTTGAAATAAAATTGCATTTTGAAGTGTAATATTGTTAAGATTATGAACAGACTCTAGGAGCATATTATGTCTATTATAGATAACAAAATAACAGATGAAGAAATTGCGCAAAAAATACAATTAGGTCAAACTGATCTTTTTGATGTTTTGATAGACAGATACGAGGCCAAAATGTTGCGCTACGCTCGAAAATTCTTGTTTAATTACGAAGATGCGCAGGATGCCATACAGAATGTGTTTGTAAAAATATTTATCAACATACAAAGTTTTGATACAGCAAAAAGATTTTCTCCATGGATATACAGAATAGCTCATAACGAGTTTATCAATACAATCAGAAAGTGCAAAAAAGAACCTGTTCCGATTTTTAATTTAGACACTCTTTTCCCACATTTTTTGTCAGAAGAAAAGGCCGATAAAAAAGCATTAGAGAGAGAAGCCCAAGAAATTACAGACAAATATTTGACTAAATTAAAGCCTAAATATCGCGAAGTAATAATATTGTATTATTTTGAAGAATTGAGCTACAAAGAGATCGCAGATGTTTTAAGGATACCAATTGCCACGGTCGGGGTTAGGTTAAAAAGAGCAAAGGAACTTATAAAAAAGAAATATGACGAAAATACAAACAATAATAAATAAAATCAAAAATGGAGAATTAAAAATGAAGCCAAAGTGGCATTTTATGCTAAAAACAGTATTAGCTATTTTGGCTGCTTTGGGTGTGGCTATCGCCATGTTCTTTTTGGTCGGCCTTATTTTGTTTATTTTGCGCTTGAGTGGGGGATTGTATTTACTTAAATTTGGACTCAAGGGGGTGGTGCCATTCTTTTTCTCTGTGCCATGGTTGCTTTTGTTGGTTTTGATAATTTTGGTAATTCTTTTAGGGGCACTTACTCGCAGATTTTCTCTTGTTTATCGCAGACCAATTTTATATTCTTTTTTAGGATTTATTTTCTTGGCTCTTTTGGGTGGATTTTTTATAGACAAAACACCAGTGCATTCATCTCTTTTAATACAAGCCGAAAAAGACAAACTGCCAATTATGGGAAAAATGTATCGAGATTATGGTGTACCAAAAACAAAAAATGTTTATCGCGGAAAAGTGGTTGAGTTTGTCGATGATGGCTTTGTTTTACAAACAAGGAATAGAAAAGATTTTAAAATAAGTACTTCTTCAAAAACACGCCTAAGACCGGGTATTAAAATAAAACAAAACGATGTCGTTGTTGTTTGGGGGAAGCCAGAAAAGGGTGAAATAAAAGCGCTTGGAGTAAAACCTATAAACGACCACTTAAAAAAATTCTTGCCAGAAAAAACTTCGGTATACACACCAGCACAACTACACAAAGACAAAGGTTTCAAAAAAATGAAATAAAAAAGGCCACTAACTGTGGCCTTTTAATCGTCGCGATGATTTGATTGTTATTAAATATCATCTGAATTATATCCAGCGGCTTCTAATTCTGAATGCTGAACAAAAACAGGGACGAGTCTTTTCACAGGGCGTCCGTGATTAGTATAAGCGTGTTTACCCTGTCTTTTTGTTTTCCATTTAATTTCATTGAATTCATTCCACCCAATGTTTAGCAAAAATATCTCACCCTTTTTTAATTCTGGATGATTGTTGTTAAAAACATTTGACATGGCTATCCTCCTTGATGGTTTTGTATTTTAAAATTTTTTTTTATCTGATTTCATTATACACAAAATATCTAAAAAGTCAATACAATAAAAAATAAATACCTCAAGGGGTAAGGTGTTTATTTTTTAGTATTTAAACTTCTCCACAGCCCCGGCTGCAGTTTTTGTGGTATAATATTTATGTATGAGCAAGCTATATTTGGATATAGAAACTTTACCTGCACCGGAAAATAAACACGAAGCGGTAAAATTTTTACATAAAAAAGCACTAGAAAAAAATAAAGATCTCGGGCAAGATTTTGAACAGTATCTTTTAAATACCTCCTTTGATGGAGCTTTTGGGCGAATATTTTGCATTGGTTATGCCATAGACGACAACCCGGCAGAAGTGCTATATGCAGAAAGCGACGAAGCAAAAATGCTCCAAGAGTTTTGGCAAATAGCCCAAGATGCTTATTTGTTTATTGGTCATAATATTATTGACTTTGATATGCGCTTTATTTATCAAAGATCTATAGTAAATGGCGTTACTCCAACAAAAGATCTTAATTTTGCCAGATATAGGCGCAATCCTATGTTTGATACAGATAGAGAATGGATGAAATGGGCGATGCGAAAAATAGGCCTGGAAAAATTAGCGTTGGCATTAGGTATCCCTACACCAAAAGAGGGGATAGACGGATCCCAGGTTTATAATTTTTATAAAAAAGGAAAAATAAAAGAGATTTTGGAATATTGTAAACGAGACGTAGAGGTTACTCGCAAGATATATAAAAAAATAGCTTTCTCTTAACCAACGAATTAAGAAACAAGGTCGATTTTTATAAATTTTATATTTTTAATAAAAATGAAAACATTAAACTGGATTATTTTTGTTTTAGTAGTTATTGGTGGTCTAAACTGGGGCTTAATTGGTTTTTTCAATTTTGACCTGGTTGCTTCTATTTTTGGCGACATGACAATGGCTTCTCGTGTTGTTTACAGTCTGGTTGGACTATCAGCACTTGCTATGATCTTTACATGTCCTAAAATGATGAGCCACAAATGTGGAATGTAATATATCGACTTAGATTACAAACAAAAAAGTCTCCGATGTTTTTCGGAGACTTTTTTGTTTTGATTTTTTTAAGAAATTTATTTACTTTTTTTAAAACAATCAATACACATTAGTCTGTCTAATCCTTGAGGGTTTGGTTGAAATGGAAGCTCGGTTATTGCGCCTCCGCATTTTCCGCATTTCCAGTCTCCTTGGAACTTTCTGCGTTCTCCACGAGGATTATTTGCCATTTTTTGTTTATGACAATCAAAACAAGTCAGCTCACCTTCTCTAGCCGGATCTGGCTGAAAAGGAAGCTCTGTAATAGGTGCACCACAACCAGAACATATCCAGTCCCCTTGAAACTTTTTCTTTTCTTCGTCCATTTTTTTATTTTTTTTTTATAAAATATAAAAACTCGACCTTCCTTTATCTTTTGCATTATATCAATTATATACACAAACAGCAAAATCTTTGCTAGGATAACCCCATTATGGAATTCAAAATTTTAAAGAAATCAAAGAAGAGTAAGGCCAGACTGGGTCTTCTCAAAACCTCACACGGTGTTGTACGCACACCGGCTTTTGTGCCTGTGGCTACGCAGGCCACCATTAAGGCTTTGCCGACAGAGCTAGTTAAAAAAACCGGCAGCCAGCTACTTATCTCTAACACCTTTCATTTGCACCTTAAGCCGGGTGAAAATGTGCTAAAAAAATCAGGCGGAATACACAAGTTTATGAACTGGGACAAGCCAACCATGACAGACTCTGGTGGCTTTCAGGTATTTAGCTTGGGGTTTGGCCAAGACCTGGGAGTAGGCAAAATCCTAAAACCCAACTCCAACTATCGAGGTCCAACCTCGATAGTTGAGAAAAAAATAAAGAAGGGGCAGCAGCCAAAGTCTATTAAGATTACTGATAAAGGTGTCTGGTTTCGCTCACCCATAAATGGTGACAAGATTTTTTTAGGCCCAAAAGAATCTATAAAAATCCAAGAGAAAATAGGTGCTGATATTATTTTTGCCTTTGACGAATGCACCTCACCACTTGCAAACAAAGAATATATGAAAAAGTCCCTAGAAAGAACTCATAAATGGGCAGAAATATGCATAAAAGCTAAGAAAAAGAACCCCGACCAGGCATTATATGGAATTGTGCAAGGCTCGTGCTTTAAAGATTTGCGAATGGAAAGCGCCAAGTTTATTAACTCGCTTCCTTTTGATGGATTTGGGATAGGCGGCGATATGGGAACAAACAAGCGAGAAACCCAAGAAATTTTAAACTGGTCTTTTGATAACCTAGACGAAAGCAAACCAAGACATCTCTTGGGAATAGGCTACCTAGAAGATATGGAATTTATTATCAAAAACGGAGTAGATACTTTTGACTGTATAGTACCAACACACCATGCGCGCAGAGGCCTCGCTTATACAAATAAGGGAAGAATAAATATGCGCCAGACCAAATTCTTAAAAGACAAAAAACCACTAGATAGTAAGTGCGACTGCTTTGTGTGCCAAAACTACGGTCGCAATTATGTTTGCCATTTATTCAAAGCAGGCGAGATAAACGCCATGAGCTTGCTTACTTTCCACAACCTACACTTTTTTAGCAACTACGTGGCCCAAATCCGCGAGAAAATAAAAACAGGGAAGATATAACCGATTTTTTGTGGCTATTGACAAATCATGTAATTCATGTATAATATAAACAGAATTGAAAAATACAAAAACAACCAAATATAACAAGGAGATCAAACATGGCACATTTCAAGGTAACAAAAGTCGTTATTGGCGAAGGCGAAAGCGTATCCATCAGGGTTGAAGACCCTGAAAACGAAGTCATCTGTCCTACCATGCGGGCAAAAGACTTTGAAGCGAACGGATACCACCCTGTTGAAAAGATTAGACTGGTCACAGGCGACAAAATTAGAGCCTATACCATTCTAAGAAAAAACAATGAATAACAGTTACGGCTGCCGGCCCTGGTCTAGCAAGTCTAGGCCAACTCCCCAAGACCCCCGACGCGGAAAACCGCGACGGGGGTTCCCTTTTTGTTTGACACATCTCTTTCTCTGTGCTACTTTTGGCTTAGATTTTGAAACAACCATTAACAAGGAGAGAGAAATGGAAACCCTGAAACTTACTAGAGAAAGCAAACCCGAAGAGGTCCTTAAACTGGAGAGAGGAGAACTGTACCAGCAACACTATATGGAAGGCGAATGTCCTTTTGAGGACAAACATGTTATCGAATGCGCTGAGCTGATCATCAAAAACGGCGGGAGCGACGAAGAATTTAAAAACCAAGCCGGAGTAATCGAATGTGCTGGAAATGAACTCGGCTGGGGAGCTAGCGAAGGCTACTACGCTTTCCCAGAGTGAACCTAGACAGACAAGCCCAACCCAGACCCCCCGACGCGGATATTCCGCAAAGGGGGTTATTTTTTTTGAGTTTTTTGTTCTTACTTCTCAACCCCAAACCGCCATAACTCCCTTTTCTCTCTTTGCTTCAATAATTGAAAATTATAGTCGTTTCGCTTAACGAAAAACCCATATCTCACCCTCCTGTCTTTTTTATAGATTTATTAAAGTAGACAGTCGGGCTTAAACAGGATGAATTTTTCTACTACACTCCTTAATTCTCTAATCCTTTCCGCAGAGTTCGAAAATGGAATTATGGTGGTTTGGGGTTTATTTTTTACGATATTTATGTCAAAATAACACTGTTATGCAAGAATTTACAACAAATATTCAACAATTTTTATTGCACCCATATTTTCAACAGGAATATTGGGGTAATACAGGGCTAAAATACGCCATTACTTTTGCTATTTTCATTGGCCTTATTTTGGTTTTTAAGGTTTTTCAGAGTGTTGTTTTGAGACGAC